>CAZZKA010000075.1:0-13670 GCA_964654745.1 uncultured Bordetella sp. | reverse complement strand
GATCGCCTGTGTCGCTCCCGCCGTCACCGTGATCTCGTTATCGGCGTCGATAGCCAGCCCATGCTGCATGCGGATCTTGTCCGCGATCGCCGCGCGCAGCACCGGAAAGCCCGTCATGGGTGCGTATTGGTTGAATCCATCGGCGCCCGCGCGGTTGAGCCCGCCCAACAGATCCGGGTGCGCCGGATAGTCCGGAAAGCCCTGAGACAGATTGATCGCACCGTGTTTTGCCGCCAGTGCGCTCATCACCGTAAAGATGGTCGTTCCGGTTGCGGGAAGCTTCGAGGGAAAGGGTAATGACATGGTTGGGAAGCTCAGGGATGGCTGATCGGTGGGATCCTGACAGAGGCGCTCAGTGGGAAAATTTCTGGGGCGAAAATCTGGTGTGAAAGTCAGGGGCAAAGATCGAGGACTGGCAATTAGGGGCGCCAGATCCGTTCCCAATGCAGCTCGCGCTGCATCGTGACGCCGTGATAATCACGCAGCGGTGGGCGCAGGATCAGATAATCGCCGTCGAGCCTGGCCTCGCGCACTTGGAGGCTGCCGATCCAGTCTGTTCGCGAGGAAACATCGACGCGCGTGCTGAGCGTCGTGCCGTCAAATACATAGGCGCCGCCGTAGGAATTGTATTCCCTGCTGGCGGATTCGAGGTCCATCTCGGCGTTACAGAGGGCAGCCAGCATCCGGCCCTGGAGAAGACAGAGCTGCCCCATCGGGTGCGCGCCGTAAGGCGCTGGCATGGATTCGCCGGCCTGATTCCAGCCGAGCGTTCGGACCAGCCGCCAGACGCCTTCGATAGCCTGCGACGATATCGCCGCGGTGGTGCCTTTGACCATCATCCCGCCCTGCCGCTGATTGCGTCGAAATCGCTCGCATCATGTCGCTCGGGTAACTGTTCTGCCGCGGGACCGCTGACGCGGTTGACCATTCTGCCTCTTTGAACCGCGGGACGCGCTGCGATCGTATCGACCCATCGGTTCACATGGCGGTACTGGTCTGCCTGGAGAAACTCGGCCGCGCCATAGGTCGAGCCCTTGATCAGCCCGCTGAACCAGGGCCAGAGCGCGATATCGGCGATCGTGTATTGATCGCCCACCATGAAGGAGCTCTGAGCGAGATGCCGATCGAGAACGTCGAGCAGGCGCTTGGTCTCCATCGTGAAGCGGTCGATCGCATACTCGATCTTCACCGGAGCATAGGCATAAAAGTGTCCGAAGCCTCCGCCGATATAGGGGGTGCTGCCCATCTGCCAGAAGAGCCATGACAGGCATGCCGTCCGGTCGGCTGGCGTCTGAGGGATGAAGGCGCCAAACTTTTCGGCAAGGTGAAGCAGGATTGCTCCCGACTCAAACACCCGGATTGGTGCGGGTCCGCTGCGGTCGAGCAACGCAGGAATTTTGGAGTTCGGGTTGACGGCAACAAAGCCGCTGCCGAACTGTTCCCCTTCGTTGATCCGGATGAGCCAGGCGTCGTATTCGGCACCGCGATGTCCGGCGGCGAGCAACTCCTCAAACATCACCGTTACCTTGACGCCGTTGGGCGTGGCGAGCGAGTAGAGCTGGAAGGGGTGCCTGCCGACCGGGAGTTCCTTATCGTGCGTCGCCCCGGCTACCGGCCGGTTGATATTAGCGAAGCGGCCGCCGCTTGGTTTGGTCCAGGTCCAGACTTTGGGTGGCGTATACGGCTCGGTACTCATGTTTCGGGCTCCATCGGGGTTACGAACGGCTGTGCCGGCTTGTATGGTAGCGGTTCAGTTACCGGCGCGGCACCGACCGAGCCGAAGCCGGGTGCCGATGGGTTAGGATTCGTCCCCATTACCCCCCTGGAGACCCTGACGTGTACCCGAATATCCAGTTGCTCATCGATGGACAGTGGTGTGACGCCGAATCGAAGCGCTCCCTTCCGGTTGTCAATCCGGCTACCGGTGAGACCATAGGAACCGTTGCTCATGCGGGCACGGCCGATCTGGATCGCGCGCTTGAGGCGGCCGCCAAGGGCTTTCAGGCCTGGCGCAAGGTCGGCGCGTACGACCGCTACAAGCTCATGCGCAAGGCGGCCGACCTGTTCCGCGAGCGGGCGGACAAGGTCGCGACGCTGATGACCATGGAGCAGGGTAAGCCGCTCAGCGAGGCTCGGCTCGAGGTTTTGGCGGGCGCCGACCTTATCGACTGGTTTGCCGAGGAGGGGAGGCGCGCCTATGGCCGGATCGTACCTGCGCGTGCGCCGGGCATTTACCAGTTGGTGTTACGCGAGCCGGTGGGCCCGGTGGCTGCCTTTACCCCCTGGAACTTTCCAATAAACCAGGTTGTGAGAAAACTTTCGGCGGCGGTCGCCACGGGCTGCTCGATCATCGTCAAGGCCCCTGAGGAGACACCGGCGTCGCCCGCCGAACTGATCCGCTGCTTCGTGGACGCCGGAATTCCGCCCGGTGTGGTGGGTCTCGTTTACGGCATCCCTGCGGAGATCTCGAACTACTTGATCCCTCACCCGGTGATCCGCAAGATCACCTTTACCGGATCCACGCCGGTGGGCAAGCAATTGGCAGCGCTCGCCGGGCAACACATGAAACGCTCGACGATGGAACTCGGCGGTCATGCGCCAGTGATCGTGTTCGACGATGCTGATATCGATGCGGCAGCCAAGATGCTGGCCGGAGGCAAATTTCGCAACGCCGGCCAGGTCTGCGTATCGCCCACGCGGTTTCTGGTTCAGGAGGGCGCCTACAATAAATTCGTTGAGCGATTTGTCGAGCACGCCGCGGCAATCAAGGTCGGCAACGGACTGGACAAGGGCGTCAACATGGGGACGCTTGCAAATCCGCGCAGACCTGCGGCGATGGACGCGCATGTCGAGGATGCGAAGAAGGCGGGCGGCCGGATCCGAACCGGCGGCCACAGGATAGGGACTCAGGGTAACTTCTTTGAACCCACGGTCGTCACTGAGTTGCCCAATTCCGCCAGGTCCATGAATGAAGAGCCATTCGGGCCACTTGCGATCATCAACCCCTTTACGACATTCGAGGATGCGGTGAGGGAGGCTAATCGGCTGCCCTTCGGGCTTGCCTCGTATGCGTTCACGCGCTCTGCGAAAACAGCCAACGCGATTGCCAACGAAGTCGAGGCCGGCATGATGACCATCAACCATCTGGGGCTGGCGCTGCCCGAGGTTCCGTTTGGTGGCGTCAAGGATTCCGGTTACGGCTCGGAAGGTGGATCAGAAGCGATCGAGCCCTATCTGAATACCAAGTTTGTCTCGCAGGCGGGTGTCTGAGCGCGCAGTAAGCAGCGGTGCCGTTGCTCCCGGGCGCATCATCCTGATGCTCCGGGGCGCCGGGCGCGTGAAAATTCAGGTATCCGCTGCGGTTTTGGTGGCGACTTCGGAAAAGCCAAACCAGTCGTCGCGACCCATCAACGGCTATGCGTCTGGCGCAGCCAGTTCGTACAGCGGCAGTCCTCTTGGTGAGTCCGAGGTATTTTGGGCGGATCCGTGAATGGTACGGACATGGTGGATGACGCTTAGGGAGCGCTCGACCAGAGCGGAAGGCGCATCCTGCATCGCTTGTCGGGTCGGTTCATCAAGGATGCCCTAGACCACGACGAAGCCCTCCTCGCGGTACTGCTCAATCTGGGCGGGACTGAGTAGGCGGGTCACGCGGATCGCCTTCGCTGAGCGCACCAGCGCGTTTTCACACCGCTATTCGGCGCAGACCGACGAGCCTGTCGGCTATAAACAGTATCACCACGGTGAGCAGGATCAGACCACTCGAGATGGCAGCGATGGTCGGATCGGGGGTCTCTTCAAGGTAGCGCAGAATCTGTATCGGTAGCGTGATGTTTCTCGCATCGACAAGGAAAATCGATATCGGATAATTGTCCATTGAAGCGAGGAACGCGAACAGCCCCGATGTCAGAAAAGCTGGAGCGAGCGCAGGGACCATCACTTTCGCTATCGCCCTAGGATAAGAGCAGCCCAGCGTACGCGCCGCATCAATCAGGCTGAAATCAAAGAGCGAGAGCGCAGCGACGACATTGCGAACAACATACGGAAGCGTGATCACGATGTGCGCGATCAGGAGGCTTGCAAAGGCATCGCGCAGACCCATCTCCCGCATCATTTGCACCATTGCAACGCCCACCACCAACCCAGGCATCATCAGTGGCGACACCATGAAGGTCGTGAGCGCTTCTTTCCCCCGGAAACTGCCGCGCTCAATGGCGATTGCTGCAAGCGTGCCGAGGATCAGAGAGATCAGAGTGGACACGAACGCCACGCGCAGCGACAACGATAGCGCCGACCAGAAACTGTCGAGCCGGGGAATTCGTTGATACCAGCGTAGCGACCACTCGGGGGCGGGAAGGGTAAAGACGGGTGACGAGGAAAAAGACACCATGACGGTGACCACCAGTGGCGCGAGCAGGAACAGCACGGCGAAGGCAGTGATGGTCCAGACGATGATCCGGGTAGCCCGTTCGAGCGGAGTCAAGCGTCCCTCCTCAGGCGTCTTGCCAGCCAGGCGCTGAGAAAGACTACCGCTAAAGCGATCAGCAGGAGTACGACAGCGACCGTGGAGCCGCGCGGGCGGTCGCGCATGAAAAGAAATGATCTGGCGATGATGGTCGACAGCGTCTGGTAGCGTTCTCCGATCAACAGCGTCGGAATGACGTACATCGAAACGGCCATGGAAAATACAAAGGACACCCCAGCGATCACGCCGGGAACAGACAGAGGAAGCGTGATCCGGAGAAAGCTGTCCCATGGGCTCGAACCCAGAGTTGCTGCGGCCTCGACATAGCGCCGATCGATCATCTTGACCACCGAATAGATCGGCAGGACCATAAAAGGCAGAAATACGTTGACCGCTCCGATCAGCAAACCCATCTCGGTAAAGATCAATCGTATCGGTTGGTCGATGATGCCCAGGTTTACAAGAGACAGATTGAGAACACCGTTTGAGCGAAGCAGGATGGACCAGGAAAACGCCTTGACCACCACGCCTACGGAAAGGGGCAGGATCAGCGAAATCAGCAGCACGATCTGTATCCAGCCGCTCGAACGGGCCAACGCGAAGGCCATCGGGTAGCCAATGACCAGCGCCACCACTGTGACTTTGACCGCCGTCTCCAGAGTATTGCCCAGGACTTTCCAGCTGAACGGGTCCGCAAAAAACTCTCGATAGGTGGCAAGTGACAGGCCTTGCGGCGTCGTGATGCTGCTCACCAAAAGCAGCGCGAGCGGCACCGCGAAAGCGGCCACCATGGTGAGGGTGGCGGGCAGTGCCAGCAGACCGATTCTGTCCTGTGCGGCGGCAGTCATGCTGTGCTGTGTTCAGCCTGGAAAAACCAGCGTCTGCGCGATCGGCCAGCGCACCAGGACCCTGTCACCGACGGCGGGGATCGCGCCGCTTCCGGTCAATTCGACGGTGACCTGGACATGCTCGGAACTGCCCCGGAGGTATAAAAGGGTCTTGGACCCCAGATAGACGACATCTTCCAACTGCAGTTCGAGCCCGTTATCACCCGGACCGGGCTCGCCAAGCGCGATGTGCTCCGGACGCACCGCAATCGTGACGGCGGCGCCTCGATTCAATGCGCCGGGCGCTCTGAGGCTACCGCCAGCAGTCTCGAGAACCAGTTGCCCCTGCGATGCCGAGCCGACTTTACCGGTCAGGCGCGATGAGAGCCCGACAAACTCGAGCACGAATTCGGTTGACGGGTGTTCATAGATCTGCGAGGGAGTGCCGATCTGTTCGATACGCCCTGCATTCATGACGGCGATCCGATCGGACATCACCAGGGCCTCATCCTGATCATGGGTCACAAAAATAGCGGTGATGCCCTGAGCGCGCAAAATACGTCGCAACTCAATCTGCATCGTCTCGCGCAGCTTGCGGTCGAGCGCTGAAAGCGGTTCGTCAAGGAGGAGGAGCTTGGGCTTGACTGCAAGCGCGCGGGCGACGGCGACCCGCTGCTGCTGACCACCGGACAGTGCGGTCACCGGCCGAGCCGCGAAATCGCGCATCCGCACAAGGTCGAGAGCCGCCGGAACGGCCTGCCGGATGCTGTCGCGAGGCAATCCTTGGGCCTGCAGACCAAAGGCTACGTTTTCCTCGACGCTGAGGTGGGGGAAAAGCGCGTAGTTCTGAAAGACGACACCGACCCCACGCCTGTGAGGTGGTATCCGGGTGATGTCCTCCCCATCCAGAAGAATGGATCCGCGATCAGCCGCGAGCAATCCTGCGATCATCCGCAACATCGTCGTCTTGCCGCAGCCCGAGGGGCCCAGCAGGGAGACGAACTCGTTGCGAGCGATCGAGAAATCCAGCCCCTCGATAACAGAGGTCCCGCGGAAGGCTTTTGAGACGCCTTGCAGTTGCAGATAGGCGCCGCGGTGGTTTTCGCCGGGGGAGGGCGCCTCTGCCGCGCGCCCGGTCTCCCCCGTTCCCGCCCTGGCGACCGCCATCAGACGGCCATGTCCTTGTCCCAGCGGTCGACCCATTCCTTGCGCTTGGCCGATACGTTGGCCCAATCGGGGATGAAGATCTGCACGTTGGGAAAGCCTGCCGGGGGAGAGACGGTCTTGTTGGTAGGCAGCGCATAGGCGAGGGTAGCCAATTCGCTTTGGAACTCACCGAGCATCGCATCGATGAAGGCATCGGCGAGTTCTGGCTGCGGGCCTTTGGTGACTTTGGCGATACCTGAGGGCATGCCCATCGAACCCTCTTTCAGCGTCACCATATCGACCGGTGCGCCGTCCTTCTTGCGCATCAGTGCGTAGGAACTGAGCGCTCCGCCGATCATCCAAGCCTCGCCCTGTTCGAGCAGATTGAAAGCCTGGGTCATCTGGGAGTAGATGGTGAGGAGGTTGGGTTTGAGTTCGCGAAGCTTGCGAAATGCCGCGTCCGTATCGTACTGAGCGTCTTTTGCGGGCTTTCCTGAGCCGAGTACGGCGGCCATAAAGAAGGTCGACAGGCCCTCGGTATTTTGAAGGCCGGGGATGATGACCCTGCCTTTGTTGGCCGGCGACCACAGGTCATTCCAGGAAGTGGGGGGTGTCTTAACCCGCTGGGTGTTGTACGCGATACCCGTGTAGGGCTGCTGGTAGTTAGCCCACATCCCGTCCTGGTGGATGGCCTCAGGCTTGAGGTTGGCCATATTGGGAACCTTGGCCGTCGCGATCTTTTCAATTACGCCCTCTTTGACGGCGAGCAGCATTACCGGGTCATCCATCATTACCACCGACAGGTAAGGCTTGGACTTGTTGTTGACCATTTTTTCCAGGTTGGTCAGCGAGCGGGTGCCCTCGAGGATGACTTTCACCTTGTGCGTTTTCTCAAAGCTCGGCACGACATTAGGGCGCAGGAAGGTCAGGTGACTGGCCGCGCATCCGATCACGATTTCACGGTTTTGAGAGCTGACGATCGAGGGAAATCCGAGCGTCGAGGTTACGGCAGAGACAGAGGCGATCGCCCGGCGTCGGGAGGCAGAGGTGAGGGTCATATTTTTCTCCTGTAAAACGGGATTCGATCCCGTGGGGGTCAAGGTACGGTTCGCAGGGCAGCAAACCACATGCCATCGATCTGCGTTCAGGGCGATCCGTTACCCGGTCAAAAACATGGCGAACTGCTCCGTACCGGAGCATGATGCACCAAAACGAAAAGCCGAGCATCGCCTGGGAGCATCGGGGACCGTAGGGTTCGACAGGTACGGTGAGGCTGGCATCGTCAAAAGGTTGGGCCGCGCCGTTGCGGCATGTCCTAGGAGTCAGACATGTGCCGATGGATCGCTTACGCAGGGCCAGAGATTTTTCTGGAAGACCTGCTGTTTCATCAGGAGTTTTCTATCGTCAGGCAGAGTTTGTCAGCCCGCGAGTCGGTGTTCACTACCAACGGCGATGGATTTGGCGTCGCGTGGTACGGAAATCGCACCGCGCCGGGCTTGTTCAAAGACATCCTCCCGGCCTGGAACGACAGCAACCTGCGCTCGATCGCAGCGCAGGTTCAAACCCGGCGATTTTTCGCGCATGTACGCGCAACGACTGGAACGGCCGTCGCGCGCACCAATTGTCATCCCTTCGCCTGGCGAAATTGGGCATTCATGCACAACGGGCAGATCGGCAACTGGACCCAGTGCCGAAAGGACATAGAAAGTGCGATTTCCGCGGAGTTTTATCCGTTTCGACAGGGAACGACAGACAGCGAGGCGCTCTTTCTGCTTGCACTCAGCTATGGCCTTGCGGAAGACCCGGTCGAGGGAATGCGACGCGCGATCCGGTACGCTTTGGAGATGATGGAGAAAAACGGCGCGGTCGAACCCTTTCGTGCCTCATTTGCCGTGACCGATGGCAAGGCGATCTGGGCGTTTCGGCTCTCGAGTGACGGCAAAGCGCCAAGCCTGTATTTCGGGATGCCGAGCACGCGAGCGAGCGAGTCGGTCGTCAACCCGGTCAATACGATCGCTTCCGAACCACTGGACTCGCACGCGGACCACTGGTACGCGGTGGAGGAGTCAACCGTACTTCATTGGACCGACGAAGGTGTCGATCAGTCGCGGTTCCTGCTCTAGAACGATCAGAACAGGCTCGACGCGACGTTGATACCGAGTGCGATCAATGCGGTGTTATAGGTGAAGCTGAATAAACTGTGCACGGTGGTCAGGCGCCGCATAGGTCGGCTGGTGACATTGACATCACTGGTCTGTGACGAGGTACCTATGGAAAAAGCGAAGTAAACAAAATCCGTGTAGTCGGGCGATGGCTCGCCCGGGAAATCCAGGCCGCCGGGTTCGCCCTTGAGGACGGCCTCATAAAATTCATGTGCGTAGTGCTGCGCAAACATGATCTGCGCAAAAAACCAGCAGAGCGCAACGGTCGCCAGCGTAAGTGCAATATGTATCGCCTTGGGCGCACCGAACATTGTTTTCGCGTCGACCAGTTCAAAGACGATCCCCGCAAAACTGATGGCCACACTTGCGATGACGAGTGTCAGTACCGTTTTGCGTCCGGCATCCTGGTCGAGCGCCTGCCTGCGCATCTCTTCCGGGTCGGTGCGCCTCATCAGGAGGGAAATCAGCACAAGGTAGCTTGCGATAGCGACATTCCAGGAGATTAGTCCGCACTCGAGCTCCGAGAGAGACAGGCGTGGAACCACCAGGAAATAGACGCCAAGACCGATCGCAATTGATGCGCACAGGCGTGGCCGGGAGACCACCGCCTGAATCCAGGGCGTTGCAGGCTTACCAGTCATTTTTGGGCCCCGGTGTCGGGGAGGTTTGTCATAAGCGTCATTCAGCCTGAATGCCCGCCTGTCGGATGAGACGGGCGTATTTGTCGAACTCGGCGCGGGTGAAGGTGGCGAACTCCTGGGGCGAATTGGCTACCGGTTCAGCACCGAATTGATTGAGTTTCTCGCGCATGTCGGGAAGCCTGACGATCCGGGCTATGTCCTGCTGGATCTTCAGAACGATCTCTGCGGGGACGTTTTTTCCCGTGTACATGCCGTACCAGGCGTAAGTCTCGTAGGCGGGCAGCCCAGCCTCCACGGCCGTGGGCACATCGGGCATCGACGGGTGGCGCGTGCGGCCGGCAACAGCGAGCACCTTGAGCTTGCCGGACTTGTAGTGCTGCAGGACGGTAAGCGTACTGGTGAACCCGGCTTCGATATGACCACCGAGCATGTCGGTCATGATCATCGAACCGCCCTTGTACGCCACATGGGTCAGGTCAACGCCGGCTTGTTGTTTGAATTGTTCGCCGGCGAGCCGAGAGGAAGGCTCCGAACTGCCAAACCGCAGCTTACCGGGGTTGGCTCTCGCGTACTCTATGAATTCCTTGAGGTTGCCAGCCGGTACCGACGGGGTCACGACCACGACCCACGGCGACGTGGCGAGCAGGGTGACTGCCGATACGTCTGCCACCGGGTCAAACGGCATGGCTTTCTGCAGGCTGCCGTTGATGACGTGTGCACCCACAACGACAACCAGATTGTGACCATCGGGTGGCGACTTCAGGACTGCGTCGGTGCCGACGATGCCATTGGCGCCCGGGCGATTTTCGACTAGCACGCTCTGACCCCAGGCTTCGCCCAGTTTCTGGGCGAGTTGCCGGCTGATGATGTCGGTACCGCCGCCGGGGGCGTAGGGAACAACAATACGGACCGGGCGGTTGGGAAAACCTTGCGCGCTTGCGCCGACGACGCACCCGATGGCGAGCAAAACGGCCAGCGCGCTGCGTATCAAAGCATTGTTCATGGGGAACTATTCCTTCAGATAAGTAACTGGATGGTACAGGGGCCTCGGGTTTGATGCTTTGCAGGGTTTCAGGTTGTGCCAGACGCCGTGCACGAAGGTCTCAGAGCGGGTATTGTCCCGACACCGATGTTTGGACCAACCGACTGCCAGGGCGCAGATACCATAATTCATGAGCACGTTCGCCCGGGTCACGCTCCCGTTGGCTGCAGCCAATTTCATCAACCAGTCGGCGCGCACGGTGATGGCTGTCGTAGGGCCGGTGCTCGCGGTCGAGTATGCCCTGTCGGCAAGCGAACTCGGCATTCTCGCGGCCTGCCTTTTTGCCGCGTATGCGGCGAGTCAGCTGCCGCTCGGGATCGCCCTTGATAAATTCGGGGCCAGGCGTACGCAGACGGCGTTGATGTCTCTTACCGCGCTGGGTTTTTTCACCTTTGCCCTGTCGCCCTCGTTCACCGGTCTGGCAATTGCCCGGGTCATGCTGGGTGTCGGTATCTCGGCAGGCCTGATGGCGGTAATCAAGGCGCACGCCGACTGGTTTTCGCGCGACCGCGTGGCTAACCTCACTGGTCTCGCGATGGCGATCGGATCGCTGGGTAGTACGCTCACCACCGCCCCCGTGCAGGCAGCTCTTCCCTTTTTGGGATGGCGAGCGGTTTTCGGAATACTGGGGGCTATGGCTCTGGGCGTAGCCCTGTGGATATTTCTTTCCGTGCCGGATAAGGCGCGAGACTCGGGTCCTGGGCCGGGCTTACTCCAGGACATTGCAGTGACCCTGCAGATTTTGCGATCGCCGCTGTTCTGGCGTTACGCACCCGCAGTTGGCACACTTTCCATGTTCAACTTTGTCTATCTGGGACTGTGGGCGGGTCCCTGGCTTCGCGATGTCGCTAACATCGACGGGCCCGGGCGCGCGGGCCTTCTGTTCTTTTATACGCTTGCGATGGTGACGGGCAGTATCGTGACCGGCAATCTGACGAGTCGTGCCAAGCGCGCCAACATGCACCCCTTCATCGTCCCGATCGTCGCGATGGGAATGATGGTCGTCGTGCAGGCCGTACTGCTCACCCAACCCACCCATTACGGTCTGATCATGAGCCTCTGGCTTGCTGCGGCGTTCTTTGGATCAGCCGGCCCCGCAGGCTATGTGGCGATCGGTCAGATGTTCCCAGCCGATCAGACGGGGCGAATCTCCACCGCGGTCAACACGCTGTCGCTAGGGCTCGCGTTTCTTGTGCAAACGGCGATTGGCTGGATCCTTGACCTGTGGCCGCGGACCGCGGCCGGGGGCTGGCATCCCGACGGCTACAGCTGGGGGCTCGCGCTCACCGGTGGGATGCAACTGGTGGCTGCCTTGGCGATGGCTAGTGGTTACCGCCGGGCGGTTTGACATCGCAACAGGGGACAGATGATGGGTCACGACCTGGCTACGCTTTCTGGCGAACTCGAGCGCCTCCTGCGCTTGCGCTGCCCGCCGTTCGGCATGAAGCTGTTTGAACGGCGCGAAGATATGGAGAGTATCCACCGTATTCGCCGACCCAAGGCCATTCATACACTTGATCAGGTGGTCGCTCAGGCTGCCCGCCTGGGTTGGACGGTCGGTATCACTGCGGACGACCTCGCGGGTGCGCAGTGCCGGGCCGTAGTGGGCCTTGGCAACGCCAAGGACGCAACCTGGCGCTCCGGCGAGCAAATGGTGGGCGTCTGGTACATGCACGCTGCCGACGCAGTCGCGCATCAGGCGGCGATGCATTGCGTGGATGATGGCCGGTATCAGGCACTTGCGGTCTCTCCGCTTGCTGCCGGTCGGCTCGAGCCTCCGGATATTGCGCTGTTTTATGCGACCCCAGGCGCGATGATGTACTTCATCAACGGCCTGCAATGGTCGGGGTATAAGCGTTTTGACTGGTCGGTGGTGGGTGAGTCCGCATGCGCGGACTCCTGGGGTAGGGCGCTCAAGACAGGAGAACCCAGCCTCTCGATCCCATGTTTCGCTGAACGCCGATATGGCGGTGTGCTGGATGACGAAATGCTGATGGCGCTACCACCCGAACGACTACACGCTGCGATCGAAGGGATGCGCTCGCTCTCCCGTAACGGCTTTCGCTACCCTTTCGCCCAATACGGGATACAGCAGGACGCTCGCGAGGGGCTGGGAGTCAGCTACCCCTCGCGCTAGACTCGTCTGGCATTGATAATGCCTGCTTAAGCCGACCACAGGTTTCCGCAACGAGATCATGGCTTTCCGCCGCCTGCCGCTTGAAGGTCTCAGAGTCATCGAGTTCACCCACATGGTGATGGGGCCAACCTGCGGGATGGTGCTCGCCGACCTGGGTGCCGAGGTGATAAAGGTCGAGCCGATCGAGGGTGACCGTACCCGGCATCTGCTCGGTTCAGGAGCGGGGTTTTTCCCGATGTTTAACCGTAACAAGCGGAGCATACGTATCAATCTGCAGCGCCCTGAAGGAGCTGAGGTTGCTCGACGCCTCTGCGCAACGGCCGATGTCGTCGCAGAAAATTTCAAGCCCGGGTCAATGGTCAAGTACGGGCTCGACTTCGCGAGTCTGTCTGCTGACAACCCGCGGCTCATTTATGCGAGTCTAAAGGGGTTTCTGCCGGGGCCTTACGAACACCGAACAGCGCTCGATGAGGTGGTGCAGATGATGGGTGGACTGGCCTATATGACAGGGCGGCCAGGCGACCCTCTGCGCGCCGGTACAAGTGTTAACGACATCATGGGCGGCATGTTCGGCGCGATAGGCGTGATGGGTGCGTTGATCGAGCGGGGCATTACGGGGCGTGGCCAGGAGATCCAGTCGGCGCTTTTCGAGAACAATGTATTTCTGGTCGGGCAGCACATGCTGCAGTTTGCGGTGACTGGGGTGGCTGCCGAGCCCATGCCCAATCGCATCTCCGCCTGGGCCGTTTATGATGTGTTTACGGTTCAGGACGGAGAACAGATTTTTCTCGCTGCAGTGAGTGACCCGCAGTGGGATACTTTTTGCAGAGTGCTCGACTTTCCGGATCTGAAAGCCGATCCGCGCTATGCCGACAACAATGCGCGCGTGAGATCGCGGTCTACGCTGATTCCGGATCTGCGCGCCCGGCTCAGGCAGTTTCGTGCCTCGGAGCTGGCGGACATTTTTGAAAGGGCGGGACTGCCGTATGCGCCCATCGTGCGTCCTGAGCAGCTGTTTGACGATCCGCATCTGGCTGCCACGGGCGGACTGGCCGAGGTTCGCCTCACCGATGGAGCACGGGCCGGCGAGACGGTAAAGGCCGCGCTTTTACCTCTCGCCATGTCGGGCGAGCGGCTGGGCGTGCGACAACATCCGCCGCAAGCCGGTGAACACACTGACGCGCTGCTGTCGGAACTTGGCATGTCCACGGAGGCTATTGCCGCGCTTCGCGCGGTCGGGGCGGTTGGCT
>CAZZKA010000074.1:0-13871 GCA_964654745.1 uncultured Bordetella sp. | reverse complement strand
GGCGCCTGACCTTACTGCGCGCGACACGCCGTGCGCCGAAAAGATCAGCACCGCGCCATCGGGCACATCATCAATCGACTCGACGAAGACCGCGCCCTTGCCGCGCAGTTCGCTCACCACATGATCGTTGTGGACGATCTCGTGGCGGACGTACACCGGTCCGCCAAAGCTCGCCAGCGCGCGCTCGACGATCTCGATCGCGCGGTCGACGCCGGCACAAAAGCCGCGGGGTTGAGCCAACACCACATCCATAAAACCCCCTCTAAAGCACGCCCAGGATCTCGACGTCAAAGTCGAGCGCCTGACCTGCGAGCGGATGGTTGAAATCGAACAGCACATACTGGTCATTGATCGCCTTGACCACGCCGGCGTAGCGGCCTCCGTCGGGTGCCGGCAACTCGACCAAGTCGCCGGGTTCGTACTCGGTACCGGGCGTGATGTGGGAGTCGAAGGTCGCCCGCGACAGCCGCTGCACCAGCTCCGGATTGCGTGGACCGAACGCCTCACCCTCGGCGAGCCGAAAACTGCGCCGGTCGCCATCGGTGAGCCCGATCAGGCATCGCTCGAGCGGTTCAGCCAGTTGGCCGATTCCTAGCTGGAGCGTAGCGGGCTTGCCGCCGAAAGTACTGATCACGTCAGCCTCGCGGCTGGCCAAGCGCAAACGGTAATGAAGAGTGAGATGCGAACCGGGACCCGCCAACAGCCCCGCTGGGGAGTTGTGCGGCGGGTTGATCTGGGCAGCAGCTTGCGCATCACCATGCGCGGGATCAGGCGGATTCATCAGACAAGTTTAAAGGATGCCGGCATGTCTCGTTCAGCTCTGTTTTCTTCTCTGCGACCGGGTTCGGCAAGGACCTCGACCGGGCGCTCTTTTCCCGGGACAGCGACGATAAACCCGACGCACCCCACGGCGACTCCGGCCGGGCGTCTGCTCACCGAAGGCGCGCAGTCGCTATCGGATGCAGAGCTGCTGAGCATCCTGCTGCACCCCTCATCCCGCCGCGCGGGCCCCGCCGCGCAGGCGCTACGCCTATTGCGTCGCCACGGCGGGTCTCTCCGGGCCGCCTGCAGACTGCGTCCCGAGCCCCCGCCGCCGCGCTGTGGCGGTTGGCCTCGCGCCTCGCGCGACAGCGCCGTACTGCAAGCTGCGGTAGAGCTATCGCGACGCTGCCTGGCCGAAGCCCTCGCCGAGTTGCCGGTTATCGGGAGTCCTGCGGCCCTGCGGGATTTCCTTGCACTATGGTTGGGCGAGCGCCACCGAGAATGCTTTGTGGTGCTGTTTCTCAACGCCCAAAATCGCCTGATTCGCGCGGAGGAGATGTTCCAGGGCGGCGTTGCCCAGACATTCGTCTACCCCCGCGAAATCGCCAAAAAGGCGCTCGAATTGTGCGCAACGTCGATCATCGTCGCCCACAATCATCCGTCGGGCATTGCTGAGCCTAGCGCCGCTGACCGGCACCTGACCCAGGGCATCACTGAGGCGCTCCGAGTGCTTGACATTGCCGTGCTCGACCATGTCGTCATCGCCGGCAACCGCAGTTTCTCCTTCGCCGAGGCGCAGCTCATCTGAGGCGACAGCCGCGCACTCGCGCGAGGCCCGCGTTGTCACACCCGATTGGCGCGGCCACCTGACCGGTCGCTGCAAGACCGCGGTCACCCGACCCGCGCCTGGCGGGTCGGGCACGGGCTCGCGCCCTTGGCTCGCTTCAGATGCCTATCACGCCACCATCGGTGCGCGTCAGCACGATAGTGGCTGAGCGTGGCCTCGCGCTCTTGGCCGTCGCGACGTTGGCCGGATTTCCCGTCCCGGTGTCGGCGTAGGGCCAACTGCTGCGGGGCGCCGCCAAGGCAGCCAGGGGCGTGTCCTCGCCCGGATGCTGGATGTTGATGACGAAAGCCTTGCCGTCATAGCTCTCGGTGATCCCGGTGATCTCGCAGTCGATCGGACCGGTCAGCAGCCGCTTGAGCTGGCCCACCTTGCCAACTTTGGTCGAGACCGTTTTGGTATCTGCGCCAAGCGTGTTTGTCACCGATGCAGTGCTGCCATCTCCGACCGTACCGGGAATGGCCGCGAGGAGCATGCAGGTGCTGCCCTTGCCATCAGTCTCGTTCACAAAGGCGCCGTCGTCGGTCTGAATGTAGAGAATGCCGGTTTTCTCGGAGAACCACAGGCCATCGGGGCTTGACAGCAGGTTATCTGCCGTAAGGCCCGACAAGTTCACATTCGGATTGCTGAGATCATCGGTTTCAGCACCGAACACATAAATGTCCCATGCAAAGCTTGTTGCAGCAGGGTCGCTACCCGCTTCGCGCCAGCGAATGATGTGCCCGTTTGCATTGCCCGTCGACGCATCGGCTGCGTTGTCCTTGTAAGACCTCGGATTAGCAGCATCGGTGGTCGATACCGTGCGCTGCGAGTTGTTGGTGAGCGTCATGTAGACCTCGCCGTTGGCCGGATTGACCGCACCCCATTCCGGGCGATCCATCTTGGTCGCACCTTTCTTGTCGGCCGACAGACGCGTATTGAGGTACGGATCCGACGCATCGCCAAAGGTGAAAGTCTCTGCGCCGACCGCTTGCGTCCCGGTGAGGCCAGACAGTTCCAACCACTCGCCGGTGAAGTCACTGTTGAACTTCGCAGCATAGAGCTTGCCGGAGTCCAGATACTTGTCGCCTTTGGCGAGCCCGCCGTTGATATCGGCTGGATCCCAAAGCGCTGTCGAAACAAACTTGTAAATGTACTCGCCGCGCGCATCGCAGCCCATATAAAAGACAACCGGCTTTCCGGCAGCAACAGGCGCGACCCAGGCGCCTTCGTGAGCAAACCGCCCCATGGCACTGCGTTTCTTTGGAGTGCTGCCAGGCGCGAAGGGGTCGATCTCGACATTGAAACCATAGGTGTTCGCCGCGTAGCGATAGTCAGCGTCGGCATTGGCTGCACCCGAATGCGTGATATCCCACCGCGCGTACACATCGTCGGAACCGGCGGACGCCCAGCGCTCACGACCGCTCGTGCTCGTGACCCCGTAGCGCAGTTCGGAGGCCTTTTCGCTGGCGCTGCGGTTGGTCGTGTTCTGGCGCCGGAAGTAGCCGTTCCAGTTTTCTTCACAGGTCAGATACGTCCCCCAAGGCGTGTAGCCCGAGGCGCAGTTGTTGACGGTGCCACGGGTCTTGACGCCAGTCGGCGAATACTTAGTCTTGAGAAGTTCGTGGCCGCGGAGTGGTCCGCTGATTTCCATGTCGGTGAGTGTGGTGATGCGGCGGTTGAACGCAGAGTCGAGGTTGATCTGAAAAGATCCGTTCGACTTCACAACTTCCACAACGCTCACGCCGTGTAACCGGAACTCCTTCTGCACCTCATCGGCAACGGTTCGGTTGCCACTCGGGCGGCCGCTTGCATCAGAGGGCGAGGGGCCGTTGGCGTGAAGAAAAAGCGGTGTGATGGCCTCGTGATTGATGCACAACAGCCCTCGATCCGACACCGTTTTATCCCATTTGCCGTTGCTGTTCATGCCAAAGAAGTACATCCCGTCGTGATGATCACCAGCGCGAAAATCAAACGACGTCGAGGTTTCGGTACCGTTGTTCAGGTAGGCCGGGGTCGCGCGGTTGATCGGGTCACCGAGCTTGAAAAGTAATTCGACCTTGTAGCCGTTGGAGACGCTGACCCCGTCGAAAGACTGATTGAGCGGTGTCGCCGAAAAATTTAGAGCGGCCGCCAGTGGCGTACCGGACCCTCGGGTCACTTCGGCGCTCCCGCAACCAGCCAGACCGAGAAAAGACAGGGCAGATAAGCCAAGCCCGCCCTTGAGGACCTGTCTCCTCGAGGGGGCCGCCATCGCCCGCTGCAGGATTGTTTCAAATTCAATCGACGGATTCGGATCAAGATCAGACATGAGAACTCCTGGTCGTTAGGTCGGTTCACGTGCGCGATCAGATCGGCATCCTCCGCGCACAAGCGATCACCGCTTTCGACGGATAGCTGCCACCTGACGGCAAGACGAGTCTGCGGACGGTCCGTTACCGTTCGGCGTCAGTTCGATGAAGGATTGATGAAGGAAAGGGGTTCGAGCCCCGGCTGGTCGACTTGTGCTCACCCGTGCGCGGGGCTACGATTGGGCGCAGGATCAAAAACACCAAAATCAGGGAGGCACCATGAGAACGCCGATCCGTTATCTGTCGGCTGTCGTGTTTGGAGCGGCGGCATTAGTCTTTTCCGCGCAGTCTGACGCGCAGAATCTTCGCTTCGGTCATGCCAACTCGCCTGGCGAGATCGCGCACGACATGTTCAATGAGTTCGCCGAGCGGGTGAAATCACGTAGCAACGGCGCGGTCACAATTCGGGTCTTTCCTTCTGAGCAGCTGGGCAAGGAGGCTGACCTCGTCCAGCAGGTCAAAAGCGGGGCCCTCGACATCTCCGCGCCCAGCATGCCTGTGATGTCATCGCTGGTTCCGGCGATGGAAATGCCCAGCGGTCCCTTTCTCTGGCGCGACTGGAAAGAAGCCGAGACCGTGCTTCGCGGCAAGGCCTTCGATCCGATCTGGGCCGAGATGGCCGACAAGCACAATATTGTTCCACTCACGAGAATCTTCTACTGGGGCTGGCGCAATTTCACCTTCACCAACCGCGAAGTCCGCAAACCCGAGGACATGGCGGGGCTGAAGGTCCGAGTACCCGAGAGCCCGATCTGGGTGGAGATGGTGCGAGCCTTCGGTGCCGCCCCCACTCCTATTCCCTTCGGAGAGGTTTACACCGCGCTGCAGCAAAAGACGGTCGACGGACAGGAGAATCCGATCCCGACGATCTTCGCGCGTAAGTTTTATGAGGTGCAGGGTGTGCTCACCATGTCGCGTCACATGCTGCAGAACAACACCATCGTCATCAACAAAAACTCGCTGGCCAAGCTATCGCCTGCAAACCAGCAGATTCTGATCGAAGAGGCCAATGCGGTCTCAGCAAAAAACACCACGCTGCAACAGGGCAGAGAGCAGTCGATGCTGGAAGAAATCCGTAAGTCGGGCCGCATAAAAATCATCGACGAGCCCGACCGCAACGCATTTCAGGCCAAGGTCGATTCCGCCTACGCCAATCTCGCCAAACGCTGGGGCGACGACAACTGGAACCGACTCCGAGCAGAGATCCGCGCGGTTCGGGGTAATTGAAACCTGTGAACCCAGGGACTTACCGGGCAGCCTGGTGAATCAGCCGCAAGCCATCCTCGCCCGGGCGAACAGCGCACTTTCGCATGCGGAGGACCTGTTCCTCTCGGTTTCACACGGTGTCATCGCCGTGCTGGTCGTCGCGGCGGTGTTCTTTCGCTATGTGCTGGCTGACCCGCTCACATGGACCGAAGAATTCATCATCATCGTTTTTAGCTGGATGCTCTTCATAGGGTTTTCGAGCGGTATGCAACGTCGGATGCATATCCGAATCGACGCGCTGATCATGCTGTTGCCGCCCTCCGGCCGATGGTTCCTTGGAGCCATCGCCGTCGCCGCAACGCTGATCACCCTGATCGCCCTCGCATGGTTTGGCGGGCAACAGGCTTATTCACTGCTCCACACCCAAACACCGATGATGCGAATTTCGGCCGCTTGGGCGGCCTCGGCGATTCCGGTGAGTGCGGCGCTTGCCGCCATCCATGTAATCAGCCACGCACTGGAACACGGCCTCGGCGAAACCCTGTGGCCCCAAGACCTCACCTCGGCAGGTGACTGAACTCATGGCTGGAGGAAATCAGCGAGCCAACCCGTCGGATGGAGCGGGCCTCCAGTGACGCTTCTTCTCGTGCTTTTTGTAGCGCTGCTCGCGGTCGGAACTCCCATCGCGATCGCAATGATCGCCTCAGCCGGCGTGGTCATCTGGACAGAAGATATCCCGCTCACCATCGTGGCGCAGCGGGTATTTGCGGGATTGCAGTCCTTTCCGCTTCTTGCGGTACCGCTGTTCACGCTTGCCGGATCGCTGATGAACGAATCCGGAATCAGCGAGCGCCTCTTCGCCTTTACCCGCGCCATTGTCGGTCACATTCGCGGCGGTCTTGCCCAGTCGGCAATCGTGGGTAATGTATTTCTCTCCGGTATTTCAGGCTCATCGGTCGCAGACACGGCCGCCACCACCCGGGTACTGGTGCCGCAACTTGAGCAGGCAGGCTATGGTCGGGCGTTCGGCGCTGCGCTGGCAGCGAGCGCAGGAACGCTCGGCCCCATCATCCCACCTTCGATCCTGATGGTGCTCTACGCCTGGCAGGCTAACGTCTCGCTCGGCAAGCTGTTTATCGCGGGCATCGTGCCGGGTCTGGTGATGGCGCTGTCGATGGCGGCCGTCATCGCGCTGCTTGCTCGGCAGCGGGGCTATCCGACGTCGGGGGCGTTTTCGTTTGCCGTGCTTTGGCGATCCTTTCGCGAAGCAATCTGGGCCCTCCTGATGCCTGTCATCATCCTGATCGGCTTCAGGCTAGGCGCGGTCACCGCCACCGAAATCGCGGCAGTTGCCGCCCTCTACTCGCTGCTCGTCGGTACGCTCGTCTACCGCACCCTCAACTGGCGCAGCATCCCAACGATTTTGCGTAATACCGCTCGCGAAACCGGAGTTATCCTCATCATCGCGGGCGCGGCAGCGCCCTTCAGCTGGATCCTTGGCATCGAGCAGGCCCCACAGATGGTCGTCGCCACGATCAAGTCGATCAGCACCGAGCCCTGGGTTGTCTTACTGATCCTTAACCTCGCGCTGCTGGTCGTTGGGATGTTCATGGAAACCATCGCGATCATGATTATCCTGGTCCCGATCCTGATCCCGCTTCTCACCCAGCTTCAAATCGACCTCGTGCACTTCGGTATCGTACTGCTCGTAAATCTCGTAATCGGTCAGCTCACCCCCCCAGTGGGCGTTCTGCTTTTCGTTTCGATGACAATCGCCAAGGTCCCGTTGGGAGCGTTGGTACGCGAGATCTGGCCACTGCTTGCCGGGTTGCTCGTTGCGCTGGCGCTGATCACCTACTGGCCGGCGCTCTCCCTGGCCCTGCCCGAGGTTCTGGGTCCCTGATCGGTTTCTTCCCAACGAGGTCCGGCATGAGCCGCATCAAATCCGTCGAAATCATCGACTTCCAATTCGACTCGCCTAACAAGACCCGGGTCGGTGTGGGTCAGCTCGTCACATTCAAGCGCGGCTCATCGATCCGCGTAACCAAGAATGCGATCGCGATCACGACCGACGACGGTTTGCGCGGAGAATATGTGACCAACTGGGTTGCTAGCCCTGCCACCCGGGGCGAAATGGATATGCTTGCGCCGTTCCTTGTCGGGCGCGACGCGATGGCGCGTGAGGAAATTTTTGATGATCTCAAGCGCGAAATCCGCCAATGGTCGGGCATGGGGCATGGGCCGCTCGATATCGCGCTCTGGGACCTGGCCGGTAAAAAATACCAGGCCTCGATCTCCGAGCTCCTCGGCGGCTATCGCAAGCGTCTGCCCGTCTATGCCTCGACCTATCTTGGCGATGATGAAGGTGGATTGCACTGCAAGGAGGCCTATGCCGAGTTTGCCGAACATTGCTACGCGCTTGGCTATCGCGCCTACAAAATTCACGGCTGGAACGAGGGCGATGCCAAACGCGAGGCTGAAAATGTTCTGCATGTCGCGAGATCGGTCGGGGACCGCATGACCTTGATGCTCGACCCCGCGAATCAACTGCGGAAATTCGCCGATGCGCTTTATGTCGGGCGCGCCTGCGACGAGGGCAATTACTTTTGGTACGAAGACCCGATGCGCGACAATGGCAAGTCGGCCTTCATGCATGCGAAGCTGCGAACCATGATCAAGACTCCGCTCCTGATCACCGAATATGTGCGGGGCATCGAACCCAAGGCCGACTTCATCATCGCAGGCGGCACCGATTTTGTCCGCGTTGACCCGGAATACGACCACGGGATCACCGGCTCGCTTCGGATAGCGCATCTCGGAGAGTCGCTCGGGCTCGATGTCGAGGTCCACGCCTGTGGCCCCGCCCACCGGCACCTGATGTCGGCGATGCGTAACTCCAATTACTACGAACTCGCGCTGGTCGGTCCGGACTGCCCCAACATGGTCGCTCCGGTCTACACCTGCGGCTACACGGACCAGCTGGACTGTTGCGGCCCGGATGGTTGCGTCTCGGTGCCCGACGGGCCAGGCCTGGGCGTCACCTACGACTGGGACTTCATCCGCAAAAACGCGGTAGCGACTCGGAAATACGACTGAGGCTGCCGAAACCAGGGCTTTTAGCCGTGCAGGGCCCGGAAATTTGCCCTCCGCCGGGTTCCGCAGATATACTTTCGGGTTCTGCAGCAAAAAGATGGTTGAAGTCGATTTAACCAAGACGGTTTAACCAAGACGGAATTCGAGGACATCATGGCTCGAGTATGCCAAGTGACCGGCAAGGCGCCGATGGTCGGCAACAACGTTTCGCACGCCAACAACAAGACAAAGCGCCGTTTTCTGCCCAACCTGCAAAACCGCCGTTTCTGGCTGGAGGGTGAAAAGCGCTGGGTAAGGCTTCGTCTGTCCAATGCAGGTCTTCGCCTTATTGATAAAAAAGGCATCGACGAGGTGGTGGCTGATCTTCGCGCCAGGGGCGAAGCGGTCTGACGACCCCGTCAGCTGACTGAGGTCTGTACCGGGACTCCCTAGGGTCCTGCGCCATCAACGCTCCACAGGGGCTCCCCCTGACCTGAATGTGATTTGAAAGACTGCTGCTATGCGTGAAAAAATCAAACTCGAGTCGTCCGCCGGTACCGGCCACTTTTACACGACCACCAAGAACAAACGCACCATGCCGGAAAAGATGGAGATCAAGAAGTTCGATCCCGTCGCCCGCAAGCATGTGGTCTACAAAGAGACCAAGATCAAATAAAGGCTGCCCGAGCCGGGCGGCCGCCCGGCTGTTCCGCGTTCGGAGCGGTCGCAAAAAAGCCCGCCTGGGTTCCTAGGCGGGCTTTTGTTTTGGTGGGCCGCTAGTCAGGCCGCCATCGGCGGTGGGCTCAGGCCGCGGCGTAGGAACGCAGCCGTAGAGACAGGGCTCGCAAGGCCGGAATGCCGCTCGCGTCCGCGCGCTGGCACCACTGCTGCAGCATCCCCACCAGCTGCTCTCCAGAGCGGTTGGAACGCTCCCAGATCGCGCCGAGTTCCTGACGCATCTCAACAAGAACGCTCAGGCGCTCGCTCACCGCGAGCACCTGCTGGAGATCAGCCCGCTGATCTCCAGCCGTTCGTCCCGCCTCGAGCGGAAGCCAGTGACGCGCCGCCTTGAGCAGTTGCCATTCAGGCCGTCGCAACTGCGACAGGCGCTGAGCTTCCTCAACGCATGCTCTGCGCAACGACTGCGCGAACTGCTGCATCACATCGTAGCGATGGGCAATGACGGCCTGCAGGGCGTCAAGGTCGATGCTCGGTCGGACGGCGGCAAGACGGGGGGTCGGAGCGATTTTCTTGACCCGAGCCAATCCGAGCATGGAAAAGACGCGGATATACAGCCAACCAATATCGAACTCATACCACTTGTTGGACAGGCGCGCCGAAGTCGGGAACGCGTGATGGTTGTTGTGCAATTCCTCGCCGCCAATCAGGATCCCCCAGGGGACAATATTGGTACTGGCGTCCGGGCAGTCGAAATTGCGATAACCACGAGCGTGACCCAGGCCGTTGATGACGCCGGCGGCAAAGATCGGAATCCATAACATCTGGATGCCGTAGACGGTGAGACCAATGACGCCGAAGAGGGCGACGTCGATGGTCAGCATGACCAGAACGCCGGCATACGGAAAGCGCGAGTACAAATGGCGCTCGATCCAGTCATCCGGCGTGCCGTGGCCGTACTTGTCGAGGGTCTCGCGGTTGCCCGCCTCTGCCCGATAAAGTTCGGCGCCCTCCAGCAAAACCTTGCGCAGACCGAACCTGACCGGGCTGTGCGGGTCCTCGCTGCCCTCGCACTTGGCATGGTGCTTGCGGTGAATCGCTGCCCACTCCTTGGTCACCATGCCGGTGGTCAGCCAGAGCCAGAACCGAAAGAAGTGCGAAACGATCGGATGCAGGTCGAGCGCCCGGTGCGCCTGGCATCGATGCAGAAATACCGTAACCCCGGCAATCGTGATGTGGGTGACGGCGAGTGTAAAAATGACCACCTGCCAGGCGCTCGCGCCCAGCAGACCCTGGTCCAGAAAATGCAAAAGGGAATCGATCAAAACACCTCTCCCTCGACGGGCTTAGAAAGTAATTTTATCCCTTCACGCCGTCATCCGCACGCTTTTCGCCGGGTTTTCCGGTCAAACGCCAGCGTATTCCGTAAAAGGCATCGGTATTGTGGAGACTGGGAAGGATAGCGAGTGCACACTCACGGAAAGCATTCGCGGGTAGGGAGGCGCCAGCGGCGGCCAAGGCCACCGCCGCGTCCTCCCGCTCAAAGCGGGGAAAGTTCGCTTCGAACCACTCCGCCTGGGCTTCGTTTTCTTCGGCGAGCAGGCTGCAGGTCGCGTAGACCAGCAATCCCCCCGGCTTTACCAGGCGGGCTGCCGCCCTGAGGATCGCGCGCTGCTCAGCGACCAGGCGTTGCAGGTCTGACACACCGGTCCGCCACTTGAGATCCGGATTGCGGCGCAAGGTTCCGGTTCCGGTGCACGGCGCGTCGACCAGCACCGCATCCGCCCGCCCGGCCAGCCGACCGAGTTTCGGATCTGACACGCTGTCGAACGCGAAGGGTTGAACGTTGCTCGCGCCGCTGCGCAGCAAGCGCGGCCGCAGCCGCTGCAGCCGGGCGAGCGAGACGTCGCATGCGAAAACCTGGCCGGTGGATTGCATGGCCGCGGCGAGCGCCAGGGTCTTTCCCCCTGCCCCGGCGCAAAAATCGACCACTGCCTGGCCGCGCCGCGCACCGACGAGTAGCGCCAAAAGCTGGCTGCCTGCGTCCTGGACTTCAAAATCGCCCGCAGCAAAAGCGGCGCTACGCTCGATCGCCGGGTGCCCCGCAACCTCGACAGCGCCCGGTACGTCGGCGCGAGCGCTCGCGCTCAGACCCTCCGTCCGGAGGCGCTCGACAAGCGCGCCCGCATCGGTCCTCAAGGCATTGGCACGCAGGCAAAGGGGCGCGGGTTCAAGCAAGGCCCGCCCTAAGGCCATGGCGGGTTGCTTGCCGAAGCGGTGACACATCGCTTCGAACAAGGCGTCCGGCAGACTCAAGGCCACAGCGGGAGACAGCGTAGCTGGATCCGTGGCGCGTGCCCGCGCGAGCCAGGCCCGATCGCGCTCGCCGGGGCGCGGCAACCCCACCGGCCAATCAGCCTTATCCCGACGCGGCGCGGCGCTACCGCCAGCCTCACGAACCGATCCCGCCGGGGCCTCGCCATCGTGGCGTCGGTCGAGCGACAGCCAGGCAAGACGCAGCGCGAGTGGCCCCTCGCCTGCTTCAGCGAAATGGGCGTAGCGGCGTCGGTGCCGAAGAACGTCAAATACCGTTTCGGCGATCACGCCGCGATCGCGCCGGCCAAGTTCCGCGTGGCTGCGGAAAAACTGCCGCAGCACCGCGTCGGCGGGCGCGCGCAATTCCAGCGCCTGCTCGAGCGCTGTCAACACCAGCGCCTGCGCGGACTCGCGTCGCCTGGGCCGCGCAGACCGGACACCGCCGGGCCGACTTTCTCTCGGCCGGTTACCCGCAGGCCGGCGCGCTCCCGGCTTCATGGCAGCCAGAGCGACTGCGCTTCGTCCGCCCTGGGATCGCGCAAATGAACGCGCCCGCCGGCGATGGCGAGCCGCCCTTCGAGATGCCATCGAGCGGCGAGCGGGAAGATCCGATGCTCCGCACGAAGCACCCGGGCAGCCAGCGTGGCCTCATCATCGCCGTCGAGCACCGGCACCGCCGCCTGAACCACGATGGGCCCCGCGTCGAGCTCCGGGATGACATAGTGGACGCTCGCTCCATGGACCCGCACACCTGCCGCGAGCGCCCGCCGGTGCGTATGCAATCCGGTGAAAGAGGGCAGCAACGAGGGGTGAATATTCAAGAGGCGTCCGGAGAAGTGATCGGTGAGGGAAGCGGGAAGGATGCGCATGAAGCCGGCCAAGGCAACCAGATCAGGGCGGTAAGCGCCGATTCGCGCACCGAGCACATCGAAAAACTCTGACTTATCGGCGAAATCCCTCGCGGCAACGATCTCGACCTCAAGCCCCAACGCGCGCGCCGCATCGCAACCCGGCGCGTCCGCACGGTCGGAGATCACTGCCGCAATGTTTCCCGGCCAACCCTGGGACATGCTCGCCCGGGCGAGCGCCAGCATGTTCGAGCCGCGCCCTGAAATGAGCACGACGATTTTTTTCATGGCCCGATGATACCAGTCCGCTCTCCCGGGAGGGCGGTGAAAGTCTTATAATGCAAGGTTTTGCTTTAGTGATTCCCATGGAGGTCTTTCGTCGTCTGCCACCCCGTGATCGACGCACGCCGTGCGCGCTCACCATCGGCAATTTCGACGGCGTCCACCGCGGACATCAGGCGGTCATCTCGCGCCTTCGGCAGCAGGCGCGCGCCATGAGCGTTCCAACCTGCGTGCTCACCTTCGAGCCGCACCCGCGAGAGTATTTTGCGCGCCTTGCCGGGGACCCGGCGCTCGCCCCGGCGCGGATTCAGGAGGCACGCGACAAGCTCGCAGCGCTCGCCGACCTGGGCGTGGATCGCGTCTGCATCGCGCACTTTGACGCCCAGCTTGCGGGACTGCCCGCGCAGGCCTTCTTCGACAACATCATCGACCAGGGGCTACACGCCCGGTCGGTCATGGTTGGTGACGACTTCCACTTCGGCCATCGCAGGCAGGGCAATTTCGAGATGCTCGCCGCGCTCTGCAAAGATCGGGGCATCGGCTGCGACCGTACCGAGTCCTTTGAACTCGGAGGCGAGCGGGTGTCAAGTTCGTCGGTGCGAGCCGCGCTCAGCGAGGGGCGTTTCGCCGACGCGCGGCAGTTGCTGGGGCGCTCATACCAGCTTAGCGGACACGTACTTCACGGCCGAAAGCTCGGCCGCACCCTGGGTTTTCCGACGCTCAATGTCCGGGTGAGCTATGAACGGCCAGCGGTCAGCGGCGTATTCGTCGTGCGGGTGTTCGGTCTGCGCGACAAGCCGCTCGCCGGCGTGGCAAGCCTTGGAACCCGGCCTGCGGTCGAAGCCGACGGTCGCCTCCTCCTCGAAACCCATGTCTTCGACTTCGCCGAGTCGGTTTACGGCAAAGTCATCAGCGTGGAATTCCTGCACAGACTGCGCGAGGAGCGCCATTACGCTTCGCTGGACCTCCTCAAAGCGCAAATCGCGCGCGACGCCGAAGCGGCGCGCGCCTGGTTCGCCACCCATCCCTTTTCCGACGACACGCTCACGAGAGAACGCGATGCCTGAAGGCAAGACGCCCAGCCCCGACAAACAGTCTTGGCGCGACACCCTCAATCTGCCAGACACCCCTTTCCCGATGCGCGGCGATCTAGCCAAGCGAGAGCCCGGCTGGACCACCGCCTGGCAGGAGAAAGGTGTCTATCGCCGCATTCGTGAAGTGTGCAAAGGGCGGCCAATATGGGTACTGCACGACGGTCCGCCCTATGCCAACGGTGATATCCATATCGGGCACGCGGTCAACAAGATACTTAAAGACATCATCGTCAAGAGCCGCAACATGTCAGGCTTTGACGCGCGCTACGTGCCAGGCTGGGATTGCCACGGCATGCCTATCGAAGTGCAGATCGAGAAGCAGTACGGAAAAAATCTTCCCGCAGAGCAGGTGCAGGCCAAATCACGGGCCTATGCCACCGAGCAAATCGCTCGTCAGAAAAAGGATTTCATCCGGCTGGGCGTTCTGGGCGAGGGGGAC
>CAZZKA010000073.1:1617-13871 GCA_964654745.1 uncultured Bordetella sp. | reverse complement strand
CTCGGATGCGGTGGTCGATCTCACCGCTCGCGGATTGTTGCGCGATGCCTCGAGTCAGGAACCGCCTAACGTCAGCGGTTGGAACATCGAAACTGCGGGGTCGGTCGCACTGACCGCCACCGCGATTGGCGAGAGCACGAACAATTTCGATGTCCGCGGCAGCCAGATTACCCGCTCGGCGAACAGCGCCGGCGCATGGCTGGGATTCAGCGCCTACACGGGCTCGGCTGGATCAACGACCCTGAGCGCGGATGCGATCAGCGGCTCGGGTAGCCTCAACATGATCCTGTTGTCGGGCAACCTGTTGGTGACGCAGAGCTTCTCTGCCAACACTATCGAGCTGCGGGCGCTGTCTGGCAGTATTGAAATGAGTGATGGTGCGGTGCTGACCGCGGTGGGCGACATCATCCTGCAGTCCGGCAGGGATATGACGCTCTCGCGGCTGGTGACCAACACGGGCCGCGTGACGCTCACGGCGGGCGGCGCGATCATCGACGGATCGAGTTCAGAGCTTGCCAACATCACGGGTACACAGCTCAGTTCCAGCCTCGAGATCAGCGCGGCAAAAATCGGGACCGACATCCCGGTGGTCGACGAGCGCCAGACCGTCGACCTGGGCGGCGCGACAGGCGGAACCTTCAATCTATCGCTCAACGTCGACGGCGTGATCCGCACCACCTCTGCGATTGCCGTGAACACCGGTAGCAGCGATACCGTCGCGGCCCGGGACGCGCGTATCGGGCAGGCGCTGCTTGCGCTCGGTTTCAGCGGCGCGACTTACTCGGTCTCAAACGGCGAGGTCACCTTCGGGGGATCCCTGGCTAAACGGGATCTGCCGACCATGCTGCTCGATGGTGCAGCGCTCACCGGGACGACCTCTACTGTCCAGATCCTTGTGGGGCAGGAGGGCGGGGTGCCGGGCGATATCAACCTCAACATCGGGCGCCTCACTCGGGTCGACGGCGGCGCCCAGGGCGTTTACCTGCAGTCCGAGCGCACCATCGAGGTGGGCGCGCTCAACATAACCGGTGACCTGGGGGTTGAGCTTACGAGTGGTGATCTCACCATCAGTGCGTCCCAGAGCGCCGACGACGTCACATACAAGGCGCTCGGCGGACGTGTGACTATGGCCGACGGCGTCACCGTCACAGCAGCCGGAAACGCCGAGCTCTACGCCTACCGCGAAATGCGGGTGGCCCGGATGGTCGTCACCGGGGCGACCGCCGGCAGCGCGGGTGACGTGCGAGTGGTCTCAGAGATCGGCGCGATTGTGGACAACACCGTCGGTGAAGGCGCCAATCAGGAGAACATCGTCGTCCAGAAAGGCACGCTCACGCAGCTCAAGGGCGCGAGCGTCGGCTCACGCTTTGTCGGCGGTGCGATCGATGTTGATGCGCAGCGTATCGGTGGCGTCCAGGCGACGAGCGGCGGCGCATTTGTGCAGATCACCGGCGCAGCGGGCGGGCGGGCACAGGTCGGCGAGGTGCTTGCCGCGTCCGAAGGCGCCGATCTCGGCGTCACCGTGCTGCGAGGTGGCATGGTCGTCAGCGTTGCGACGGCCGGCGACCAGCTGAATCTTGGCGCCCGCGGGGAAGCGGGCCAATCGAGCGGCGACCTCGTTCTGGGCCAGATCACTGCCGGAGGCGATCTGTCGCTATCCAATGACCTGAGCGGTATCGCCGTTACGGGCTCTGCTGCCTTCGTGCGCGCCGATGGCACAGGGGCGACTTCAGTGCTGAAAGCGGGCGGCGATATCGATCTTTCCAACTCCGGCAATGACTTTGCGACGCTGCGCGTCGATGGCGCTCAGAACGCGTCGGTCACGGATCGCGACGGGGCCGACCTCGGGGCCGTCACGGTGACCGGTAACCTGAATCTCCGGTTTGGTTCTGCCGTCAAGGTTCTCCAAGGCCAAAGCGTTCTCGCCGGCCAGAACGCAACCTTGCAGGTCGATAGCGGCGAGCTCAGCTTCGCAGGGACCAATACGGTTCGTGCGCAGGGCGCTGACCTCACCCTGACGCTTGGATCAGGAGGCCTTTCGGGCCTGGGCAGCAGCACGCTGTCTGCGGCTCGCGATGTGGTGGTTCGTGCGCAGGGGCAGGTGGGACTGGGTGGCAGCACGACGATTCAGGCCGACCGCTCGATTCTGGTTGGTATCAGCGGCGGGTTGAGCAGTAGCGGCGTTACCACCATGACTGCGCGCACCGGCCGGATCGAGCTGAGCAGCACAGCGGCCGGTAATCTCGCGCTCGCGGGCATCACGACGATGAGCGCTGCTGCAGGAATCGATATCAGCTTGGCAAAAGGGCAGTGGACCACTGCCACCGGCGCGACCACCAGTCTTCGCGCCACCTCGGGTGCCTTCAACGCGACGCTCTCTGACGGGTCGGTCACGTTACGCGGTAACACGACGGTCGAGGCGGACAGCGTTGCGATCCGGGTGGCTGGCAGCCAGGCGGGCCTGAGCGCCCAAAACTCAACCACCATCACGGCTGACGTGGGCAATACCGTGCTCAGCCTCAGCAGAGGTGCGTTGTCGTTACAGGGCAGCAGCTCGGTCAGCGCGGCGTGCGATCTCACGCTGGAGGTCACCGGTCAGGGAACGCTAGGGCTGGCGGGTGCAAGCACCTTGCGAGCGGGCTCGGCGCAGACACCCGGAGACCTGACGCTCAGCCTCGGTTCGGGTAACGCGAGCTTTGCCAATGCCAGCAACCTGACCGCCTCCCAGGACATCCGCCTGACCGTCGGCGAGGGCAACTGGCGAACGAGCGGTGCGACGGTGCTGAAACCCGGTCGCGACATTCATCTCACCGTTGGCAAGGGCACGACGACACTTACTCAGCGTAGCGTGATCGAGTCGGGCGGGTCGGTGACGCTCAATTCTGACCTCGGCGTGAGCGCCTCAGGTCTCACCGACATCCTGGGCGCGGGCAATGTTTCGCTTACGACGCAGCAGGGAGGGGTAGCGCTCAGCAACACCACCAACTTCTCCGCTCAGGCTGGCCAGCTCGGCATCAGTTCCGGCGGCGTGGGCGATCTCAGCCTCTCTGGCGGCACGACGCTCGTGGGTGCGACCGGCGTCAACCTCAGCGTCGCCCAAGGCAATCTCGCGACGGCCCCGGATTCGACGACGACCGTACGCGCGACGACCGGGACCCTGAGCGCGAGTGTCGGCCAGGGTTCGGTGATCTTGCGAAGCGCGACCACCCTCTCGGGAGACGACGTTGCCATCACGATTGGCACTGGCAATCTCCAGACCGAATCGGTTACCAAGATAAGTGCCGTCAAAGATATCCGGGTGACGGTGGGTTCTGGCGACATCAGTCTTACCGAGACTTCGGCGTGGACGGCCGGACGCGATCAGGCCTGGCAGATTGCGACATCCGGCTCGCTCACGATGCAGGATGCGAGCACGGAGATTCGCGCCGAGCGTAATGTCCGCCTCGATGTGGCCCACGATGTCCGGATCGACTACATCACAGCGGGTAACACCATCGATATCCGCTCGGCTAACGGAGCCATCCTCGATAACACCAAGGCCGAGACCGATCTGCTGGTCTCCCAGCACCTGAACCTGGATGCTGCCAAGGGGATCGGTGTACCCTGGTCCGACAACCTCAACATTTACATCACGGGCACGATAGGCGCTGTCAACCGGATCTCTGGCGGCATCAATCTGCAAAACCAGGTCGGATTTACCGTCGCCGAATCGGGCATAGTCAACCGCGGTGATGGCGATATCGTGCTCATATCCGGTGGCTCGATCAATTACGATGGAGTCGAGTACGGCACCAAGGCGAACCCGCCTAAAGCTGTCGCCAACATGCCCAGCCAGCGGGTCTTTGTGATCCAGAACCACTCCGAGTCGCAACTGCTCGAGCAGTGGGGCAATCAGACGCTGGGATTCGTCAGCGTCCGAACCAAAGCGCCCGATACGGGTTCCAACGAGCGCCAGGAGGCTCGCCGGTTCCTGGACGGAACGGGTTTCAACACGATCCTTCGGCCCCGCGACGGTGACGGCGACGTCGATGCGCTGTCCCGCATGCTGATGCTCTCGTCGGCAGCCTCACAGAGCTACTATGCGTCGCAGCCCATCAAGCTGTCCGAATTGCTCAAAGAAGGCTTTGACGGCTTACGCAATCCGTTCGGCAGCGACCTCATGCCTGATATCCGCAATGTGGCGACCGACTTCATTGTTGGCGCGGATGGCAATAGCGGTGACAGCGGTGATGGTCCATCAGCGCCTGGGAACGAACTGGGGTTGGACGATTCAGCGCCCAGGGAGCTGGCCAACCCCGCCTTCTACGAGGGCAATGAGCCAGTCGAACAGCTCGATGCAATGCTTTCCGATTCCGCACGCTGGTCCGAGCGACCCGTGGTCGCAAAGGCGATGGAATTGGCCGATGACAGCCTCGACCTTCCCCTGATATGACGATTTTTTCACGAGCCTGCCTGGACTGTTTTTTTAGGATGACCCCATGAAAAAGACGACCGATTTACCTGAAACTGTTGTATCGACGACGACAGAAGCCGGTGCGGATGGCGAACCAGCGCGCAATGTCCGGGTAAGGTTTGACGACAGACAGATGGCATCCCACTATGCGAATGTCGCAAATGTAGGGATGAGCAAGGACGAAGTCACGTTGCTCTTCGGCACCAACCAGACTTGGGGTGCGGTAGGCGATGAGATCGTCATCCAGCTATCAAGCCGGATCATCATGACGCCTTCGGTAGCCAAGAACTTCGCCGCCACGCTGCAGCGGGTCCTTCAGGAATACGAAGACAAGATCGGTAAAATTGTTTGACGGGTGCAAGTAATGACATCAGCTAGCGGGTCGTCGCGGTCGATTTTCGTGCGAGCGGCATGCCTTGCGCTATGCGGATCGCTTGTCGCACCTCCCGTGTTCGCGCAGGTAGCGGGTGCGCAGGTCACACCGCTTCCCTCGGGGCGAGCCGGTGTTGACCGGGGGATCACCATCCAGGCCTTCGCTGCGCTGGTGGCCAAGTCTGATGAGCTGGTACGGGCGCAGCAGTTGGAAGAAGCGATCGCCGGCCAGGGCTCTCGCGGAGCCAATGCCGTGTATGAGCCATTCCTTACGACCAGTTTGGGGCGTGAGGGCAAACTCCTGCCAACGACCGCTGAGGAGTTCTTTGCCCGCGGCGGCTCGGCCGGAGCGGGCGGGACGCCGCTGCCCTACGAATCTTATGTCAGCCAGTTGCGGGCCGCTCTAGGTATGAAGAGTCCCACCGGCGCGGATGTCGAGGTTTCGTACAACCTCGAGTCGATTGTCAACTCGCTACAGCCCAAACTCGGGGCGAGTTACTTCAGTCCAGAGTACCGTGGCTCGTTCGGTTTTTCGATCAATCAGCCCTTGATGCGTAATGCCGGCCGCGAGATTACCGAGTCAGGGATTTATATCGCCGAGCGCGAAGAAGCGATTGCCCGGGAGACGGTACGCCAGGTGATGGCCCAGCGCATGAGCGAAGCGCTCCAGACTTACCTCTTTGTGCAGCGCGCTCAGGAGCGGGTTCGCTGGCGTCAGCGTGCGCTCGACTTTACCGTACAACTCGAACGCGAAATCGCCCGCCAGACCCGGGCGGGCCTCAAATCGCAAAACGAGCTCACCGAGGCCCGAGCCAATCTCGCCCTGCGGCAGGCGCAGCTCGCGCAAGCTCAGCAGGATCTCGAGGAGCAGGTCAATTCGTTGCAAGTCTTTCTGGCAGCTAACGCTTCGCAACTCGATAACCCCGGTTCAAGTCGCTGGTTCCCAACCGATACGCTTGACCTGCCCGTCGCGGAGTTTGCAGACAGTCTTCGGATGACCGATATGCAGACTGCGTTTGACCGACGCCCTGAAACGCGGGTCAATCGGCTGCGTATTGAGCGCGAAGAATTGCGTCGTACGGCGGCAAAGAACCAAACCGAGCCTGAGCTCAACTTCCGCATGCGGTACGGCAAGGACAGCCTGCTCGACCGGCCGATGTGGCTGCAGGACTACATCGACCGCGGCAGCCGCTATCACACCTGGGGGATCGGCGTGTCTCTGCGGATCGGCCTGGGAGGTGATGCCAAAAAGGACAGCGAGTACCAGACGACTGTCCTGCGCAAAACCCAGGCCGAACTGTCGCTGGGTGCCGCACAGCAGCGGATCGCCAATGAGCTCATGGGCGTCAAAGCCGTCCTGGAGCGAGCGCTGCAGCAGGCGCGGCGCCAGTCCGATGTCGTCAAAGCGCAGCAGGACCTGCTTGCGGTTGAGCGCAAGATGATGTCCGAGGGTCAGAAATCTCTGCTGGATATCCTGCGCAGGGAGATCGACCTTTGCCTGTCCAGCGAAGCCCTGGCCGATGCTGTCACTCAGGTCAATCGCACGAGTTACATTGCGTCTCAGGCCAACGGGGGGCTGCTCGCGCGACTCGGTCTGGAGTAGTAAGAGTGCCCCGATATCGTCGCGGAAATCTCCGCGCTGCGAGACTCGCGCAGTCCGCACCCGCCATATTCCTTGTTTCGGCGGTGATCGCTTTCGCAGGGTCGGCTGCTGCGGAGCCGGTTCGCGGTGTGACTCGTTGTGCCGCCGATCTTCAGCTTTCCTTTCCGCTGGCCGGTCGTATCGCGCAGACGCTGGTTCGCGAAGGAAGTGTTGTTCAGCGGGGCACGGTGCTGATGCATCTCGATCGCTCGGCCGAGCAGCTCGATGTTGAGCGTCGCCGCGTGCAGTGGCAGGGACAGGCCGATTTACTTGCGGCTCAGGCGCGAATGGAAACCGCAGAAAAACAGCTGGTCGCGGCGCGCTCGGTATTCAGCAGCAATCGAGGTATCAGCCTCGAAGAATTACAAAATCGAGAGCTTGCTGTTCGTACGACACAGGCGGAGTTCGAGCGCGTTCGCACGCTCAAGGAAACGGAGCGGCTCGATTACCTGATCGCCAAGGAAAACCTCGATCGGCGCACCCTCACCTCAAGTACTGGCGGGATCGTTACCCGCCTCATCAAACAGACAGGCGAGAGTGCGCAGGCCTACGAGGCGGTGTTGAGACTGTGTGATCTCAGCCGCATCGAATTCCTCGCCAATGTTCCAGCCGATCTGATTGACAGGCTCAAAGAGGGCCAGCAGGTCCCGCTCGTAGTTGGGGGTGCCTCAAGCGTACTCGCTGCCCGAGTGACCTATGTATCACCCGTGATCGATTCGGCAAGTGGCCTGCGCGAGGTCAAGGCTGACCTGATCAATCCGCCGCCATCGGTCAGGCCCGGTGTCAGCGCCGCGTTGATCATCGAATAGGCTGATCTGAGGTGCGCGAGCAGCCTCTCGGCGCGATGGATCAGGCGTTCCCTGGCTGCAACCCTGCAGGCTCGAACGTGCAGTGAAGCGGACCTTTTACGATCAGTGGCATCGCGTTGCTGCGCTCAGGGTAGGCCTGCGTCCGGGTGTGGTCGCCCGCGTGCACCACTATGGCGGCGAGCCATGGTACGTCCTCCACCAGCCCTCACACGCTGGTTATTTCAGGCTCTCGCCTGATTCGTATCGATTCCTTCAATGTCTGACGCCCGAGGTCACCGTCGATCAGGCGTGGCGGCAGGCGGTCGAAGACAACCCCGACCGCGCTCCGGGGCAGGAAGAGACCTTCGAGCTGATCTTCGCGCTTTACCGCAACAACCTGCTCTTTGTCGAAGGAGGGGTCGACGAGACCAAACTTATCGACCGCCATCGCCAAAAAAAGAAAAAGCCGCTCGCCAGTCGCGTTTCCGAGCTGCTGTTCATGCGTATTCCGCTTTGGGATCCGGAGCCATGGCTTAAACGCCATCGCGAGTTGTTTGCCTTTTTATGGCAGTGGCCGACGTGGCTCGCTGCCATTGCAATCATCCTCTGGGCAGGCGTGGAATTCGCACTTGCCGGCCCTCGCGTCTGGACTCAGGCAAGTGACATCCTGCAGCTCAATAACCTGTTGCCGCTCTACATAGCGATATTCATCAATCACTTTCTTCACGAAATGGCCCATGCGATTTCGTGCAAGCATTTTGGTGGACAGGTTCGAACGATGGGGGTGATGCTGCTGCTCTTTACTCCCTTGCCCTATGTTGACCTGTCGTCGAGCTGGACGTTCCGCGACCGATTCAAGCGCGCCTGGGTCGGATCTGCCGGGATGGTGACGGACTTTTTTGTTGGGGCGGTAGCGACCATCGTCTGGGCATACAGTCCGCCCGGGCTCGTCAACGAGCTCGCCTATAACCTGATGTTCTCGACAGCGATCTACACGCTGCTTTTCAATATCAATCCGCTTATGCGGTTTGACGGGTACTACGTATTTGCGGACCTGATCGGGATTCCGAATCTGCACGAGGCGGCCAAACAGCAATTTAATCGATGGTGGAAGGCCCGGGTACTCGGCAGACCCGACGACGGGCGCGAAGAGGCGATGAGCGCTCGCCGGCAGTTTGCGCTGATCAGCTTTTATCTGAGCTCAAATATCTATCGCTGGGCCGTGATGTTGGGTATCGTGCTCTTTGTGGCCGACCAGTACTGGGGACTGGGCCTGGCGGTGGGTCTCGCGCTTCTCTACAGTACGTTTTTGTTGCCGCTCAGGACAGTGAGTAAACCATTGAAAAACCCGGTGTTTCTGCATCAGCAAAAACGCAAGCTGAGGTATGCAGCTTTGGCGCTTGCTTTGCTAGCGGGCGCCTTTGTCTGGTTGCCGCTTCCCGAGAGCCGCACCCTGCGTGGCGTGGTGGAAGCGCGTAACAACACACCGATTTTTGCTGAGGTCAGTGCAGTCATCGGCAGGGTCTATGTCCAGAGCGGTGTTTGGGTCAAGGCCGGGCAGATATTGGCTGAGCTCGACAACGCCGAACTCGCCCTCGAACTGATTTCGGTTCGCGCGCAGTTGCAACAGGTTCTGGCGCAGGAGCGCAAAGCCATTACCGAGGCCTCGGTCGACCTACGCCCGATTCAGGAACGGCTACGGGCGCTCCTTCATGCTGAAGCCCAACTCCTCGCGCAAATTCGCTCGCTAGTGATTCGTGCGCCGCATGACGGGCTCTGGAATAGCGAAGATATCCAGCACCTGGCCGGGACCTGGATCGGGCGCGGCAAAGAGATCGGACGGGTGATCGATGATCGGAGCCGCGTATTTTTAGGTGTGATCAAGCAGGAGGTGTCGCTCAACTGGGACGCACTTCAGGCGCAAGCCGCATCAGTCAAGGTGGAGGGCGAGCGGGCAACAGACCTTGCTGTCAGTGAGATTACCGTGGTGCCGCACTCGCAAAAAGACCTGCCATCGCTCGCGCTCACGCCCCTTGCGGGGGGGGATCTCGCTGTTTCAACCAAGGATCAGAGCGGACGCAAGGCTGTCGAGCAGTTTTTCCTCCTGCGTGCTCAATTGGAAAGTTCACAAACGGGCACTGATGCCTATTTGTCCGGGCGCTCCGGATGGATACGGGTTGAGTTACCCGCGCGGCCGCTGGGACCCCGGGTAATCGAAGCGGTGCAGCAGTATTTTCAGCGCCGCTATCAGGTGTGATTGTGTCGAACGCGCTTGCCAGAATCCTCGATCAGCATAGCCCCGCCGGGGATGCGCCGAGCCTTTGGGCGCAGGGCGATGCGGCGCCCGTGGGGCCGTCCGGATCGCTTCGCGTGCTTGACAGCCATCGCCCTGAGGTCAGGCCCCATCGACTTGATATCTGGGGCGAGCGGGCGATCGCCTCGCTTGGCCGGCTCCGTCGGCCGTTTGGGCGCCTTCGCCGTATGGCAAGCGCGGTCCATACCCATTCGGTACGCCAGGCGGGCCTGACGGACGAGGCATTTCAGCAGGCGGTACACGAGGCGCAGGGTCAGTGCCGTATGGAGTCGCGGCAAACGGCCGATGGGGCCGTGAAACGAAGTGATTTGCGGGCCCTGTCACTTGTCGCTGAGGCGGTCCGCCGCGTGCACGGCTTTTCGCCTCATCGGGTGCAGTTGATCGGGGCCCTGGCGTTGCTTGAGGGCCGGATGGCCGAGATGGCGACCGGCGAGGGCAAGACACTCACTGCCGCGATGGCGGCGGTCGTCGCAGCCTGGCGCGGACTTCCCTGCCATGTGGTGACGGCCAATGATTACCTTGCCGCGCGGGATGCCCAGATCGGCCAGCAGTTGTTTTCGCTTTGCCAGGTTTCGGTTGCGAGCGTGACAGGTGAGACCTCACCTGGTGCCCGCGGAGCAGCCTACAGCCACGATATCGTGTACACGACCGCTAAAGAATTGCTCGCGGACCACCTGCGTGATGATCTGGCGTTGGGACGCGGCGCCTACCGGACGCGGTTTTCCCTGAGTGCCGCGCGACAGGGAGGGCAGGCCTCGATTGACGGTGTCGTTATGCGCGGTATCCATCAGGTCATTGTCGATGAGGCCGACAGCGTGCTCATTGACGAAGCAGTAACCCCGCTCATCATCTCCGCAAAAAAGCCCGATGAACTGCTCGAACGCGCGGCGCTCGAGGCCGTCCAAATCGCCCGCCGGCTCGAGGAAGGAAAAGATTTCGTTATCCAGAAGGCGCTACGCCATATTGAGTGGACACCTGAAGGCCGATCGCTTCTGCAGAGCATCATCCGCGACATGCCGGCCTTTTGGCGCCGCGCGGATCGTGCCGAAGAACTCGTGCAAATGGCGCTCTACGCGATGCACCTGATGGTTCGCGATCAGCACTACGTCGTCGAAGATGACAAGGTCATTCTGGTCGATGAGCTCACCGGACGCCTTGCCGACCAGCGTACGCTATCGCTAGGCATGCAGCAGGTGCTCGAAGCGAGCCTCGATATCCCGATCACTGATCCAGCCGAGGTGTCAGCGCGATCGAGCTTCCAACGCTTCTTCAAGCTGTTCAATAAAGTTGGCGGTATGACCGGGACGGCACGCGAGGCGGCAGGTGAATTTGCCAAGGTTTATGGGCTCACGCTGGTTCGGGTTCCGACACACCGGCGCGTCAGGCGCAAGACTCTCGCGCTCCATGTCAGTCGCAGCGAGCAGGAAAAATTTCTTGCGATTGCGCGGGAGTGTCAACGTCTGATCGCAATCGGTCGGCCCGTACTGATCGGAGTGCGTAGTGTGCGAAGCAGTCTCGCGCTCGAGCAGTGCGTACGGGCACAGCTGCCTGGTGCAAATATCCAGGTACTTCATGCGCTCGAGCATGAGCGGGAGAGTTCGATTGTGGCGCGGGCTGGCCAATCCGGAACAGTCACGATCGCAACCAACATGGCAGGCCGCGGCACCGATATCAGCCTCGAGGAGAGCGTGAGAGAAAAAGGGGGGCTCCACGTGATCGTGGGAGAGATCAACGATTTTGCGCGTATCGATCGGCAGCTGGTCGGGCGCTGCGCAAGGCAGGGCGATCCTGGGAGCGTGAGATTTTTTATCTCGATCGATGATGAATTATTCAGGCGTTTTCTGCCTCGACTCACCCTTGCCTTCTGGGGTGGGCTGTGCCGTTCGCGGTCGTTTGTCAGCAGAATGGCTGCCTCGATGATGATTGCGCGTGCGCAACGCGCCGCCGAGAGCCTCGCCTTCCGGCAGCGAGCGCTGATCCTCGATCAGGATACCGATATCGAGAGGGACGGATTTTGAGCGGCGATCGTGTCTCGCCGACCATCCTGCCGGTCAGGCAGTGGCTTGAGCAGCTCTCCGACTGGAAAGGCGCACCATCCGAGTACTGGGCCCAGTTCGCGCAGGCGGCTCGGGCGCTCCTTTTTGCGCGCGCCGTGTTTGTGTGCTGGAGGCCGACCGGCGCCGATCAGCGCTGGCAGGTGCTGCACGCCGAGCCGCAGGACCAGTCCGCTCGGTTGCCGGATGTGTTGAGTGAAATCCCTGCCTCGCTTTGGCAGCAAATGCGACAGGACGGCGTTGCGGTGGGTTCGGCTGAGTCCGCCCGCATGACGCTCGGAATCTGCGGCTTCAGGCTTGAGGAGCCGCGCGAGATGTGCCTTGTCGCTGTGCTCCCGGATGGACTGGAAGCCCGCGACCGACAGGCGAGGTTGCTTGCCGCCTTTGCATGGCTGCCTGCGATTTTTGAACGAGATCGCCAGGCGCGGCAGCACGCGCGCGATGCGGCCCGCCTTGCGCAGGTGCTCGAGACCGTTGGACGCCTGTTGCAGGCCGAACAGCTTGATCAGGCAGCGCTCATCCTTGCCAATGATCTCGCTGAACGGTTTGCTTGCGAGACCGTGACGGTTTGCTGGAAGGCGCGGGAAGGTCTCAAGGTCCGCGCGATCAACCACACCGAAAAGATCGACCG
>CAZZKA010000073.1:0-1517 GCA_964654745.1 uncultured Bordetella sp. | reverse complement strand
CTGCCCGCAGCGCTACGGCCCCGAACTCACCTTGGCAGAAAGCTAGGCGCTGCGATGGCCCTCGCACTGGCGCTGATCGGAATCATGCCGTTCCCGTATTGGGTGAGCGCCGTTGCGACAGTCAAGACCGACACCATGGCTTTTGTCGGTGCTCCTTTCGATGGTTTCCTCGATTCCAGTTCGGTTCAGCTGGGCGATCAGGTGCGCCGCGGACAAACTCTCTTTTCACTTAACACGCGAGAGTTGCTACTCGAACGTGCGAGTATCCAGGCCGAGATCGCCCAGGCGCTGCGCGAGGCGGAAAAGCGGCGAGCGGCAAACCAGCTTCCCGAGATGCAGGTCGCTGAGGCGCAGGCCGCGCAGGGTCTCGCCAAGTTACAGCAGGTTGTGCAGCGGATCCAATCCGCCGAGGTGAACGCGCCGCTGGAAGGCGTCGTTATCGAAGGTGAGCCGGGTAAAAACCTTGGCGGAGCAGTACGCCGAGGCGATACGGTGGTCAAGATCGCAGCATTGTCTTCTTTGTATGTCGAGGCGTCGGTGTCCGAAAAGGACTTGAGCCGCATCGAACCGGGACAGTCTGCCCGCCTCACGCTCCTTGCCCAGCCTGCGGAAACCTACCGGTTAAAAGTAACGCGTATTATTCCAAGCGCATCGGTCGTCGAGGGCGAGAACGCCTTTCCGGTCCGGCTCGAATTGGATGGGCAGGCAATTTCGTGGGCGCGTCCCGGAATGAGCGGGGTCGCCAAGGTCGACATCGGCTGGCGTCCTGTTGCCTGGATTGCGACCCACAGACTGATCGACTACTTGCGCGTGACCTTTTGGATCTGAGGCTGACCGGTTGCATGACGGAGCCCGGTTGGGGGTGTCCACCGCGATGCGCGCAGGCTAAAATCGTTTACTGAAGAGCGTCGCGGTACCGGCTTTGTGCACAGCCTTGAGCAAGCGTTGATATTCATACATTTCCAAGAAGGGTTTGCCGTGCGAATCTTGCAGATAAGCATTCTTTCCGTGCTTTTGGCGATCGTTTCGGGCTGCGCGACGATGAGCGCGAGTGAGTGCGTAAGCGCGGACTGGTATCAACGAGGTGTGGTGGACGGCCAGGCGGGTCAGGCCCCTGACTACGTGGAGAGCCACCGAGAGGCCTGCGCCGAGGTGAACATCCGTCCGGATGTTGCCCGTTGGCAGGCGGGTTGGCAGCAGGGCGTTGTGCTTTACTGCACGCCAAACGCCGCCTGGGCTGCGGGCGTCAGTGGCCAGTCCTACCGCGGCGTTTGTACCGGTCTTGATGAGGGGACGTTCCTCCGTTATCACCGGGCCGGGCGGTTGGTCTGGCGGGCGCGACAGGATCTGAACCAAAACCGCGCACAGATCTCCCGGCTGGAAGACCAGCTGCGCCGGGCGACCAGCGACGACGAACGCAGACGCTTTCGCGACGAGCTGAACCGAGCCGAAAATGAACGAAACCGGCTGACCGCGCATATCCTGGTCCTCGAGCTGGCGGGGCCACCGCGCTGAGG
>CAZZKA010000072.1:0-14052 GCA_964654745.1 uncultured Bordetella sp. | reverse complement strand
ATGGCGCCCCCGACACGAATCGAACGTGCGACCCTCCCCTTAGGAGGGGGATGCTCTATCCACTGAGCTACAGGGGCATGCCCGTTATTGTATCGGAGCGAGATTCGCAGGACGATGCGTTGTTGCACCGCTCTCGAAGGGGGCGGATCTTTAGCCGGGGCGGCGCTCGTAGTGGATGATGCTAAAGCCCAACCCGGACTGGGAGCGGTGAACTTCGCGCGAGCGCTCTACCCATTCTGAGCTTGGTAAGTCGGGGAATGAAGCGTCGCCTGTGACCTCGACGTCGATCTCGGTGACGATGGCTCTTTGCGAACGACTGAGCGCAGTGCGATAAACCTGCTCGCCTCCGACGACGAATATCTCGGTCGCACCTGAGGCAAGTCGTAATGCCGCATCGAGCGAGTCGGCTCGTTCGCAGCCTGGATGAGTCCAGCCTCGGTCGCGCGAAAGCACGATCGTGCGTCGCCCGGGCAGCGGCCGGCCGATTGAGTCGAAGGTCTTGCGGCCCATGATCATCGTGTGGCCTAGCGTTGTCGCCTTGAAGTGCTTCAGATCCTCAGGCAGGTGCCAGGGCAGGGTGTTGTCGCGCCCGATAACGCCGTTGCGCGAACGGGCGACGATCAAGGTGATGCGGGTGGCGTCGGTGCTCATCAGGAGGGCGGATGCGAGACTGTGCAGCGGATCAGCGGTCCTCGATAAACCCGAGGGCTTTGCGTTCAGCCCCTAAACCGCGACCGGCGCCTTGATGTGGGGATGGGACTGATACCCCACGATCTCGAAGTCCTCAAACCGGTAGTCGAGGATGGAAGCCGGGCGTCGTTTGATGTCGAGCTTGGGTAATGGGAAAGGCTCGCGCGACAGCTGGAGCCGGGCCTGGTCCAGATGATTCAGGTACAAGTGACAGTCTCCGCCTGTCCACACGAAATCCCCCACGCCTAGATCGCACTGCTGCGCGACCATGTGGGTGAGTAGCGCGTAGGAGGCGATGTTGAAGGGGACGCCGAGAAAGATATCCGCGCTTCGCTGATACATCTGGCACGACAACCGACCGCCGGCGACGTAGAACTGAAAGAAAGCGTGACATGGCGCGAGTGCCATCCTGGGCAGGTCGGCGACGTTCCAAGCCGACACAATCAGGCGCCGGGAATTCGGGTCGCTCCGGATCCGTCCGATGACATCGCTGATCTGGTCGATCGTTGACCCGTCCCGGGCGGGCCAATGCCGCCACTGGTGTCCGTAGACAGGGCCGAGTTCACCCTGTTCGTCGGCCCATTCGTCCCAAATGGTCACACCGTTGTCGCGCAGGTACTGTACGTTGGTCGAACCCTGAAGGAACCATAAAAGTTCGTGGATGATTGACCGCAGATGCAGTTTTTTAGTGGTGACAAGTGGAAACCCGTCTGCGAGATCAAAACGCATCTGCCAGCCGAAAACAGACAGGGTGCCGGTTCCGGTTCGGTCAGATTTCTCAGCGCCACGCTCCAGCACGTGCCGCATCAGGTCGAGATACGCCTTCAAGGGGCCAGTCCTTCGAAAGTAGCCGACACCATCTGAGAGACGATTTCCTCGTCGCTCAGAGCGCCGCCCTCGCGAAGGTAGTCCAGCGTAGGATCGCAGGAACGCGCGTAGAGATGGTAAAGCAGAAATTCCTCGCGGTAGCCGGCTGCGATGGAGCCCTCGGACTGCGCCTTACGGATCAGTGCGCCGATCCTCTCCGATACCGCTATCAGAAGATCGACGTATTCAAAGTTGCGGGTGAGTGATTCTCGCAGCGAGGCACTGGTCGAGGGCAGGTGCGGTACGCCTCCGGCGAGTCGCTCCCTCAACACCCACTCGAGAAGCGCGCGCAGGCGCTTGGACGCCCCGAGCGACTCAGGCAGAGCATCCAACGCTTCGCTCGTGCGCCTGAGCAGTCGCAGCATCACTGCCGCGGCCAGCGATTCCTTGGACGCGAAGTGCTTGTAGAGGCTTCCTTTGGCGATGCCGACATCGTTGGCGATATCGTCCATCGACATGAGTTCATAGCCCTTGGCTGACAGCAGGCGGTTGGTCGCATCGAGGATCGCTCCCTCGCGCGCTTCGAACTGGCTCGCGCGAAACGATTTGCGAACCGGCGACTGTGACGAGCCATCCGGTGCGACAGGGCCAGTGGGTGTTCCGGTGATTTGTGGGTGAAGCTGTGACACTTTGTGCTCGATCCTTGGACGGCGATGGCGCGACTGCGCTGACGGCGGCCGGGAGTCGGTCTTATATTCTGAATGGCGCGGATTTTAGCCAAGCGGCGCGCGAGCAGCGTGCGCTCTGACCAGAAGCACGGGTTATTCGCCCTGGTTTCAGTCCCTGGAGACGGCGCTGCCGCCCGAAACCTCAGCGCCCGCCCGACCCTTTGGCCGGCGCAGGTCCGCCCTGCAGAAGCTCCGGCGATGACCGGCGCGGCGCCGGTAACTCGAATCGCTCCGTGCCGCGTTCGAAAACCGCGGTGTCAGCGGTCACCGCAACCAGGGTCAGCCCGGGGCTGACCGAGTCGCCGAGGGTGAAGGCGCGCGGCGCGGCACCGTCGACCGCCAGGAGGGCGGCGCTTCGCTGGGGGTGCACGACTACCCCCAAAACCTTAACTGAGGCCAGTCTGGCCGGCGCCTGCATCCGCGCAGCCGAGCCTGTGGCGCCGAACAGCGCGGCGGCGCTCGCCGGATCGGCTTGAGTAAGCGCCGGTCTTGCTGCAGGGGCGATTGCGGGCCTGGGCGCAAGGATCTGGACTGCCCACCACGCGAGGATGGCCACAGTGCTCGCGATGGCTGCGAGCGTTGCCGCAGCAGCGGCCAGGTTTTGCGATCCGGCGGCGTTTGATGAATGAGTCGGTCTTACCATCGGGGCGATTGATGAGGCGGATCAACGCCGGGGACTGGCGTCGGACTACCGGCTGATATCATAGCCTGGGCTTACCGAGGGGATTTGACCGATGCTTGATCGTCGCATGACTTCCGAAGTTTCGCTGCGCGCGCGGGTGCGACAGTCCGGTTTTACCCTGATCGAACTGATGGTGGTGATCGTGATCCTGGGGATCTTGGCCGCGATCGCGGTGCCCAGGATCATGAGTAAGCCCGATGAGGCGCGGGTGCGCGCCGCCCAGGCCGAGATCGCTCAGCTGCTCCAGGCGCTCGATCTCTACCGACTGGACAATCAGCGCTATCCCACGACCGAGCAGGGTCTCGCAGCGCTGGCGGTACGTCCGACTGCCGAACCGGTGCCGCAGAACTGGAAGCAATACCTCAAGCAGGCTCCGGCGGACCCCTGGGGTCGTCCCTACCAGTACCTGAACCCGGGAGTTCGAGGCGAGATAGATCTGTTCAGCCTGGGCGCGGATGGTCAGCCGGCGGGTGATGGCGTCAATGCCGACATCGGCAACTGGTCGCTCAATCGCTGAGCTGCGACGCGGGGTTGTGCGCGCGCGGCCAGCCGCGCGGGAGCGGGGATTTACGCTGCTCGAAGTGATGGTGGCGCTGCTGATCGCAGCGGTGCTTGCCGGAACCCTGGTGCTCGCCATTCCAGACCGCTCGCGCAGTCTGCGCTTTGAGGCGGATCGGCTTGCGCAGCTGATGGCAGTTGCTCGAGAGGAGGCGCTGTTGCGCGGCGCTCCGGTGAGGCTGCAGGCTGACGGCGACGGATTTCGTTTCGTGGTGTGGCTTGATCAGGCCTGGCGCGGTCTGCCCGATGACCCGGCGCTGCGCCCGAGGCAGTGGCTCGCCCCCACAGCCCTCGAACTTGAGCGGGCCGACGGGCAGCGAGTCATCGAGTTCGGTCGCGAACTGGTCGATGTGCCGTTTCGATTGCGATTGTCCCGCGACGGCATGCAGAGCACGATTCGAGCCGATGGTTTGGGGAGATTCCGTGCGGAGTGATCGTACCGGTTGGCGCCCTGACTCGGGCTTTACCCTCCTCGAGGTGTTGGTCGCGCTTACGGTCGCGTCCATCGCGCTGGTGGCCGCGATGCGAGCGGGAAGTTCGCTTGCTGTGGCGAGCGCGGAACTGCGTCTTCGCACGTACGCGCAGTGGAGCGCTGAGAATCGTCTTTCCCTGATCCGGCTGAGTGGGGAGTTCCCAGCCACCGGAAGGCGGGCCTACGATTGCCCGATGGGGACGGTGCCGCTGCGATGCGTCGAGGATGTCTTTGCCACGCCCAACGCTGCGTTTCGGCGTATCGAACTCGCCGTAGAAAATCCCGCTGACGGTCACCGGCTCGCGCGGTTGACCGGATTTGCCGTGAGCCAGCAATGAGGCCGGGCCCCCCCGCATCGCGCCGCACGCCCGCGGGGGTCCGCAGGACCCGCGGTTTCACCCTGTTGGAGTTGTTGGTGGCGGTCACCCTGATGGCGATCGTGGCTTTGCTGGGCTGGCGAGGGCTCGATGCGCTTCTCGGGGCGCGCGAACGAATCGGGCGAGCGGGCGATGACCTGCGCGCGCTCTCGGTCGTGTTTTCTCAAGTCGAAGAAGACCTCCGGCGGGCCTGGCCGGTCCGGTTGATCAATACGGGGCGCTTGCCGGTGACCTTGACCGGGCGGGCCGAGACGATGGTCACGGGGATGGCGGGCGCCCGTTTGGACCTCCTGCGCGAGGCCCCTGCGCTGGCGGGATTGTCGACCGCGACCGAGCAGGCTGGCCCGATCGCTCGGCGAACACAGGCGGTCGGTCTGCAGAGAATCGTATGGCGTCTCGAGCAGGGTCGCCTCGAAAGAGGTTTCCTGCCCTGGTGGTGGACGCTGGAGCAATCGGGTCAGTCGGCTGCCGTTGACGGGGCGCAGGCCGTGCCGGGCGAGATGACCTGGCAGACCCTCATCGACGGGGTCGATGCCCTCGGTTGGCGGCTATATGTTGCCGGGGCGGGATGGTTGCCGGAAGCGAGGCTGCCCGCCGCGGGCCAACTGGTGACGGGTGTCGAAGTGTCGCTGGTGCGCGCGGGGGAGCGCGTTACCCGGGTATTTTCGGTGCGAGACTGACGATGGTAATCCGTGCCGAAGCAGCGCGGTCAAGCCGCATCGCCCGGCAGCGGGGCGCGGCGATCGTTAGCGTGCTGGTACTGGTGACGCTTGCCACGATGCTGGTTGCGAGCCTGTTTTGGCGGCAGCACCTCGCAACGCGTTCGGTCCTCAATCGACAGGCGAGCGCGCAGTTGCGCTGGATCGAGACCGCAGTGCTGGACTGGGCGTCAGTGGTTCTGCGTGCGGACCAGAACTCGGGAGGGCAGGTCGACCACCTGCAGGAAACCTGGGCGGTCCCCGTTGCGGAAACCCGTCTCGACGAAACGGTCACCGCAGGCGCACGCATCAGCGGTTCGACCCGTTCCGCTCTGATTGCCGGACAGATTTTCGATGCGCAAGGCCGGCTCAATCTGAGTAACCTGGTCCATGAGGGCAAGCCGGTTGACCGACAGGTGCAAGCCTACCGGCGCCTGCTGGCGATGCTCGGGCTGCCCCCCGATCTTGAGCCGCCGCTTACGGATCAATTGCGTATCGCCTACCCTGCGCCCGCAGCGCAGGCGGGTGCATTGGCGGCGGCCGGGAGTCCGACCGCGGCCGGTGACGGCTCCTCGGGCGAGACCGCTCCTGGTGCCAGCGCGGGTACCAACCCGAGTGCGGTTGGCCTCGCCGGCGCGGGTTCTTCTCAGCTCGCCCAGGCCCCGCCCATCCTCAAGCTTCGCGATCTCATGCGCCTGCCAGGCTACGACGAGCGCGTGATCGCAGCGCTCACGCCCTTTGCGATTTTGCTACCCAAGGGGATTCCTTTGGCGAACGGCACGACGCCAACCGCAGCGACTCGGGTCAATGTGAACACGGCCTCCGCTGAGGTGCTCTCCGCGCTCGCCGAGGAACTGCCGCTCGAAGCAGCGCGTCGCATCGTATTGCTCAGGGAGCGGGTGGTGTTTGCGAGCCTCGATCAGATCGGGGACCGTACCGACGCCCGGGCGAGTTTCAGCGGGGATCTTTTTTCCGTAGGGTCGAACTTCTTCACCGTCGCGGGGGTGGTACGCTTCGAGCGGATCGAGGCGTCGAGCGAGGCGCTTTTTTTCCGGGGGCCGACGCGAGTCGAACTGGTATGGCGCCAACACTATTGAAACGGGGCGAGGCAATCGTTTGGCTGCCGCCCCGAACAGCGGGAGAGCGGGCGCTCGGTTCCGAGCCCAGTCTGTTCGTGATGCTCGCCGGGTCGCAGGGATCGCCCCCCATGGTGCGTCGCGCGAGCCTCGAGACCCTGCCCCCCTTGCGCAGCGTTCGATTGATCTTCGACCCCAGGGATGTAGCGCTGCTATCTGCCCGCTTGCCGCAGTTGCCCGCGGCGCGGCTGCAGCGGGCCTTGCCCAATATTCTCGAGGATCAACTGCTCCAGGACCCCGCTCAATGCGCCTGGGCGCTTGCGCCAGGGCCCGCGGGGGCCGAGCGGCTGGTAGGCGTCATCGACCGCCAATGGCTGGAAACCGTCATCCAGGCATTCGAGCGACGCTCAATCCGCGTTACCGCCGCGTGGCCGGCGCAGGCCCTGCAGCGCGAGCAGCCGGTTAGCGGGCCGGTGCTGCTTTGCGCCGGGCATGGGGTGGCCCTCATTACTGGCAACGCTGATAGTCTGGGTATCGGTGCAGGCGCAGATGCTGACTCGCGCCGCCACGCGGTCAAGGCGGTCTTCAACCTGTGCGGCGGGCAGTTAAAGTCACCGATTGGTGTGATGATTCAGGATGAGTCCTGGGCGGGTCCGGTCCGTGAGGCGGCAGCCGAGTGCGGGATTGAGCCGAGAATAAGCTCGCTTGTGGTGCCGACGGCGGCGTCGATCGATTTTTTGAGTGCGCGTCGCCACGGCGCTTTGGCTCGAGCCTGGGCGGGCATCGATGCCCGCGCGTGGCGGTGGCCGCTTGCTGGCGCCGTGTCCGCTCTGGCAGCGGCCATTGCAGGGCTCAACCTGCATTGGTTCGTCCTGCATCAGGAGCAGACTGCGCTGCGTGCGCGCCTGGATCAGGCTTTTTTTCAGGTCTTTCCGTCGGGTACGGCGAAGGTGGATCCTGTCTTGCAGTTGCGCCGACATGTCACGAGTCTGCGCGCTCGCGCGGGTCAGCCGAGTCCCGACGATGTGGTGCCCCTGTTGGCGGCACTCGGGCTGGCGTTGGGCGCGCAGGCCAACGATGCTCTTGCCTCGGCAGACTACCGTGACGGCCGTTTGCGTATCCGTTTTCGTGCCGGCGTGGCCGATTCCCGCCAGGCGCGAGAAGGCATCGAGCAGGCGGCGCGCCGGCAAGGGTTGAGGCTGCAGTTCGAAAACGAGCGCGAGCCGCTCGCCTCAGTCACGGTTCTGCGATGAGACGGCCGATATGATCGAACAGTTCATTCAGCGCTGGGGACAATTGGCTGCGCGGGAGCGCAAGCTGCTCGCGCTCGCCCTCATCGTGGCGACCATTGCAATCATCCATCTCGGCCTGGTGGAGCCGGCGTGGCAGGGCCGCGACGCGATCGAGGCGCGGCTGCCCTTGTTGCGCCAACAGGTCGCCGAAGCCGACGCGTTGGTAACGGAGGCGAGGGCCCTGTCCCCGGCAGCTTCGGCGTCGGCGCGGCCGTCGCTGCCCGCCGTGCGTCTGCGCCTGGAGCAATCGCTCGAGGCAGCGGGTCTGCGCGGCGCGCTGCAACAAATTCAATCCAGCGATACGCTGATCGACCTGCGCCTTCGCGACATTGGTTTTTCTGTATGGCTTAACTGGCTCGAGCCGGTTCTGAGGGAAACCCGGCTCCGGGTCGCGGACCTCTCCATTACCCGCGAGAGCGAGCCGGGTCGAGTGACGGTGCGGATGGTTCTGGAGCTGGCCGGGAGCGAGCGGCGATGAGGCCGGGCCTGCTGGCCATGCGCGTGTTCGCGATAAGCCTCGCATTGACCGTCGCGGCGGTGGTGGCTTTGGCCACTGCGCCAGCCGTCTGGCTTGATGCCTTGGCTGAAGCACAGACCTCCGGTCGATTGCGCCTTGCCGAGGCCGAAGGTACGGTGTGGCGCGGGAGCGGCCGGCTGGTCTGGGTGGACACCGGAGAGAGCGCCGAGTCGCGGCTATCGCTTTCGGGCCTGGCGCTTCCCGGTCGGGTCCACTGGCAGCTCTCGCCACTGGCTTTGTTGCTGGGGCTCGTCGAAGCCACGCTCAAGGTCGACGGAATGTCGCAGCCCGTCGCGCTGCAGGGCGATTTTTCGGCGCTGCGGATCGGCAACGGCCGGACGGATCTGCCGCGCCTGGAGCTGTCGGCGCTCGGGTCGCCGTGGAATACGGTCCGACCCGCCGGCGCGGCGGCGCTTGCCTGGAGCAACATATCGCTGGGGCGCCAGCGGTTTGAGGGCAGCATCACGATCGAGCTGCGCGCGGTCGCCTCGGCCTTGAGTGCGGTGCGACCCTTGGGTAGCTACCGGATAGAAGTGCGCGGCGGGGGTGCAAAGGCCGAAGTGACGATGTCGACCATTGAGGGCGCTCTCAATATTTCAGGCAGCGGTCAGCTCGGGCCGGGCGGCATGAGCTTCAGTGCTCAGGCGCGAGCCGCCGATAGCGGTGACCAGCGGCTTCAGGGGCTGCTCGGATTGCTCGGCCCGCGTTCGGGCGATGCGACGGTCATTAGGATAGGATCATGAGGGTGAATACCGAAAAGCTCTTTCGCCCCCGCCCGGCGCCGCTGGCCGTAGGCTGCGTCAAGCGTGGTTCGCCCTCAGGTGGTTCGGCCATGCGAGGATGGGTTTCGCTCGGCCTGGCCGGTGTTGCGGCAGTCATGGCTACGCTGCTCCTGAACAATATCGCGTCCGCCCAGGGCTCGCGGTCCGACGCGCCAGCGGCCGCTACGGCTGGCGCCGCAGCAGTGCAGGGACCTGGCGCCGCGGCGGCGAGCCCGCCTGTCCTGATCCCGAAAGGCGATGAGGTGGTTCTCAACTTTCGCGACGCCGATATCGAGTCGATCGCCGCAGCCTTTGCCCATCTCCTCGGCCGCAATCTGGTGGTCGATCCGAGGGTACGCGGCAAGATGACGCTTGAGACGGCGCGGCCGGTCAGCAGGCTGCAAGCCTTCGAGCTGTTCCGAGTGTCCCTGCGGGGTCTGGGTTTTGCCTATGTGGATGTTGGCGGGGTCGGTCGCATCGTGCCGGAGGGCGATGCCAAGCTGCTTGCCTCGCAGGTAGCCTCGCCAGGAGGGGCCGCTCCGGTGGGCGAACAGGTGGTGACTCAGGTCTTTCGCCTCAATCACGAGCTGGCCGCCAACCTGGTGCCGGTCCTGCGCCCGCTGATTGCGCCCAACAACACCGTGATCGCGTATCCCGGCAACAATTCGCTGGTGGTGACTGATTACGCATCCAACCTGGCCCGTATCGCGCAGATCATCGCTTCGATCGATACGCCGGTTGCCAATGAAGTCGAAGTGATTCCCATGGTCCACGCTCTCGCGGTGGACGTGGCGGTCGCAGTCAACCGGCTGCTCGACGAAGGCCCGCGCGCGGGCCAGGCTCCGGGGCAGGGCGCGCCCTCCGGCGATGCGAGCCAGCGCGTAACGGTATTTGCCGACACCCGACTTAACTCGGTCATGATCCGGTCGACCAATTCCGAGCGGATGAAGCTCGCGCGCAGTCTCGTCGCGCGTCTCGATGTCCCCACGAGTCAGCCCGGCAATGTGCACGTTGTCTATCTGCGCAACGCCGAAGCCGTCAAGCTGGCCCAGACACTGCGCGGAGTGATCTCCGGCGAAGCCGGCACGGGGAGCACGAATTTCAGCAGCAGCCTGGCCAGTTCGAACGCGTCCAGTCTCTCACAAGGCTCGGGCGGCTCCACGATGGGTTCGCCGTCGACCTTTGGCGGCACGCAGTCGCTGGCCGGAAGTCAAAACACGCTCGGTACACAACAAAATCCGTCGCAGGCGGTGAGCGGACGCGCGGGCGCGGCGATCATCACTGCCGATCCGGCGAGCAATGCCCTCATCATCACCGCGCCCGAGGCGGTCTACAGGAGCCTGCGAGCTGTCATCGACAAGCTCGATGCGCGGCGTGCGCAGGTCTTCATCGAATCGCTGATCGTCGAAGTCCAGGCAGACAAGGCAGCAGAGTTGGGTATTCAGTGGCAGTTCCTCGGCGCGCCCGAGGGTGCCACCCGGCCGTTCGGCGGCACCAACTTCGGTTCCGGTGGGGCCAACATCCTGGGTGTCACCGCCAACCCGGCCTCCGCCGCACAGGGTCTCAACATCGGTATCGTCCGGGGAACAACGACTCTTGGCAATGCGCGGGTCACCAACCTCGGTCTGCTCGCGCGGGCGCTCGAGACCGATGCGAGTGCCAATGTGCTGGCTACACCGAATCTTCTGACACTGGACAACGAGGAAGCCCGGATCATGATCGGGCAGAACGTTCCCTTCATCACCGGACAGTTCACCAGTCCGGCGAGCGCAGGCTCGACCACCGTCAATCCGTTCCAGACGATCGAGCGCCGCGATGTGGGTACGACGCTCAGGGTACGGCCGCAGATTTCTGAGTCGGGTACGGTACGGCTGCAGATCTTCCAGGAGGTCTCGAGCGTTCAGGACAAGAGCAACTCGTCGGGCATCATCACCAACAGGCGCGCGATCGAGTCCACCGTATTGGTCGATGACGGCGAGATCATCGTACTGGGTGGCCTGATCGAGGAAACGATTTCCGGCAGCGAGCAGAAAGTACCAGGGCTCGGGGATCTGCCGTTGCTCGGCGGCTTGTTCCGCTACGAGGGCCGCAGACGCGTCAAGAACAACCTGCTCGTTTTTCTGCGGCCGGTAGTGCTGCGCGACTCGGAGGCCTCCACTTCGGTCACCGCCAGCCGCTATGACTACATGCGCAGCCTGCGCTCGGATTCGCGGATCCCCGAGCGTGGCGCCTTGCCCGAAATGCGCGGGGTCCCACTGCCCGAACGGCCTGCGCCAGCGGAGCCTGGTCAGCGCGTGCCCGCTGCGGTGGGTCAACCGGGATTCAGCCTCTCTCCGGATGTCGGGCCGGGGGCAAAGCCCGCGCCGCCCTTTGCCGCGGACCCGCCAGCCAAGGTTCCGTCGGGCGCCTCGGGCGGCAACTGAAGCGCGTCGTCGTGGCGATGCAACCTGTTCCGGCCTCGCGTTACCTCCCATATGGCTTTGCCCGGGCAAATCAGCTGCTCGTCACCGCTGCGAGCGCCGATGCGGTCGAAGTCTGGGTCGGCTCGCGTACGCCGATACGCGCGGTGGCGGAGCTTTCGCGAACTATCCCGCTCAGGTTGATGCCGGTCCGCAAGTCCGACGACGAGATCGATCAGGCCATTACGCGAGCGTACGCGCAGCGCGAAGGCTCTGCGGCGTCGGTGGTCGACGAAGTCGAGAGCGATCTCGATCTCACCCAGTTGATGCAGGACATTCCTCGCATAGAGGACCTGTTGGAAACTGAGGATGACGCGCCCATCATTCGCATGATCAATGCACTCCTTACCCAGGCGAGTCGTGATGGCGCATCGGACATCCATTTCGAGGCCTTCGAGAGCGCGTCGGTCGTACGTTTTCGCATCGACGGGATTTTGCGCGACATTGCCCGTCCGCGCCGTGAACTGCACGCCGCCCTGGTCTCGCGCGTCAAGATCATGGCGCAACTCGATATCGCGGAAAAGCGCCTGCCGCAGGACGGACGAATCGCCTTGCGGATAGGCGGGCGCGCGGTCGATGTCCGCGTGTCGACTCTGCCGACCGGCCATGGAGAGCGGGTAGTGCTGCGCCTGCTTGACAAAGAGGCCGGGCGTCTGGACCTGGAGGGGTTAGGTATGAGCAGTCACACGCTCGCCGCCTTCGACCGGCTCGTCCATCAGCCACACGGCATCCTTCTGGTGACCGGTCCAACCGGTTCGGGCAAGACGACGACGCTTTATGCGGCGCTCGGCAGGCTCGATTTCAATCGAATGAATGTGCTCACTGTCGAGGACCCCATCGAGTACCACCTCGAAGGTATCGGACAGACCCAGGTCAACGCCAAGATCGACATGAGCTTTGCCAAGGCGCTGCGCGCCATTCTTCGTCAGGATCCTGACGTGGTCATGATCGGAGAGATACGCGATCTTGAGACCGCGCAGATAGCGGTCCAGGCATCGCTCACCGGGCACCTGGTTTTGGCAACGCTGCACACCAACGACTCGGTATCCGCAGTCACGCGCCTCACCGACATGGGGGTCGAACCTTTCCTGCTGTCGTCGTCCCTGCTCGGCGTTGTGGCGCAGCGTCTCGTGCGCAAGCTCTGCGGGCAGTGCCGGGAACCCGATCCGTTGGCAGGCGGTTGGCGGGCAGTGGGCTGTGCTGCCTGCGATGGGACGGGCTACCGCGGACGTACCGGTGTTCACGAGATTTTTGTGATTGACGATGCGATTCGCGCGCTCATCCATCGTGGCGCTGCCGAGAGCGAGCTTCGGCAATCGGCCGCTGCGGCGGGGATGATTTCCATGCGTGAGGACGGACGCCGATGGATCGATGCGGGGTTGACCTCGGCCGATGAGGTTGCACGGGTGACGCGCGATTGAATTGCGAGATAGTGTGATGTCGCCAGACGTCTCGTCGTCATGACTGCCTTTCGCTACGAAGCGGCTGACGCGCTCGGTCATACCGAGACCGGGCTGATCGATGCCGACTCGCCGCGCCATGCGCGTGCGATGTTGCGCGAGAGAGGACTCACGCCGCTCGAGGTCAATCCGCTGCAGGTCTCGGCCGGTCAGACTGCGACCGCAATGGGCCCGCGCCTGAGCAGCGGAGATCTCGCGCTCGCCACGCGTCAACTCGCCAGCCTGCTCGCAGCGAGGCTGCCGCTCGAGCAGGCTCTTGATGTCGTTATCGAGCAGGCGGATCGTCGCCTGTTGCGCGAACGCTTTGCCGCAGTCCGGGCAGAGGTGGTATCCGGGCAATCCTTTGCAAACGCGTTAGCCCGGTTTCCACGGGATTTTCCCGAGGTCTATCGCGCGCTTGTCTCGGCCGGAGAGCAGTCCGGCGATCTTGCCGGCGTGATGACGAGGCTTGCCGATTATGTCGAGGCTCGCGGCGCGCTCGCCCAGCGTGTCGCACTGGCCTTCATCTATCCCGCGATCGTGACCGTGGTGGCATCGGTGGTGGTCATGGTCCTGCTCACCTACGTGGTGCCGCAGGTGGTCGAGGTTTTCCGGCAAACCGGACAGGCTCTGCCGTGGCTTACCCGCGCGCTGATCGCCCTGTCCGACTTCACACGGCACTGGGGTTGGGCACTTGCCCTGGCTGTTTTGACGTGTTGGATCGGGTGGCGCCTGCTGTTGCGGGCACCCACGATCCGGCTTGCCTGGCATGCGCGACAGTTGCGCCTGCCGATCGTCGGGCGTCTGGTCTCTGGGCTGGAAACCTCACGGTTTGCAGCCACGCTGGCAATTCTGGGCGCAAGCGGGGTGCCGTTAATCCGTGCGCTCGAGGCGGGTGCACAGACGCTGGGCAACGAAGCGCTTCGCAGCAACGTTCAGGATGCCATGGGGCGCGTGCGCGAGGGGGTACCGCTTGCGCGCGCGCTTGCTGCGGCGGGGCGTTTCCCGCCGATGCTGGTCCACCTGATCGCCAGCGGCGAGGCGACCGGGACGCTTGCTGAGATGCTGGAGCGGGCCGCTCGCGCGCTTAGTTCGGAAACCGAACGGCGCGCGCTGGCCCTAACGAGTCTTCTTGAACCGTTGTTGATTCTCGTGATGGGCGGGATGGTGCTTCTGATCGTGTTGGCGGTGATGCTACCGATCATCGAAATCAACCAGCTGGTGCGCTGACTCGAAGCCTAGCGCTGCCCTTGAGGGGTTGGTCGAGATCAGATCCTGAGCGCCTGGGCATAGCCGGTGAGTTCGAGATAGCCCTCACCCACGCGCCGGTCGGATTCAAATACCCGTACGGCCCCTTCCCAATAGGTGACGCCGGTACTCGCCTGAGTGTCAAGCTCCTGATCGTCAAGAAGCGGCTGAAGATCGAGAACGCGTCCGGCCAGCTCGACTCTCATCGCGACCGGCCAGTTCGCACCGGTGCGTGGCGACCGCCATCG
>CAZZKA010000071.1:0-14188 GCA_964654745.1 uncultured Bordetella sp. | reverse complement strand
ACCGGTTGACGCAACAACCGGGCTGAGCCCCTCACCGGTGCCCGCCGGTCGCAGATCGAGGTGGATATCCGGTGCTCAACCCTGCCGATTACGCATCCAGTCGGCCGTGCCATGGAACGCCTCGAGCAGGCGCTCGGATAAAGAGGCAGCGACGCCCCGCTCGGCCAACGCCTGCCGCATGCAGGACATCCACTGGTCACGTTCGCTGATACCGATCGAGTACGGGAGATGTCGGGCCCGCAACCGCGGATGACCGAAGCGCTCGATGTAGTGCGAGGGGCCGCCCATCCACCCGCACAAAAACCAGAAGAGCTTGTCGCGCGAGCCGTCTAGTTCAGACGGGTGGAGTGCCCGGATGCCGGCATAGGCGGGCTCGAGCGTCATCAAATCGTAGAAGCAGTCGACGAGCGCGCGAACGCCAGACTCGCCCCCGAGCATTTCATAAACGGTGGATTCAGCCCCGGTTTCGCTCATGTGTGTACGGGCGCAAGTGACTCAAACCTGACGCAGCGTCGTCAGCACCGGCGCTCGCAGCACGCCGCGCAGGCCCACCCATCCGGTGATTATCGAGAGGACTGCGGTTCCGAGCATCGCAAGCGGCAAAACCGCCCAGCGCACGGCGTAGTCGAATTCAAAAATCTGTTCAGCCAGAACCCAGCCGACCGCCGTTGCACCGAGCGCCCCAAGCAGACCCGCGAGAGCGCCTCCAAGCGCGAGTTCGGCATGCTGGGCAAGCGACAAAAAGCGGCCTGATGCACCCAGTGTTCGCATCAGCGCGGCCTCGCGCGTCCGTTCGTCCCGAGATGACAGTAACGCTCCCCACAGCACAGCCAGACCGGCAAGCAGCGTCAGAACGAACAGGAACTGCACTGCGGCGACAACCTGATCGACCATCATCTGCACCTGCTTCAAGAGATGGCCTGTATCGAAGACAGTGAGATTGGGGTAGCGCTTGACGATCTGCTGGTCCGCGGGCTCCCTGCCGGGCGGTTGATGGTAAGCGGTGATGAAGCTGGTCGGGCGATCCTCGAGGGCGACCGGTGACAGGATCATGAAAAAATTCACCCGCATCGAGTCCCACGCGAGCTTTCGCACGCTGCTGATTTTCACCTCGACCGGCTCACCCGCGACATCGAAAACCAGTTGATCGCCCAGCGACAGACCCAGCGTCCTCATGATGCCCTGCTCGGCGGAAACCTCCATTGCAGTCGGCGCAAACCATTTCCCAGCGACGATCGCGTTGTAGCCGGGCGGCGATTCACCATAAGACAGATTGAATTCGCGCTCGATCAGCCGCTGGGCGCGCTCGCCGGCAGGAGCATGCGCGCTCGCGTCGCGGCCGTTGACCTGCACCAGACGGCCCCGCACCATGGGCTGCAGGTCCGCCGCAATCCCCTGGGCCGACAGGGCCGCAGCGACGCTCTCGCGCTGATCGGGCTGAATGTTGATCAGGAATCGATTGGGAGCATCAGGCGGACTCGCGCGGCGCCAAGCCTCGACCAGATCGGTACGGGTGATGGTGAGCAGGATCAGCGCCATCACGCCAACCGATAGCGACGCGGTTTGCACGATCGCAAGCGTCCGTCTCCGGCTCCAGGACGCGACCGACAGCCGCAGCAGAGGACGGCGTGCGATCGGCCCAGCGCGGCGAGCGAACACGAGCAGATGGACGGCCAGCGTCGCGACTGCGGCAAAGAGCGCGATCGCTGCGGCAAACCCGCCCGCGGCAAAGAATGCGAGCCGGCGATCTCCGGCGAGCCAGGCGAGCAGCAATCCGAAACAGATCCCCGCGATCGGGACTCCCAGCCATCCGAAGCGCGGCATCGGCAGCGCTTCACGGCGCAGCACCCTGAGCGGCGGCACATCGGCGAGCCGAAGCAAAGGCCAGGCACCGAAACCAAGCAGGAGCAGCAACGCAACGAGGAAGGCCTGCGCCAAGGGCGCCCAACCGGGCAGGGGCAGACTCAGGTTCAGAAGCGGGGAGACCGCGCTCACCAAAAAGTGGTGCAGGACAGCTCCTGCCAGCAGACCGACGGACGCCCCGGCAAGCCCGATCCACAGCAGCTCAAGAAGAAGCAGACGCATCAGTCGACGCTGCCCCATCCCGGCAGCCTTCATCACCGCGCAACCGTCCAGGTGCCGGTCAGCAAAACGTCTGGCGCCGAGCGACAGCGCCACTGCAGCAATCAGCACGGTGAGTAGCGCGACAAGCGAGAGAAATCGTTCGGCGCGGTTGAGCGTAGCACCCAGCTCGGGGCGCCCGTTTTCCAGAGTTTCAACCCGGCCGATCTCCGCGGGAAGCTCCGCAAGGGCTCTTTCAAAGGCGGCGATCGCAGCAGCCTCCCCCGACGCGAGCAGGCGCCAGTTGACCCGACTCGCAGGCTGCACGAGCCCCGTGGCAGCCAGATCGCTGAGCCCTATCAATACCCGCGGGGCAAAGTTGACGAAGTTCGCCCCGCGATCCGGTTCGAGCGTCACGAGGCGGGTTACGCGAAACCCTGCATCGCCCAGATTCAGCGAGTCCCCCATCCGCAGCCCCAGGGGGGCGAGGAGCGAGGCATCGACCCAGGCCTCTCCGGGTTCAGGCGTCGTTCCCGCAGGCGCGTCGGGTCCACCCGCTGTCTCGCTGACCCGGACAGCACCACGAAGCGGATAGCCGACCCCAACTGCCTTGAGCGAGACGAGCACCGATCTATCGCCCGCGATCGCCATGCTGGGGAAGGTCACCGTTCGGGTCGTAGAAAGCGACTGCGCCTGAGCGAGGCGCAGTACGTGCTCGGCCGGCTCGCGCGAGGACGACACGACGAGATCGCCACCCAGCAGCTGCCTCGCCTGCAGCGAGAGCGCCGAGCGCATCCGGTCCACGAAGAGCCCAACGCTCGCTACGGCAGCGACGGCGATGACCAGCGCAGCAAGCAGCAGTCGCAATTCACCTCCCCGCCAGTCGCGAAGGGCAAAGCGCCATGAAAGTTTCAGGTCATTCACAATCGAGACTCTACCCTCGAGACTTGATGCAGGTCCCGGTCGCCCTAAAATCCTGCGGTGTTATCGTTCGAAAAACCAATTCCCAATCATGATTGACGTCAACGAAGCAGCATTCGAGCGCGAAGTCTTACGCGCCTCCTTCGAGCAACCGGTGCTGGTCGATTTCTGGGCGCCGTGGTGCGGACCGTGCCGGGCTCTCGGGCCGCTCCTCGAAAAGATCGAAGCCGACCTTGTCGGGCAGCTGCGGCTGGCCAAGGTCAACTCTGATGAAAATCCGCAGCTCTCTTCTCGGTATCGCGTGCGCAGCATTCCGTTCGTACTTCTCTTTCGCGACGGAGAACCCGTCGACAGCTTCGTCGGCGCCCGCCCCGAGGGGCAGATCCGCAGCTTCCTTGCCCCCCACCTTCCAAAGCCCGGGGACGACCAGCTGCGCCAGGCGCGCGAAGCCGCCGCAGCCGGGCGCTTCGAGGATGCTGCCCAGGGTTTTGCCACGGCGCTCGCGATCAATCCGGCGCAGGACGCAGTGCGCGCCGAATATGTCCGACTGCTTTTGAAAATGGGACGGCACGAGGACGTCAAGCCGGCCTTCGAAGCTTTGCGAGGCGCAGCCCGAACGGACATGGCGCTCGCCGCACTCGCCCAATGCGTCGACGCCGCGCAGGATCTCGGTTCGCTCACCTTTGACCCGACCGCCGAAGACGCGTTTAAAGATGCCATGGCGGCGACCGACAGCCTTGACGTCCGCCTCCAGATGGCGCGGTGGCTGATGCTGCGCGAACGCTGGCAGGAATGCATGGACTTGCTATTGTCAATCATCGCGCGGGATCGCCGGTTCGCCGATGATGGGGCACGCAAGCTGATGTTGGCGGTATTCGAGTTATGCGGCGACGCGCAATTGGTCGGTGCCTATCGCCGCAAACTCAGCGCTGGCCTTCACTGACCCGGTTGGCTGCAAGCGCGCGCGAGGAGTGGAATGATGAACGACAGGGTGAGCATCGCAATCGATGAAGGCGTTGCCGACGTACGCCTCAACCGACCGGACAAGCTCAATGCGCTCGACGCAGCGATGTTCGATGCGCTGATCGAGGCCGGCGAGTCACTGCGCGCCCGCCGCGACCTGCGTGCTGTCGTCTTATCGGGCAACGGCCGGGCATTCTGCGCCGGTCTGGATATGAACCGGTTTGAGGGAATGGCCAGCGGGTCCGACACCCCGGCCTCGCTTCGCCTGGGGCCGCGCTCCCATGGCTCGTGCAATGTGCCGCAGTATGCGGCCATGGTCTGGCGTGACATCCCGGTACCGGTGATCGCAGCGGTCCAGGGGGCGGCTCTCGGCGGCGGGCTTCAGATCGCGCTCGGTGCGGACATTCGAATCGCAGCGCCCGACGCCCGCCTTGCGCTCATGGAGATTCGATGGGGGATCGTTCCCGACATGGGGGGTACGGTTATTCTGAAAGAACTGATGCCCGCTGATCGAATTCGTGAACTCGCCTTCACCGGGCGGGTGGTGAGCGGTCGCGAGGCGTGCGAACTGGGGCTGGTGACGCGTTGCAGTGAGACGCCGCTTGAGGACGCACTGGCGCTCGCGCGTGACATCGCAACGCGCAACCCCGAGGCTATACGCGCTGTCAAATCCCTCATCGCCTCATCATTCGTACTTGACGAGTCTGAACAATTGCTGCGGGAATCCCAGGCACAGATCGCCGTACTAGGCAGACCCAATCAGGTTGAGGCAGTGCAGGCACAACTGCAAAAGCGCGCGCCGAGTTTCGCCGACCCCGATTGAACGGCTGTTGACCGCTGACCCTCGCCCCCTCAAGCGCCCGCCGCCCCCGGGGCGCAGGACGGCCGGCGGGGTTGAACGACCCGAGGGCACGCCGCAGCCTCAGGTTGACCAGCGACCGGGTTGACCGGCGACCGGGTTGACCGGCGACCGGGTTGACCGGCGACCGGGTTGACCGACGACCGGGTTGACCGACGACCGGGTTGACCGACGACCGGGTTGACCGACGATCAGGCTGAGCGACGACTCCAGAACGCCGACAGGCCAAAGGCAAGCAGACAAAAGAGCGCTGCCGCCGCAGCGAACAGAGCGCCGATCTCGGTATCGCGGCGCTCCAGGGAAAACTTCGAAGTCAGGTGCTGGTAGACCTTGCGCAGATCCGCCGCACTGCCAGCGTAAAAATATTCGGCCTCGGTCACACGGGCAACCGCCTTCAGTGCCTCCTCGTCCAAGCGAACATAAAAAGACCACCCCTCATAGCCGGGGATCGACCCGTTGGCAGTTCCGAAGCCCACCGTGTAGACGCGCACGCCGAGTTCAGCAGCCTTGCGTGCCGCCATCACCGGGTCGGGCCCGTTGGTGCGCCGACCGTCCGACAGCAGGACGATTGCGCCGCCGGTGTAGGAGCCCGGTGCAACCGCCGCTGCCGGCGCTTTCGGTACTGACTTGGGCGGTGGCGATGCCTGGCGGCTCTCGATCGCCGGCCGGGTCCCGCGCGACCCGTCACGCCCGAAATTCTGGCCATAGAGCAGTGACTCAAGATCGATTCCCGCCTCGGGCAGCAGCGTAGCAAGCGCAACCAACAGACCGCTCCCGGTCGCCGTGGCGCGCTGCAATTGAAACCTGTCAATCGCAGCAAGCAGATCTTCACGCTTGTCGGTCACCCCCTGAACCACCTGCGCCGAACCCGCGAACGTCACGATGCCAACGCGCACGCCCTCGGGTAGCTCGCGGATGAACTCGCGAGCAGCAACCTGGGCAGCGTGAATCCGGTTGGGCTCGACATCGTTGGCGAGCATGCTGCGGGACACATCGATCGCCAGCACGATGGTCATGTAATCGGCGGGGAGTACGACATTCGCGGCCGGTCGGGCCGCCGCGATGAGCGCCGCGGCAATCCCAGTGAGCAAAAGCGCGGGAGGCACATGACGACGCCAGCGCTGTCCGGGACCGATCGCGGGCCGCACCAGCGAGAGGCTCGCATAGCGAACAGCAATCCGGCGGCGACGGCGCAGGATCCAGATGTAGACCCCGACCAGCAGCGGCAGCAGCAACAGACCCCAGAGGAAATCTGGCCAGATGAATCGCACGGCAGTGATTTTCGATGCTAATGTATTCACTCTACCACTCGTCGCCGTCATTGGTAACAATCCCATCGCGATGAAAAGAGGCGCGCTCTACAGCAGTCGGTCAAGGCACCCCTCCGGGCCGAATCACCGGGGCGCAGGCCATTCCGAAAACGCACCAACGCCCGAATCGACGGCTCCGTCGGGTCTGCGCTCCCGCGTGTCCGCGGCCGCCCGACGCGCCGGTCCTATGAGCGCATTCCTCGCTGGTGTGGTGGTCGCGCTCTCGGTGATCCTGATTCGTGACGCGCTGATCCCGGCGCAGGCCCCGATCACACAGGAGGACATCGATGCAGCGGTTCTGCACACGCTTGAGACTCGCGACCTGCCCTCGCGGGCCGCGCGGGCGGCTGAGGCGGTGCGCCAGTCCGTAGTCCGTATTCAGGGATTCGCAGTCGATCCCAGCGAGCCTGAAGCCGGACTCAAGGAACGCGGAACCGGAACCGGCGTGGTCATCATGGAGGACGGGACGCTCCTCACCAACCTTCACGTCGTCGCCGGCTCGGAGGAACTGCGCGTCACCTTCTTCGATGGCAGCGTATCGGTCGCAACACTCGCGGGTGCGCAACCCGACAACGATCTGGCGGTGCTCAAGCCCCAGCAGATCCCGGATGACCTGCCGCCTGCGACCATGGGTTCCAGCGGCCGATTGGTCCCGGGCGATGAGGTCGCAGCGGTCGGTTTCCCGTTCGGAATCGGGCCTTCGGTAAGCGCGGGCGTGGTGTCCGGGCTCAATCGCGATTTCAAATCCGAGGAGGGCGAGCGCCCGCTCAAAGGCCTCATCCAGTTCGACGCTGCGGCCAATCCGGGTAACTCGGGCGGGCCTCTCATCACCATGTCCGGTGAGGTCGTGGGTATCGTCACCGCAATTCTCAACCCGACGCCGGCACGGACCTTCGTAGGCATAGGCTTTGCCGTGACGATCGAAAGCGCGGGTAGCGCGATCGGTATCCCTCCCTTCTGATTTTTAAGCCCCAGATCTTCGACACTCAAAGACAGGACGTACCGGATGCAACCCCGACAATCGGATGAAGCATGGAATCGCGCCGGTTCACCGGCCCAGCGTAACGAAGTCGCTGCGCAGATGGAGCGAGTTCTCTACGAGGTCAAGCGCGTCGTTGTCGGCCAGGACGCGTTTCTCGAGCGCGTGCTGGTGGCGATGCTGGCGCGCGGGCATCTTCTGGTCGAGGGCGTACCAGGCCTTGCCAAGACACTGACGGTCAATACACTCGCGCGAACGCTGCGCGGAAGCTTCAAGCGGATCCAGTTCACGCCCGACCTGCTTCCCGCCGATCTCGTCGGCACTCGGATCTTCAACCAGAAAACCAGCGAGTTCGGCACAGTCTTGGGCCCGGTCTTCGCCAACCTCCTTCTGGCTGATGAGATCAACCGGGCTCCAGCCAAGGTGCAGAGCGCACTGCTCGAAGTCATGCAGGAGCGTCAGGTGACGATCGCGGGCGAGACCCACCGGCTGCCCAATCCATTTCTGGTGATGGCGACCCAGAACCCGATTGAAACCGAAGGTACCTACCCGCTTCCGGAAGCGCAGGTCGACCGTTTCATGATGAAGGTCCTCGTGGGCTATCCGAGCGAGGAGGAAGAATTCGTCATCGTGGAACGGGTGACCGGCGCGCCGATCGAGGTATCGCCAGTCACCACCACTGAGGAACTCGCCGCGCTGCAGGCCGAGTGCCGCCGCGTCTACGTTGATCCGGCGCTGGTTCAGTATGCCGTGCGGATCGTCGCAGCCACCCGCAAGCCAGCCGCCTGCGGTCTGCCGGAACTCGCACGCTATATCAGCTTCGGTGCAAGCCCGCGGGCCACCATCAGCATGATCGAGGGCGCTCGCGCCCTCGCTCTGCTTCGGGGCCGCAGCTACGTGCTGCCAGCCGACGTAATCGATCTGGTTGCGGACGTGCTGCGCCACCGGCTGGTGCTGAGCTATGAAGCGCTCTCGGAAAACCTGAGTGCCGACCAGTTGATCGTCAAGCTTCTCAAGGCGATTCCGGCGCCCGATACGCCGTTATCCACGCATGTTCGCCTTGCCGAGTCCGATTGAGCCGCACCGCGGCCCTGGGTAAGGATCAGCGATGTTCGACTGGCTGAAACTCAAGCCCAAACCTGATCCCGCCGCAGCGGACGCCGAGGCGGCACGCACGGCTACCGCCTCGGCAATCGTCGGCGCACCAGCGCGAGCGCACTCTGAACGGCTGCTTCGAACCGACCCAGAGCTTTTGTTGCGCAAACTCGAATGGACGGTCATCCGGAGGCTCGACGGAGTGCTGCAGGGCGACTATCGGACGCTCTTTCGGGGTGCGGGTTTTGATCTGGCCGACTTGCGTGAATACATGCCTCACGATGATGTTCGGCACATCGACTGGAATGTCACAGCCCGCCTCCAGATTCCGCATGTGCGCGAACACCAGGAGGACCGGGAAGTGGCCGCTTGGCTTCTGCTTGATCTGTCGGGGTCAATCGATTTCGGCTCTTCAGCAATAAGCAAACGCATGCTCGCACTCGAATTCAGCGCGGTGATCGCAAGGCTGCTCACGCGTCGCGGCAATCGGGTCGGAGCGCTGCTCCATACCGGAGGCACCCAACCCGACATCCTGATCCCTCCACGCTCGGGGCGCCGTCATGTGCTGCATCTGATGCAACAGATCGGTACCGCGGCACCCGGCGGACGCAGCGCCGGTGCCACGGAGTTGGGCGTCGTACTGGCCAACGCGCTCGCTAGCGTACGCCGGCGCGCAGCGATATTTGTCGTTTCGGACTTCATCAGCCTTCCTGGATGGGACAGCGCGATATCGCTCCTCGCACAGCGCCACGACACGGTGGCAGTACGCCTGTTCGATCCGCTTGAGCTCGAACTTCCCGATCTGGGCCTGCTCGCGCTTCGCGATGCCGAGACCGATGAACTGCTCTGGGTGGACAGCAGCGATCAAGGTTTTCGCCGTCGCTTTGCCGAGGCCGCTGCCGAGAGGGAGGAGACGCTGCGCCAAACTCTCGCCCGCAGCGGGGTCGACTGCCTCGAACTCGCCACTGACGAAGCGTTGGACGCTTCGCTCCTGCGCTTTACCCGTCTTCGAAAGCGCCGTGCCCAGCTTGCCGCGGGCGCGGCCCCTGGAAGTAAGGCTGCGGCATGATCGATCCCCGATCGCTCAGCTTCCTGTGGCCGATTATGCTCTGGCTGCTGGTGATCGTTCCGCTCGCAGGGCTGTCGCTCGCGCTGATCGGCTGGCGCCGATCGCGCCACCTGATTCGTTATCCCGGCATGGTTTCGCCTGCGCTCAGAAAGAAAGGGCTTGCCGGCTTTGCGCAGCGGCACACGGCATCGCTGGTTGCGCTTTTGGGGCTGGCGTTGCTTCTTGCCGCCATCGCCCGCCCGCGCGCGATGCTGATGATGCCCACTGCAGTCGAGAGTGTCATCCTGGCTATCGACACCTCGGGCAGCATGCGTGCCGCTGACGTCAAGCCGAGTCGCATCGAAGCAGCACAGGCAGCCGCGCGTAATTTCGTCGAGGGCATGCCTGATCGCCTGCGTGTGGGTGTGGTCAGTATTTCCGGGACGGCTGCGGTAGCCCAGTCACCGACCACCGAACGCGATGATCTGTACCGCGCGATCGACGGTCTGCAACTGCAGCGCGGATCGGCCATCGGTAGCGGTATCCTCGTGAGCCTCGCCGAGCTGCTGCCGGGAGCGGGTATTGATGTGCAGAAGATCCTCAACGAAGCCTCCGGCGATGCGCCGCGCCCCGGCCCTGGCGGAGCGCCGCTGCGCCCCCCGGGCAGCCGCGATGGCACAGCCCCCGCAACTTCAGGGCGCAGCGCAGACAGTGCCGCATCGCCAAGTAAACCGCGTGACCCGGTCGAGCCAGGCTCGAACCGCAGCACCGCGATCATTCTGCTCACCGATGGGCAGGGCAACACCGGTCCCGATACGATCAAGATGGCCGAGCTCGCCGCGCAGTTGGGGGTGCGGATTTTCACCGTCGGCCTCGGTACGCCTGAAGGCGTCACACTGAACGCGCAGGGTATGTCGATGCGGGTACGACTCGACGAGGAAGCGCTCAAAAAAATCGCCGACATCACCCTGGGCGACTATGTGCGCGCGAGCACCGATACCGACCTGCGGCGAATCTATCGCGAGCTGAGTTCGCGACTGACGATGGAACGCCGGCAGATGACTGAAGTCACCGCTTTGTTTGCGTTGGCGGGATGCCTGCTGATCGTCGCGGCCGCGGCCGCTTCAATGCTGCGAACGGGCAGGATCGCCTGAGAGCACGCTCCGCACGTCCCGGCGCAAGATCCCGCTGCGCCAGGACAACTCAGGCAGCGTCAAACTCCAGTATTACCGAGAGCCCCGCATCGCCCTCGCCTGAGGCGAGTGTAAGACGCGCATGAAGCAGACGCGCGTATTCGCTGACGATCGCCAGTCCCAGACCCGAACCTTCTCGCAATAGTGGATCGCGCGAGGCCCGCTTCCAGCGCTGCAAAACCTCGGTGCGCAAAGGCTCCGCGAGCCCTCCACCGTTATCGGTGACGCTCAGCAGTACGCGTTCAGCGCCGCGCTCACTCCTCAGCCGTGAAACGCTCACGGTGATCTGGCGGCTTGCAAGCGCCGGCCGCGAACCAGAGACTGGAGTAAAGGCATGTCGACATGCGTTGTCGAGAAGGTTGGTGAGCACCCCCTCGATCAAGGCTGCGTTACCGAGCACGGTGGTGGGCTCATCAAGTCCATTGGCCCCCAGGTCTATACCCGCCGCGTCGGTTCGATCGATAAACCGCAGCATCACTTCTCGCGCCAATTTGTTTATCTGCACTCGCTCGAGCTTGAGTGTTCCCGACACCTCTTCGGCAAAGGCCAGGGCGAGCAGCTGATCGACCAAGCGACTCGCGCGATCCTGCACTTGGACTATCGCCTGCAGTTGCTCTCGCATGGTCTGCGCCTGACCGTCTTTCAGGCCGTACTCTGCAAGCGCCCTGATACCGGAAAGAGGGGTACGTAATTCGTGGGCGATATTTCCCGAAAATTCACGTTGTGCGACGACGCCGCGTCGGATGGCTGCCAGCAGGGTATTGAAACTCTCGCCCAGGCGGATGAAGTCGCGGACCTTGGATCGAACCTTGACCGGCGACAGATCGCGCGAATCGCGCCGCAGCATATCGCGCTCGAGACTCACCAACGGCTCGAGGTCAGCGGTGACGAGCCGGCGCACACCGAACACCAGCACCAGAAGCAGCCCGGCCAGGGGCGCGAGCATGAAAGTGATCAATTTGAAGAACATCGCGTCGCGTTCGGTCGTGGTCTGACCGACGGTGACGTAGACCGGGACTGGCGCATCCCGGAAGATGGTTGCCGCTCGAATGTGCGAGCCGCTGAAATCCTTCTCGAAAAAAGCGGGAGTGGCGGAGTCGGCGCCGCTGAGGAGATTCGCCTCTGCAAGACCTCGATGCCCCGCTATGAATTCGCCATGTTCATTCTTGATCGAGAAGTAGATCGAGTCGGTAGTGTCGAACAGGACCGTTCTGAGTTCTTCTGAGCTGAGTCGCAGCGCGAGCCCGCCGGGAGCCTTGGGGTCACGAATCACCCGCTCGGCGACCAGGAGGGCATCCTCGACAAGCCCGCGGTCATAGGCGCGCTGCATCAGGTGGGTGGACACCCAAACGACTCCGAATCCCGCCACAAGCCACGCAAGCACCAGTATCCCGACGACGTGCCGGACCAGTCGCTGGGCCAGGGTCGGTAATCTTCCTGATTCGCTCAAGTCTCCCCCAAGGTAAGCTGGTAACCGAGACCTCTCAAGGTACGGATCCCTACCCCGCTGCCGGCAAGTTTCTTTCGAAGGCGCGAGATGAAGGCCTCGAGGGCATTGGGGGCAAGGAGATCATCAAGCTCTGAAAGCTTGGCAGCGAGGTCGGTCTTGCTGAGCACGCGCCCGGCGGGGCTCATAAGCTCCCACAATACCTGGAACTCCCGCGAAGGCAAGACCAGCTCTTCCCCGGCAAGGCTGAACCGACGGTGCTCACGCTCCAGCCGCAGCATGCCAAACTCCTGGACGTCATCCAGCCAGCTGCGTGCCCGCCGTACCAGAGCTCTCAGTCTCGCATCGACCTCATCGAGTTCAAAGGGCTTTCCGAGATAGTCATCGGCGCCCGCGTTCAGGCCCTCTATCCGTTCGTCGGTCCGGTTGCGCGCCGTCAGCACCAGGACCGGTGTCCGGTCACCCCTTTGCCTGGCCTCACGCAAGAGGTCAAGCCCGCTGCCCGCTACCGCTCCCACCCGGCGCGAAGTGGGGAGATTAAGATCCAACAGCACCGCGTCAAAACTCTGATGCCGCCAGACAATCGCGGCATCGGCGAGGTTATCGCAGGGGTCGACCCTGTGTCCCGACGAGGCCAGGCTGCGACACAGCACCTCGCGCAAAACAGCGTCATCCTCGATGACTAAAATTCGCAGGCTCACAAAGCGGCTCGTCAGTCCGAAGTCAGGTGAGAGTCAGGGGATCCGTGCGATACAGCGGAGATGAGAATACGCCAATCGCGCCTGCTCGGAGCCCCGAACTTCCCGTTTTTAATCGTCCTGCTGGGTCTGGCTGCCGCCTCGCCGCCGCATTCTTCGGCTCAGCCTTCTGGAGCTGCGATATCGGTGACGCCAACGCAGGATACGAGCAGCGACACTGGAGGGGGCGGTGGCCGGTCGCTCACGCTCGCCGACCTGTTGAGCCAGGCCGAGCGGCATCCGGACGTGGTGGCGGCGACCACCGACGTAGATTCGGCGCGGGGGGGAATCACCGCTGCAGACCGCGCACCGCTGCCGCAGATAACGGCCTCGGTCGCTTCAATCGACCTTCAAAACGGCTTGGGGGCGGGATCCCTGGCTGGGAGCAAACGGATCGACAAGGGCGTAGGCGTCGATTGGACCTGGGAGCGGGGCAATAAGCGCGAGCACCGGGTCCGGAGCGCTGAATTCGCTCTGGAGGCAGCCCGGTACGAGCGACTCGAAGCGCTCGTTCAGCGCCGGCTAGCGATTGCCGCTGCCTACTGGGACCTGCTCGCCGCCCAGGAGCGCGAGACCGTCGCGCGGGAAAGCGCCAACAGCGCAGCGCAGACCGCTGCGGTATCGAAAACACGATTTGAAAAAGGCGACATATCGGAACAGGAGCTCAGCCGTCTTTCGATCGAAGCAGAGCGCGCACGTAATGAGCTCGCCGCGGTCAGCGCTTCGCGGGAGATAGCCGCCATCACACTCGCTCAAGCGGCCGGTATCAAGGCTGGCGATCTTCGGGCCGGGGGTACATGGTCGAGTTCGGCCAGCAGCCTGTCGCGGCCAACGCCCGGCGCGACCCAGGCCGCCCAGATGCGGTTCGATGTCAAGGCTGCGCAATCGCGCCTGATGGCCGCAAGAGCCTCCCTCGACCTGGCGCGCTCGCTCCAGACAACCGATATCACATGGGGGGGAGGCTTCAACAACTACCCTCCAGAGCAGCGCGCTGCGGTACAAGTGCGCGCGCAATTTCCATGGCAGATCAATTATCAGTTCGAGGGCGAGATCCGGCAGGCTGCTGCGGCCGTACAGAGATCCGAGGAAATGTTGCGATTGACAACGCAGCTCGCGATCAGCGACATGCTAGCGCTCGATCTCAAAAAAGATCGCTCAGCCGAGCGGCTGGCCCTGTTCGAAACTCAGATTCGGGCTCAAGCGCGACAAGTTCTTCAGCGCGCTGAGGCTGCGTACAACCGCGGCGCGACCCCGCTTACCGACCTGCTCGAGGCGAGGAGGACGCATCTGGCGGTTGAACTCGATGCAGTCCAGGCGCGCGCAGACGCATCACGAGCGGCAACGGAATGGGTATTGAGGCTCGAGGGTATCGCCAAGTAAAGCAGAACGCCCCCGAAAAACAGGTATCGACACTATGCATCGAATGATCCGCCTGGCGGCTGCGCTCACGGCAGCGCTGGTCCTAAGCTCCTGTAAAGAGGCGCCGCCCCATTCTCCCCCTCCCGCCCGCCCCATCCTCGATGGACCGGCACTGCGCTTCCCGGCAGGGCACCCGCAACTCGCGGCTCTCGCCAC
>CAZZKA010000070.1:0-14211 GCA_964654745.1 uncultured Bordetella sp. | reverse complement strand
GTGCTGGCCGGCGTCTCAGTCCCCTGCAACGCGGACACCGTCGCGATGTCCACAAGCAGCTTCTGAATATTATACCCGGACTGGACGAAGGAAAGGTGCAACTGGTTCAACACGTCCGGGCCGTAGGCGAGCATCGGCTGCTTCACGACCTGGCTGAAGAGCTGTTCGATGAACGCGTTGTGCGCGTGCTCGCTCTTCACGGCAAACTCGGCGATGTCCCGCGCGCCCTTGAGGCGGACGATGCCGCCGTCGTCGGTGGTGTAATCGGCGGCGGCGTTGATGGGGCGAGCGCCGGAGGTGGAGCGGTGGATGCGGCAGCCTCGTCGGCAAGCGCCTGTTGTGCGAGTTTCTCCTCGGCCGCGATGCGCTCGCGCGACTCAGCAGCGATTCGGGCAAGCCTGCGAGCCTCCTCTTCAAGGCGCCGGCGGTCTTCGGCAACGCGCTTGCGCTCGGCCTCTTCGCGCGCCTCAGCCTCCTCTTGCGCGCGCTGCCTGGCGAGCCGTTCGGCCTCGCGGCGCTCGCTTGCCAGGCGATCCTGCTCCCGCCTCGCCTGCGCTTGCCGTTCGCTTTGGCGTTGCGCCTCCAGTGCCCGCTCGCGTTCGCGTTCGAGCCGTGCGGCCTCAGCGAGTTGAGCCTGTTCACGCTGGAGTGTCTCGCGGCGGCGCGACGCGTCATCCTCGCGCGGGAGCGCGATGGCAGCAGATGGTCGCGCATCATGCTGAGACCCGGTGGGCGCAGCAGCCGGTCCAGCGGTAGCCGCAATGAAATTACGCTGCCCCGATACGATCGGGTGGTGCGGCAACAAATCCGGATGTTGTGCAAGGCGGGACCGTATATGCTGGCGAGCACAGCTCTCGATCTCGGCGAGTGTGATTGCGCCGCTTCCGTCCAGGTCCTTTGCCTCCCCGAACATGCAGTCGCGAATGGCCTGGGTAGCCAGGCCACCCTTTCCCGGCTCATCGAAACTCACTTCGTCTGGTCGCGACGAACTGATATGAACAATATTCTCGGCTCGTACACCGAGCAGCGACGACTCGCCGACAAGGCTGCGCGTTTTGAGATTTGAGGCGATGGCGCAGGACTGGGCAGATGAGCCGGTGCGTGTTGTGAATTTGGGGCTGAAACCGCTGGCTATTGAGCGGGTTCGGCCAGTGTCACTTACGCCGCCCGAGTGACATGCGTCGAACATGACGACAAGCTTGTCGGCTTTGTCGCTCAATGATTTGGTAAGTGCAGCGAATTCGCGGTTTACGATAACGCCGCCCTCATAGGTATAGAGACCCTCGACGCAGCCTTGCGCACCGGGATCAAACCAACGGGTGCCGTGCCCTGAAAAATAGATCATGGCCCGACCGCCCTCGGAGACCCGTGCCGTCAGGCTGCCGAGTTCGCTGACAATCGCTGCTTTGGTCGCATTGGAGTCTCGCAGAATTCGGATGTTTTCCGGCGCGACCCCTAACCGGCGGGCAATCTGCGTTGCGGTCTGCATGTCGTAGGGCACCCCCTCCAGCGGACTCGCGCCGCTCGCTGGATCATATCGGCTGATGCCGATGAGCAGGGCATGTCCCGGCGGGGCAGCGAAAACCGTAGCGGCACCAACCAGCAAGAGGACCGGCAACAGTGCGCCGATGAGCCAGCGAGTCGGGGCAAGTCGCATCAACCGCCTCCGACGAGCGTACGTAGACCGGAGTAGACGCTCAAGGTGCCCGTGGCAAGCGGCGCCGTGGCGCAGACGAAACGCTGAATTCGCTCAGCCACTGCTTCGATATTAAAGCGGCCCTTTTCGTCACGCGTGAGCAGGAGAATTAAGAAAGACGGACCTGAGGGCGCCGGGAGGGGGCGATCGAGATATCGCGCGGTCAGTGCTCCCGCGCTGAAGCCTAAAGCGATGGCAATTGCGAATTCAAATAATTCACGCCAGTCTCGCGCTGTCTCAGGCCACATCGGGACGCTATCGACGTGAGCAGTCAGACCGAGCATCAGCAGCAAAGCGATTGCCGCTACGACGATAGAACTTGCTGCGAGTCCGGCCGTTTCGAAGCGAACCCGTCTATGAAAGGAAAGGGCGACAAAAAACGGTGCAATCAGCGCAATCACCCGAAAGACGACTGGAGGCAGGTCGTAGACAAACAAAGTAAGCGCCTGCAGTGCCCACAAGAGCAGAATGCACGCGCAGATGGTTGCGATACGCCGAGAGGCTCGCATCTCGGGCCACACCGGCGCCGGGTGTGATCGTTCGCTGAGGGGCGCAACGCCCGGGGCCGCGGCCCCTGCGTTGATCGGTGAGACGATAGCTTCGCCAGTCTCGGGGCCAAGCCTGCGCCTAAGCGCGCGGATTTCGGCCTCCAGGTCGTCCAGACGTTTGGCAAGCGGATGGATCGTACCCAGTAGCGAGTGGCAGTGGGGACAGATTACCGCTTCGGGGTGAACATCGAGGCGACAGAACGGGCAGTTCATCTTCAAGCGGCGAACCGATCGGAAACGCTCGCCTTCAGGGTACTCATGGCAAGGCCTTCAGCGAAAAGTAGATCGCGCCCCGTCTGCCGTCGACATCGTTGACCGACACGCGAAAGGCATGCTCGCCAGCAGGCAGAGCGGCCGCTGGAATGTCAATTGAGTCCGCACGTATTGCCGACCGAAGGCGTTCAGTCAGATCGACGACGGGTTCCTTGAGGTACTCGACCTTGACCGATGCCGGATCGATTCGCACTCCCCCCCTGGGCTCGAAAATCACTTTGAAGGGGAAGCCCGCCGCCTTGACGCTTTCATTGCTTGCGAGTTTGAGCCCCGGGCCACGCGTGATCGCCCGGGTCGTGGCAATTTTTGCGTCGGGCCTGACAGCCTCCTCGTCGGTCACCAGACGAAGCTGCGCGTGGGAGTGCATGGACAAGGCGAACAGAACCCATGCGGGAAGCGTTCGCGCCAGGCGCCATTTCTTGCCGCGGCCAGAGGAGCGCGGTGCCTTCATTTATCCTCCTATTGGCGGAAGAAAAATTCGCCGATCGCCTGATCGTAGAGAGCCGGGGTTTGTTCGTGTCCGACTGATTTCGCGAGTTTGACGACTTCATTGCGGACGTTACGCAACACCCGATCAACCGGAATTCCGGGAACGAGCATCTCCTTGACGAAAACTCGGGTGAACAGTCCGTTTTTCTCTTTGTCCTGCGGGCCAAGGCGGTCGAGTGCCTGTTGTCCCGATCCAGCCGAAAACATGATCATCTGCCCGGTGGCCGCTGTGGTCGGCGCGAGGCCGCGGCCACCCAACGAACGGCCTGTTCCCTTGAATGGGTTATCTCGACACGCATCAATCACCGCAAGAGTGAATTTGACTTTCCTGTCCTGCATGTCATCCAGGATGCGCTGCAGCGGAATGGCCTCGTCCCGGATCTGTTCTTCGTTTTGACCCTGGATGTCGACGGGTAGCAGGTAGTTCACATTTCCGATCTGGACTCCGTGGCCCGCAAAGAAGAACAGTACTTCGTCTCCCCCTTCGACTTGCTGGCGAAAATCGCGCAGTACCTGTTTGAAGCGCTTTTCTTCCAAATTCAGGTGAAGGGAAACTTTAAATCCGGCGCTCGTCAGCGCGGCCGACATTGAATTTGCATCGGCGACTGCATTTTCCAGCGGCGTCACCGAGGAATAACGATCGTTGCCCACGATGAGCGCCCGGCGGTTGGCGAAGACGGTTGCAGCTTTGGGTCCCGTCGGCGGGGTTTGTGATGCCAGGCGCTGGTTTGTTGCCTGAGCCGCGTCCGCGTTGGCTTTCTGCAATTGCGCCAGCAGTTCGCGCATTTTCTCCATCTGCTCAGCTAGCGCAGCGCGTTCGGTATCTAAACGGCGTTGCTCGTCGGCGACCGATGAGGGCAAGACTTGGGGCGTGACCGGCGGCGTGGCTGGCGCCTGGGCCGTGGCGGCAGGCGGCTCCCTGAGCTGTCCGGTCGAGGGTCTCGCTGACGGTGCTTCGGCGCCGGGCGGCTCCCTGAGCTGTCCGCTCGAGGGTCTCGCTGGCGGTGCTTCGGCGCCGGGTGGATCTCTGAGCTGTCCGGTCGAGGGTCTCGCTGACGGTGCTTCGGCGCCGGGTGGTTCGCGCAGGCCTCCGGTCGGCTGCCCCGCCATCGCTGGCGCGGTACCGGGGGGTTCGCGAAGCGGCGCTGGCGCTACCGCTACGGTAACCGGGCCCTGCGTCGAACCATAGGACGGCAGAGTCAAAGCAACGATGGGCGCCTGTTTTCCGTTGATGAAGGATTGCTCTATCGCCGCAAGGTAGAGAGCGTTCCACTGGGCGAGCATCTGGTGATCGGCGCTCAGATTGCTGCTGCGGCCAGCTTCTCTGAAGGCAACCGGCGTGACCTTTGCGGGGGCTTTGATGAACGGCGTGACGATGATCCCCGCTCCGAAAAACACCTGGACGCGCAGTTCGCTCAGGATGATCGGACCCGCCTGAGCATTGGCGGCGAGTAGAGCGGGGGCGAGGCTTTTCCACCACGCCGAGGGTGACTCGAGCCAGGTTCGGAAGTTCGCGACGATCCAGGAGCGCGAGCAGCGATCGGTACCAGGATAGGTCGCGCCGTGATCGTTGGACAGGAACTGGCTTCCCACACCCGGCCGGTCGGTACAGTCGAGTCTGCTCCAGCGGGTGCTTTTGCGGTAAGTATGAATCGCCAGAAAAGGGACCGCGGCTTCGCTTTCCAGGTTTTTGAGTAGCCAGGCCTCCCAAGGGGAACCCGACCCCTGGGACGTCGTTTTGACCAACAACTCCCAATTACCTGGCGGCAGGGTGACGAGATCCCGATTCCCGAGATCGATTGAGTTAGCGATGCGATCGCCTACGTTTGCCTGCGCGAAGCTGTCGGCCGAGGGCCAAAGAAGCCCTGCGGCTGCAACCAGCAGCCCAGCGGCTACCCCGCAGAATGTCCGTCCCGGCCACCGCAGCAGGGATAAACGACTATTCAGGCAAGGTCGCAGCATCCGATCGGTAGATCTCGGGGTAAAGATTCCACGCAATGCTCGCATACAGCGCAATGAAAGTTAAGGTTGCCTCAGGCGGCCGCCTTGTATCGCAGGCGTTGCGAGTGGAGGATGGGTTCGGTATATCCGGACGGTTGTTCGGTACCGCGAAATACCAGGTCGCAGGCCGCTTTGAAGGCATGTCCGTCAAACGCGGGCGCCATCGGGCGGTAGAGGGGGTCAGCCGAATTTTGGCGGTCGACGACCGCCGCCATACGTTTCATCACATCCATCACCTGGCTTTCGCTCACCACGCCATGCCGCAGCCAGTTGGCGATGTGCTGCGAGGAAATACGACAGGTCGCGCGGTCTTCCATGAGCCCGACATCGTGAATGTCAGGCACCTTTGAACATCCGACTCCCTGATCGACCCAGCGCACGACATATCCCAGAATGCCTTGCGCGTTGTTCTCGAGCTCGGCTGTGAGCTCGTCGGCGCTCCAATCGGTCGATGCCGCAAGCGGGATGGCGAGGATCTGATCGACGCTTGCTCGCCGGCCCTGTGCGGCGATCTGCTTTTGCCTGCCAAGCACATCCACCTGATGGTAGTGGGTGGCGTGCAGCGTCGCTGCCGTCGGGCTGGGAACCCAGGCGCAATTGGCGCCCGCCTGGGGATGTCCGACCTTCTGCTCGAGCATGGCCGCCATCAGATCCGGCATCGCCCACATTCCTTTGCCGATCTGCGCCTTACCGGTGAGCCCGCAGGCAAGCCCTACATCGACATTCCACAACTCGTAGGCACCGATCCAGCCTTGCTTCTTCATCTCGTTCTTGCGAACCATCGGACCGGCTTCCATCGAGGTATGGATCTCGTCGCCGGTGCGATCGAGAAAGCCCGTGTTGATGAACGCAACACGCCGGCGGGCGGCCCGGATGCACTCCTTGAGGTTGACGGTAGTACGTCGCTCCTCATCCATGATGCCGAGTTTGACGGTGTCAGCCGGTAGCCCCAGTACCTGCTCGACCTTGCTGAAAACGGCATCGGCGAAGGCCACCTCATCCGGGCCGTGCATCTTGGGTTTGACCACATAGATGGATCCGGTCACCGAGTTTCGGGCGCCTTCGCGCTTGCGCAGATCGTGCATGGCGATGAGGGTGGTGCACATCGCGTCGAGCAGACCCTCTGGGACCTCGCGACCATTGCGATCGAGGATTGCCGGATTAGTCATCAGGTGGCCGACATTGCGGATCAGCATCAAGGAACGTCCCTTGAGCGTGAAGGTGCTCCCGTCTGGCGCAATGTAGGCGCGGTCCGGGTTGAGACGACGTTCGAAGCTGCTGCCACCCTTGGAAACCGTCTCGGTCAGCGTCCCGTTCATGAGCCCAAGCCAGTTGCGGTAGGCAAGAGCTTTGTCGTCGGCGTCGACGGCGGCGACCGAGTCTTCACAGTCCATGATGGTGGTGACGGCGGCTTCAAGCAGCACGTCGGCAACGCCCGCCTGATCGGTCGCACCGACTGCATGGTTGCGGTCGATGATCAGTTCGATGTGCAGGTGATGGTGGCGCAGCAGCACACCGACCGGAGCGATGGCGCTGCCGCGATAGCCGACGAAGGCGGCGGGGTCCGACAGACCGACATTTCCCGAAGGCGTGCGGGCAAGAAGCCGCCCGGCCTCGATCCTGTAGCCGGTCGCTGCAGCGTGGCTCGTGCCGGCAAGAGGAACATGCTCATCCAGAAAGCCCTTGGCCCAGGCGATCACGCGAGCACCGCGCTCCGTGCTGTAGCCCCCGGCCGGCGCTGAGTCGCCCATCGCATCGGTGCCGTAGAGTGCGTCGTAAAGGCTCCCCCAGCGAGCATTGGCGGCATTGAGCGCGTAGCGGGCATTCATGACCGGGACGACGAGTTGCGGCCCGGGGATCTGGGCGATTTCCGGATCGACATGGGCGGTTTCGATCTGAAAGTCGGGGCCTTCTGCCTGCAGGTAACCGATTTCCTGCAGAAAGACTTTGTAGGCCGCGGGATCGTGCGCGCGTCCCGCGCGCTCCCGATGCCAGGCGTCGATTTTTGACTGTAATGCGTCCCGGTGTGCGAGAAGCTCGCGGTTGCGCGGGCCCATGCCGTGAATCAGCTCGGAGAGTCCCCGCCAGAATCGCTCCGGCGCGATCCCTGTACCGGGCAGGGCCTCGCGCTCGATCATGTCGTGAAGACTTCGGGCGACCCGCAGACCGTATTTTTCGATTCGCTCTTTCATGGAAACAGATCCTGTCAGGCAGTTATTTTTCCTGTTGCTTCAGGCTACTGACCAGAGATGATACGGATTTACACGGTGGAGTGGCCGTCAAATCCTACTGCGAGCCGCCTATCCTCTGGCGCAGATGATCGAGTGCAGCATCAACCTGGTCGATGAGGATCAGGCAGACATCGCCGGTTTCAAGCGTATCAAGTGCCGTGTCGATAGCGAGAAACTCTCCGCGGATTTCCTCGATGCGGCGCGTCTTGGGGGCGCCGGCTAGGCCCTGTCTCAGGATGCCTATGACTTCGCCATCGGCCCGTCCGCGCTGGGCGGCATCCTGGTAGAGGATTACGTCGTCGAAGTATCGCCCGGCAATCTCGGCCTGTTCCCGGATATCCTGGTCACGGCGGTCTCCCGCGGCGCTGATCACCAGGCTGCGACGACGTGCGGGCATCGCTTCAATTGCCTGGGCGAGCGCGAGGATCGCATCGGGATTGTGGCCGTAGTCTGCGATGACGGTGGCGCCGCGATAGCTGAAGCGGTTGAAACGGCCGGGTACCGCCTCGGCGGTGCTGTCGAAACTGGCTAATCCTGCCGAGACGGTTTCCCAGGCAAGGCCGAGAGCCCAGGCCGCTGCGATCGCCGCCATCGCATTGTCGACTTGAAAGCCGATCGTACCGGCGCCGGTAAGCGGTATTTGGGCCAGCGAGATGGTGTGGACGACGCGGGTGCCCTGCATGGCGACGATGTTCGGGCCTTCGACCCGAACGGTTCGCAGCCCCAGGGCGGCGTGTTTCTTGATCGCCGGCAAAGCCGGGTCCCGCGCGAAGAATATGACGCCGCCGGGACAGTTCTGCTGCATCGCCACCACCAGCGGATCGGCGGCGTTCAGCACCGCATAGCCGTCGGGTGCGACGTTGCGCACGATCACGCCCTTTAGCAGCGCCAGGTCTTCGAGCGAGTCGATGTGGTTCATTCCGAGATGGTCACCGCGCCCGACGTTGGTGACCACAGAAACGCTGCTGCGATCGAAGCCCAGACCCTCGCGCAGAATCCCTCCGCGGGCAGTCTCCAAGACTGCGGCGTCGACTTCGGGATGCAGCAGCACGTTGCGTGCGCTGCGGGGCCCCGCGCAGTCGCCGCTATCGGTCTGCACGCCGTTGATATACACGCCGTCGGTGTTGGTCATGCCGACGCGCAGGCCCGCCTGCGCGAGCAGGTGGGAGATCAATCGGACGGTGGTGGTTTTACCGTTGGTGCCGGTGACCGAGACCAGGGGAATCCGAGCGTTACCCGAGTTACCGAAGAGAAGTTGTACGATTGCTTCGCCAACGTCCCGGCCCTTTCCGTAGGAAGGGCTGATGTGCATCCGCAGTCCAGGGGCCGCGTTGACTTCGACGATCGCCCCGCCCTGATCCTCGAGGGAACGCTGCACGGTTTCGCAAACGACGTCGACGCCTGCTATTTCCAGACCGACCATCTGCGCCGCCTCGACTGCCCTGGCGGCGAGATCGGGGTGCACGTCATCGGTGACGTCGGTTGCACTGCCGCCGGTGCTGAGGTTGGCGTTGTTACGCAGAACTACCCGGGCGCCCTTTGGCGGGATCGAGTCGGCGTCATAGCCCTGAACCCGCAAGCGCGCGAAGGCGATTTGGTCGAGCCTGATCTTGGTGAGCGAGGTCGCATGTCCCTCGCCTCGACGCGGGTCGCGGTTGATTTCTTCGACCAGTTCGCGAATGGAGTGGGTGCCATCGCCGATCACATGCGGTGGATCGCGCCGCGCTGCAGCGATCAGCCGATCGCCCACGACCAGGAGCCGGTGGTCATGACCCGGGATGAACTTTTCGACCAGTACGCTCGAACTGAATTGCTCTGCCGCTCTGAACGCAATCTCCAGGTGATCGCGGCTGACGATGTTCACCGTCACACCCTTACCCTGGTTGCCGTCGCGAGGCTTGACCACGACAGGGCAAGCGAGATCGCTCATCGCCTGCCAGGCCTCTTCTTCAGTGCGGACTACCCGGCCCTCGGGAACGGGAACCCCAGCCGCGGCAAGCAATTTTTTTGTGAGCTCTTTATCCTGCGCAATGGATTCGGCGATGGCGCTGGTCGCGTCAATCTCGGCGGCCTGAATACGGCGGGCACGGCTCCCCCAGCCGAACTGCACCAGGCTGCCATCGGTGAGCCTGCGCATCGGGATGTCCCGTACTCGCGCCGCGTCGGCAATGGAGCCGGTACTTGGCCCCATGCGAATATCTTCGTCAAGCGAGCGTAGCCGCTCTATTGCTGATTCCACATCAAAGGCGGAATCGGCAAGCGCTGCCCTGCAGAGCGCCTCGGCCAGTTCAAGAGCCAGGCGGCCCACCGCCTCTTCCGTGTATTCAAAAACCACCTGATACAGCCCGGGCTCCTTGGTCGAGCTGGTGAGGCTGAAGGTCACCGGGCAGCCCGCCTGAGCCTGAAGACGAAGCGCCGAAAACTGAACCGCCTGAGCGAGCGGCACGTCGCCGACAAATCCTGTGGGGCGAATCGCACCGATCAGGGGAAAGCGCGCCCGCAGACGGGCTTCGAACCTGGGGATCCGATCGATCGACAACTCAGCGGGATCGCACCTGACGATGGCCTCGATCGATGTATGCCGGCTCCAAAGGTTGGGGCCTCGCAATGCGCGGATTCGGGTTACTTCCATCGAGAGTTTTCCTGCGAATCGATTCGGTGCCGTTGGATGTTCGAGGAGCGCTGAGCGAGAGCCCTCAGGCTGCTTTCCCGGGGCCGGGTATCGGCTCGAGCGTTTCGAGACCTGCCTGGATACTGGCGGGCTCCAGACCGTACGCCCATGCCGCTGCAATGGCCGACAGCAGTCCGTCGTCACTTGCTGCAGCGTCGCCCTCCATTGGCAGGTCAATCGTGCCGACCCGCAGCCGACCCGCCTCGGCGCTGCCCTCTCTGAGCATCACTTCGCCCTGGCGCAGGACGACGGCGCGTCCGCCGCGCTCGGCGTGGGCTGCAAGAGCTGCACAGTCGGGGTCCGCGCTGAAGAACATCACCTCGCCCTTGCTCAGGCTTGCCATCTCGACCAGTTGCGGATCGTCTGCATTGAGCACCGCGGTACCGCGCTTCTCGAGCACGATATCGACCTGAGTTCGGAAGACCTTGTAGAGTTGCTCGACCGAATCGATGTAGCGCTGCGGGACCAGCGAATCAGGGCTCATGCGGGTGACCACGCCGACCTGACACCAGTCGTAGGAAAGTCCCTGGTCGAGCAGAACATCGAGTCCGTTTTCAATTACGGCGGTATCAATGGCCCGATTCATCAGCAGGCGCTGCCCGGCTTTGAAATTTGCGCTGTTTCGGTGATCGATACGCCGCGACCCCAGGAATAGTCCATCGCGGCACGCAAGCCCCACCCTGCGCCCGGACAGTTGCAACAGGTGGGTAAGGATCCTCGCAGCCAGACCTGTGCCCGATGTCCCGGCCAGGCCGATTACCGGGATTCGCCCGTCGTCGCTTTCGCCGAACAGATGTTCGATGATGACTTCGGCGACAGGTTTGGGCGGAACACCGGGAGCGCGCAGGTGCGGTGACAGTCCCGGGCCCGCATTGACCTCGACGATTGCTCCCGCCTGCGTGTGCAGCGGGCGCGAGATGTCCTCGGCGACCAGATCGATACCGGCGATGTCCAGGCCCACCACCCGGGCGGCGAGAGCGGCCTGCCTCACCGTGTCGGGATGAACGAGCGCTGTGCAGTCGAAACAGACATTACCGTTTCGCTGCACCAGGACGCGCGCACCCTCGGCGGGGATCGAATCGGGCTCAAAGCCCTGGCTCGCAAGATCCAGCCGGGTCGCCGAGTCGATGCCTACCCGGTTGAGCGGCGCGTCATGCCATCCGCTGCTGCCGCGCAGCGGATCGGAATTGAGCTGTGTCTCGATCAGTTCACGGATCGTCTGCCGGCCGTCGCCTGTGACGTAGGCGGGCTGCCCACGGGCGGCTGCGGCGAGCCTTCCGCCGACGAGGAGCAGCCGATGCTCGTTGCCCTGCATGTGGCGCTCGACAATGACACTGCTGCCTTCGGCTGCCGCGACGGGAAATGCCGCGAGCACCTGTTCCCGGCTCATCAGGTTGAGGCAGACCCCGCGTCCGTGGTTGCCGTCGACCGGTTTGACGACGACGGGCAGCCCGATGTCCTGCGCCGCTTCCCACGCATCCTCTGCGTCGGCCACCATACGCCCTTGCGGAACGGCGACGCCGCATGCTTCGAGGAGCGACTTGGTGAGTTGCTTGTCGCGCGAGACGCCTTCGGCGATAGCGCTGGTGCGATCGGTCTCGGCCGTCCAGATGCGCCGCTGAGAGCGGCCGTATCCTAGCTGGACCAGATTGCCATCGTTCAGGCGGATCGCCGGGATACCGCGAAGCTCTGCAGCCTTGACGATGGCGGCTGTGCTCGGGCCCAGGCACTCCGAGTCTGCGATCTCGCGCAGTTCGGTGACCGCGCGGTGCACATCGAAGCTTCGATCGTCATAGGCTGCCAGCACGAGCTCGCGGGCGAGCTGCATGGCGCGCAGCGTGACCGTGTCTTCCCAGAGCGTGACGATTACCTTGTATCGGCCGCGCACATCAACGCCCCGGGCCCGTCCGAAACCCCCCGGCAGTCCGGCGAGCGACTGCAGCTCGAGCGTGACATGTTCCATGATGTGGCCGGGCCAGGTGCCGTCGCGAAGGCGGCGCAGAAATCCGCCCCGTTCATCGTAGCTGCAGCGGTGTTCGACCAGCGTCGGCAGCCATTGCTCGAGACGCTCTGGGAGGCCGGGAACTTTGTCCGATGGCCAGTCCTCAAGTTCCCCGATGTCGATCAGAGCTTCCATCGCTGGCAGGTACGACCACATATTGGGGCCGCGCAGGTAGGTGACCGACAGAATCTCGATGTCGCGCTTCATTGCTGCAGAAAGGGGCTGGGGAAACGGATGAAGGGGTGAGATGCAAAGACTTGGACGGACGGGGACGGCGGGTCGTCAGGCGGGCCGCTTCAGAGTACGATCAGAGGCGATACTGTACGCTTGTCGATCCGACAACGAAAATCGCCTTTTTCCCGTGAGTGCCCCTTCGCCGACCGCGTCCCCTGCGGTGCAGCAACATCTACCGGCTGATGACCGGCCGGAGGAGTCGGCAAACGATCCGCTTGGCCCGATTCCGCCTGCCTGGCGACGAGAGTTCGCAGGGCAGATCGCAGTCGGAGAGGAGCCCGCCGCAGCCGTCGAGCTTGATCTGGACGAGCGGCTTCGGTTCGGCTCCGGCCTGCTCGTCCTCACCGATCGCGCTCTGATTGCACGCGCGCCCGGCCAGACCGAATGGCAGCGCTATGCACTGCGGGAATCGATGCGGCTCGAACTATCGGACCATGCCGGTGCTGCAGCGCTCGAGCTTTCGGACGCAGCGATTCGCCGCGCTTGCTGGCGGTTTACCCTGGGCGGTAATGCGGCGGCACTGCGGCTGGTGCGCCGTTTCGATGAATCGATTCGGGCGATACCCTGCAAGGAAGCGGGCACAGCCGAGGCGACGACCTGCGAGCGCTGCGGCGCCGAAATCCCGGCTGATGCGGAGGAGTGCCCGCAGTGCGAGGCTGAACTCGCCGAGCCCCCTTCGTCGCGCACATTATTTCGCTTGTGGCGATTCGCCCATCCCTACCGCAGGCAGTTGCTGATCGGTTTTCTGCTCACGCTCGCCTCCACCGCCGCGACGCTGGTCCCGCCGTATCTGACCATGCCGCTGATGGACCGGGTCTTGATTCCGTATCAGAACGGCGCGCCCCTGGATACTCGCCTGGTCGGATGGCTGCTGTCGGGTCTGCTTGCTGCCGCCCTCGTTGCGTGGGCCCTGGGGTGGGCTCGAACCTATATCCTGGCGCTGGTCTCAGAGCGGATCGGTGCGGATCTGAGGACTGCGACCTACGATCACCTGATCCATCTTTCGCTGCAGTATTTCGGCGGCAAGCGAACCGGTGACCTGATCGCCCGCATTGGCGCGGAGACCGATCGGATCTGCCTGTTCCTTTCGCTGCACCTGCTGGATTTCGCCACCGACGTCCTGGTGATCGCCATGACCGCTGCGATCCTGATTTCGATCGATCCTTGGCTGGCGATGGTCACCCTGCTGCCTCTGCCGTTCATCATCTGGCTGATCCATATCGTGCGCGACCGACTCAAGCACGGCTTTGAAAAAGTAGACCGTATCTGGGGCGAGGTCACGAATGTTCTGGCCGACACGATCCCGGGCATTCGGGTGGTCAAGGCATTCGCCCAGGAGAGGCGCGAATCCGGGCGTTTTCGCGAGTCCAACCGCCTCAACACCGTTGTCAATGACCGGGTCAACCGTACCTGGTCGCTGTTTTCGCCGACCGTTACGCTGCTCACCGAAGTGGGGTTACTGATCGTCTGGGCCTTTGGCATCTGGCTGGTCACGCGCGATCAGGTGACAGTGGGGGTGCTCACAGCATTTCTTGCCTATATCGGGCGCTTCTACACCCGGCTCGATTCCATGAGCCGTTTCGTGTCGTTCATGCAAAAGGCTGCAGCCGGTGCCAAACGCATCTTCGACATCCTCGACCATGTTTCAAGCGTTCCCGAGCCAGTCCGCCCGGTTCAGATCGACCAGATCGCCGGGAGGATCGAACTGCGCAATGTGGGCTTTCGCTATGGCAGCCGTTCGGTGGCGCGCGGGATCGACCTGCGCATTGAACCCGGTGAGATGATCGGTCTGGTCGGGCACAGCGGCTCGGGCAAGAGCACGCTTGTCAATCTGATCTGCCGTTTTTACGACGTGACTGAGGGCGCGATATTGGTCGACGGCGTGGATGTACGGGCGCTGCGCGTGGCCGACTATCGCCGCAGCATCGGGCTAGTGCTGCAGGAGCCGTTCCTTTTCTTCGGGACGATTGCCGACAACATTGCCTATGGCAAACCCGAAGCGACGCCAGAAGAAATCGTTGCCGCTGCGCGGGCGGCTCACGCGCACGACTTCATCCTGCGCCTGC
>CAZZKA010000069.1:0-14261 GCA_964654745.1 uncultured Bordetella sp. | reverse complement strand
ATAGAGTGAGTCTGCGTCATAGCCCACGGCAAGCTTGAAGCTTATTAACTCTTCGGCGAGGATGTCATCAAGCCCGGTGTACCCCTCATCCTTAAAGCGAAGCCTGATCGCAGTTGTCGCTCTTGACTGCGCGTTGCTGAAGGGATTTTCCATTCGGTCAGGGCTCAGATCACGACTGAAGATCGAGCCACAAGCGATGAGCGCTAACCGGAATAAACCCAGATCCTTATTTGAGAGATTATGCCCTCCTGCCTTGTCTCCTTTGAGTATCCAAAGGTTTGGCTCGACTATCTTGTCGATCGCAACCGCAATACGCTTGAGGTTGGTGCGCAAGTCCGACATCGTTTCTGAGCTCTTGTTGTCGGGATACGCCCGCATTTCGAGAGCCGCCTGGGCATCCAGATAAGCCTGACTCAGCAGCGAGGGTAGTTCAGATTCTGATACGGGAGGTGCATTGTTCTCGAAGCGATCGGCGAGCTGCTGCAGTCTATCAAGGGCCTTTCTTCGTACGGACTGCAGACGAGCTTTAAGAAAGACTATCGCGGGGTCATTTGATTTACTTTTATCGATCTGATCAGCATAAGTACGAAGGGTCGATACTGGTAACGCATCTATCAGCTGCTCTCCTTGCCGGCGGTCCCATCGCCAGGCAGACTGCAGCGCAGACATCAACGCGTTGGCGCGTTCGCCTGGCGGAACACCTGCCAGAGCTTGCGTAAACTTGTTGGGAATCAGCAAGCGATTTTCGAACGAAAGCGCCGAATCGATTGGGGCACCATCGATATTAGACGCGATCACTGCCTTTATCGGTTCAACCAACACGCCCAGGCCGTCTGGTTCAAGGACCAGTTTTGCGCCGATGAACTCGGGAAGATCCGCATTGGCAATCGACTCAAGGGCGCTCCTGGCTGCACCGTCGGGCGCTGGGTTTCGCCTTAGCCAATGCTGAGCGGTGGATCGCATCGCCAACGCCGTCTGAACAGCGAGCACCTTGACTGCATTCACATCGTCGGACTTCAGGCTGGCGTGATCGGGCGGTGCGGATGCGTAGGTGCTGAGCAGACCCTGCAAGCGTTGAAACTCCTCTTGCATGAGCTCGAGCGCATCCAGTGCGGGGGGGCCATCTTCCTGCTTGAGGAGCTTATACAAGTTCTCTGTTCTGTTGCCAAAGCTCGTCAGCTGGGCTGAGAATGCCTGTCGCAATTCGCCTTTCTCATCATCGGCCCACTCGCCGGAATCAAGCGCCGTGATGGCGCGTAGAGCGACTGAGGGTGGCAGAAGATCGGCTAATTGTTGGGCATGAGCTGCCTGATCCACGCCAGGCGGGTGCACGGCATCAAGTGCGGCTTGTCCGAGGCGCGCCACCTCGGCATCGCTAAATCGCTGGCCCTGCTGAGGAATACTCATCAGGTACTGTTCCAAATGAGTACGTGCAGTTTCTCGCTGGGCCAAAGACTCGCCGGCGTTGTTGAACGCGTCAGCCGCTTTCCGAATGTTTTCAGATAAATCAGGCGCAAGGGCGCGTCCAGCTTCGCCGAGAGCGAGTTTCTCGAGCAGACGGAAACTCGGGTATCCATCGGTCGCGGGATCTCCCGTTCGAAGCGCATTCCTGATGTCTCGCAGATCCTCCCGCGCTATGGTGTCCAGAAAATCAGTGTACTGCCCGGCCAGGACCGGTTGCCTCAGGGCTTCCTCGATCTTCCTGTCGATGCTGGCGTGGTCCAGCCTGCCGCCGTGGCTTACCGCAGTCGCGTATACCCAGGTACGCCAGTCGCGCACGGCGATGTCGGGTGGTGTCTGCTTGAGGGCGGATACTGCGCAGGACAATGGCATCAGTCGATGCAGAGCGTCGTTCTGTTGTTTCGGGATCGGGCCACCGGCGGCCGCTCGCAAGACTGTGATCAAACGCAGTCCAGCGCGGCCGGCCTGAGCGACTTTATTGCTCAGGCCTGCCATCTCTGCTTCACTCATGCTGGCGATGCCTGCGAGCATAGTCTGGAATCCAGGATCCTTGGCATCGAGAAACTTGCCGTGAAGATTTTCCTCCTCGATGAAGTCGATGCTCTCACGATAGAGGCTCAGCAAACCTTCGAGCTTTGCGGCAGCGCTCGGATGAGCTAGTGCAGCGCGCGCTTTCTTTTGCGCGAGACCCCGCGCAACCGCATTGGGTCCCTGGTCTTGCTCCTCCTCGGCCGGTGCGATTGCATGCGCTTTCAGGCGATCGCTAACTTTGGTGGTGAGATCGCGCAGCACGTCCAGGGATGCAGGCGGCGCATTGCGAGCTGCCAACTGCTCCGTCGAATTCAAAAGCGCTTCGGACAGCGCCTTCAATTGAAGAGGCTGGCCAAGGTGCGCGATCTGGTCGATCTCGTCCACCTTGTCCAATAGCGCATCCATATGGAGAGCAAGCTCGTTTCGACCCTGATCTCCCCGCATTCCCACCAGGCGGGAAGTCAGTCTGCTGAGCTTTGCTGCGCAGTCCTGCCAATCGGGGTCAGCCTGCGCCGATTGACGGCGTACCGAGCCGATCAGATCTGAGAGGCTCCGAGCTATTCGAGCGGAGCCAAGCTTATCCCCCATTTTTTGGTTGACGAGCGCTCCGATCTTGAAAAACAGATGCTTCGTTTTTTCTTTGAGGCTTCGACCCTCTCGCGGGGCCAGATAAGCATCTATTTTTGGCATTGTGGAAAGCATGTCACGAATTGCCTTGTTCGCGTGCTCGAGCTCTTGCAGGGTCGATGCAGAAGTGAGCGCTTCCCAGTGCTGTGGGGTCAGACTTCCCTCGTCGCTGAGTGACTTCAGTCGGCTGCTCCGGTCTTGCTCCAGAATGTAGGCATCGTCATAGTCAAAGGCGATCTGCGCGAGCGGTTGACTGTCGTCCGGCCTCTCGTTGCCGTCCCTCGCCCCTTGGACTTGTTGGCTGCGAGACCCATCCGGCGGCGGGCGTAGTCGTCTGGCTATTGCATCAGCTGCGTCTACTTGCTCTCTAGTGCGCCGGCGGCCTGGAGGTTGAAAGTAATTTTCCAGGGCCTGGGGTAGTTCTTGCATGCCCAAGCGTGCCGCCAGACGATCCAGAGCGCGCCGCCGCATAGCATCTGGGCTGATGAAGGCGTTGAGTTCGTCTTGACTGATCACCTCGGGCCTGGCGACTTGCTGGTTGCCGTAGATCAGCTTCGCGCCGTGGAAACTGCGGCCGGAGGCGGGTGGCTTGTGATAACGGTCGATTAAGGTAATCAGCTGGTTTCTGCTGAGCCTCTCACCTAGAAGCTGTCCGTCCGGGTTTTCGCCCTGGGTACGCAGCAAGTCGAGGAGCCGTTGGCTAGCCTGCGCTTTCTCGTCTGGATCTTGCTCAGGCGCTCTTCCACTGACTCGCGAAACCTGCAGGCGGCCGCTCTCGCTGACCAGCAGACGGACCTGCACGTCATTTTTGAAACGCGACAGTTGGTGGCGAACCGCCTCCAACTCCTGTTTGGCTGCAGCTTGTTTGATCGGAGCCGAATTACGGATGGGGCCAATTCCAGGCATGCTCAAGCCTCCTTTTGAAACGCGACGGCGCTACGACAACTGGCCGTCAATTGTGATGTTTAACCTCACTCCGGAACTATCCCCGCTCGGCGCACTGTCTCGCCCCATTTGAGCGTTTCGGAACGGATAAACGCAGCGAACTGTTCAGGCGAACTTCCCACTGGTTCGGCACCCGCCTTGGCGAGCGTCTCCCGCACCTCCGGTACCTGCAGGATCTTGGTCACTTCCGCATGCAGGCGGGTGATGGCGGAGGGTGAGATCGACACCGGCGCAACGATCCCCGTCCAGCCGGTGACATCAACCTTGTCGAGGCCCTGTTCAATGGTGGTAGGCACGTCTGGCGCTGCGGCAGTGCGGCGGGGCTGGGCCACGGCAAGTGCACGCAGTTTGCCTGCGCGAACCTGTGCGAGGAGCGCGGGCATCGTCCCGAAGATGAAGTCGACCTGTCCACCCACGAGATCTGTGATCGCTGGGGTTTCGCCCTTATAGGGTACGTGAAGCATTCGCACGTTGGCGGCGCCCGCGAGCAGTTCGGCTGCGAGGTGACTTTGGTTTCCGATACCCGCCGATGCGTAGCGGACAGCATCGGGTTTCGCACGGGCGGCTGCGATCAGGTCGGCGGTGTCGCGGTAGGGGCTCGCGATATTGACCACCAGCATGAACGCGATAGAGGTTGTCTGCGTGACCGGAAGAAAATCGCGCTGAACATCAAATGGGATCTTTTTGTAGACGTGCTGATTGATGGTGAGCGCACTGGGCGAGGTCATGAGAAAGGTGTGCCCGTCGCTTGCGCGAGCTCCCGCTTCGCCTGCGATCAGCCCGTTTGCGCCGGGGCGATTATCGACGAGGACGTTCACCCCTAGCGGCTCGGCGAGACGCTGCGCGAGCAGCCTTGCGGCAATGTCGATGCTGCCGCCTGCCGATTGGGAAACAATCAACCTGACGGGCTGCGTGGGCCACGCAGTCTGCTGTGCCTGAGTATCATTAGGCAGGCTGACTCCCCACATCAGATACCCGATCAATACGGCCGCCTTGAGAGGTCTGTTGAGCGTGAACGTTTCGGGACGGCGGGTCATTCCAGGGCTCCACGAGAATGATGATCAGAGGTCGAAGTCTACGAGGCGCGAGAGGTCAGGGCAGTGGTCGATATCGTACAGCGACTCTCGAAGGCAGCGGCTGTTCTTTTCGCCCCATATAGGGTTGGCGAGCGTGTCAAACTTGGCATCGATGCGCCTTTTTTCGTGCGGCCGCTCTGCCTCGCCTGAAGTGATGTAGCACTCTCCGGGCACGGTGCTGCCGTCAAGGAGCCGGATGCGCAGGCTTACGCGCTGTTGTTCCGGGTAGGCGGCCGTGAAGTCTGGATCTTCGGCGACATGGATTTTGGAGCAGAGCTCCTGAATGCGCGGATCGGCTACCGCATCGTTATCAAACGCATCCAGCCCGGTTCGGCCGCCGACTGCCAGCGTAGCAACGGCAAAGGGCACTGAAAAGCGCGTACCAAACCAGTCGGTCGGGTGTTGCTTTGCGAGAAAGGCAGCAAGCTTGTAGGCACGGATGTCGATCCGTTCGATCGTTTTGAATGAAAACGAAGCGGGCAGCTTGGCGCGGGCATCCTCCCACGCATCGATCGCAGAGTGAGCGTAGCGTGCGGTAGGATAAAGCTTGAGGTAACCCTCGGGGAGCATCCAGTGCTCCCCCAGACCTTCGGTTGCGAGTTCTGGATCAAACCCGTCGCCGAGAACGAGGCTGAAGGTGGTGTTGACGCCGTCGCTCGGACCGGTGACGCCAGCCTCAGCCAGTCGCAAAGCCATCTGTCCCATCCGGCTGCTGTGCCCCGCGTACCAGTTTCGAACGGTGGCGCCGTCAATCATGGTGTGGCGGTTGGTTGCCATACACGTCGAAGCAGCCAGACTTGCGAGCGCGCGCATCCTGTCAGCAGGGTAGCCCGTCAGCCTCGCCGCGACGAGCGCTGCGCCCACCACGCCAAACGTCCCGTGGGGATTGACGATCAGCTTGACTTTCGTCGCGCGGCCTATGCGCGCGACGACTTCGTAAGCCAGGGCAAAGGCTGTGAGTACCTCCCGGCCTGCAAGACCGCGTTCCTGCCCGATGGCGAGCGCGCTCGGCAGCACCTGAATGCCCGGGTGACCATTGGCAAGCGTATTGCCCTCGTCAAAGTCATGCCACGCGCCGGCAATTCCGTTCAGCATGGCGGCGTCGAACCGGTTGGTCCGACGCCCCAACCCGATCACCGCTGCGCGACCCGGCGCTGCATCGGCGAGTTGTGCAGCCGCAAGTCGCTGAACCTCATCGGTGCGCATACCGGCTGCGATGACGGCTACGGAATCCACAAGGATCAGCCTCGCGCGCTCGAGCACGGATTCGGGAATCGCCTCGGCCGGCGTCAGCCCGACAAAGCGCGCGAGGCGCTCGAGATAGTCTGGCTGTTTTGGTTGTGTTGCCATCCTCAGTCCGCCCGTAAAACTCAAACCGGTCGTTCAACCAACGTCGCTCATTCGACTTTGCCTCGGGTGAAAGCGGCGTGCTGCTACTCGACCAGCTCGATTAAACTTTTCAAACATGCGGAGTGACCCCTCCATCAACGCTCGGCACATGTCCTTGGACGATAGCCCACGCTTCAGGTCGGTGCAAGGACATCCGTGATCGCCCGCAGCGGTCTCCTCCGATGCAATAGCGTGCCACTGTTTCACCCTAGGACGGGATGACCATGTTTGCCCGAATGGGTAGGATGATGCCGCCAGCGCCTGATACCTGCGGGCACCCGCGGGTTGCGTCGATGTGTGCCCAACTTAGCGGGAGTACCTATGCCTGTTTCTATCGATGACGCGTCCTCGGTGCGTATCAGCCGCGACGGTCCGGTGTACATCGTCACGATATGCCGGCCGGAGGTTCGGAATGCGGTCGATGCGACCACTGCCCGATGGCTCTTTGAGGCGTTCGTTAGCTTTGATCGCGATCCTGAGGCGTCCGTCGCAGTCCTCACGGGCGTGGGCGATGCGTTCTGTGCGGGCGCTGATCTGAAAGCGGTCGCCGCAGGTGATCGGGCTGATTTGTCGGCGGCTTGGTGTGCCGGGTCGCTAGCGCCCATGGGGCCCAGCCGTCTGAGCCTTTCGAAGCCGGTGATCGCTGCGATCGAGGGGCCGGCGGTTGCCGGTGGTCTGGAGCTTGCCCTCTGGGCCGATCTGCGGGTGGCCGCGCGCACCGCCTACTTTGGCGTCTACTGCCGGCGGTTCGGCGTTCCCCTGATCGACCTCGGCACGATTCGTCTGCCGCGGCTGATCGGCCAGTCGCGCGCCATGGATCTGATACTGACTGGTCGCACGGTGGACGCTCAGGAGGCTTTTGAAATTGGACTTGCAAATCGGCTGGTCGGGCCGGGCGAAGCTCTTGGCGCATCGATTGAACTGGCCCGGCATCTGGCGCAGTTTCCCCAGGCGTGCCTGCGCGCGGATCGGGCGTCGGTGCTGGCTCAGTGGTCCCTGTCAGATGACCAGGCGATCGATAACGAACTGCGCGGCGGGCTGCGCGTGATCGAAAGTGGCGAGACGATCCGCGGCGCTTCGGCTTTTGCGCGCGGGCAGGGCAGGCACGGCGCGCTTGAGTGATCGTCGACGGCTAGAAGAGTTAGCGATATCGACCTCAACAGAATCGGCCGCTAGGTTTCCAGGAGCGAACAGCAACGCTTGAATCTCGCAATCCCCGATCCCGATCTGCCCCAGGATCGAGGGTCCGAAAAGAGAAATTTGAGCTAACCGCCTCTTCCCTCCCGATCACGCCCTAATTAAGATTGGTCGATTCCAATCCGCGGGACCCCAAAAATGGCGAAAAAATCTGGCGCGCGTATGTTTGCGGAAATGATGCGCGACGATGGCGTGACGCACGTTTTTTTCGTCCCCCTCATTCTGCCGAAGGGTTTGGCGGAGATGGAGGATATGCCGATCGAGCGCATCATGACGCATGGTGAAAAGTCCGCTGCGTACATGGCCGACGGGTATGCGAGAGCAAGCGGAAAGCCCGGTGTCTGTCTTGCACAGGTGGTCGGCGGCTCGAATCTGGCGGCGGGCCTGCGCGATGCTTTCATGAACCGTACGCCCTTGATCGCAATCACCGGTGGTGTAGCCCCGCAGATGCGATACCGCAACGCTTATCAGGATCTGACGGAAGATTTTACGCAGTTCGGGCCGGTGACAAAGTTTCGCGCGCGCGTTGATACGCTTGCGCGCTTTCCGGATGTGATCCGACAAGCGTTTCGCGAAGCCACATCGGGCTCACCGGCTCCGGTATACGTTCAGTTGCAGGGGCCGTTTGGTGACATAACGGACGGTGAGGCGGATCTTGATACGTCTGTCGAGCCGCGATTCTGTCGCACTCCAGCGTTTCGCCCCGAGCCAGAAGACAACGCGATTCGGGAGGGACTCGCGCAATTGGTTGCCGCGAAGCGTCCGATTATCGTTGCAGGCGGGGGCGTCATCGCGTCTGATGCTGGTCAAGAGGTAGTCGAACTCGCTGAAAAATTGCAGATCCCAGTAGTCACATCGCTCAATGCGAAGAGCATCATCCCCGACGGCCATCCGCTGGCCGCGGGTGTCTCTGGTCTCTACTCAAGGGACTGCGCTAATTTTGCTCTCAGCGAGGCGGATTTGGTTTTTTTCATCGGCAGTCACACCGGCGGACAGGTAACGCATAGTTGGCGATTCCCATCGGTCGGCACGCCGGTAATGCAACTGGATATTGATCCTGCCGAGTTAGGCCGCAATTACCGAAATAGTTCGTCGATTCTTGGAGACGCGAAAGTCACGCTGAGACAGATGTTAGATCTGGTGTCACAGGCGCCGCCGAGTGGCCGGTCGGCTTGGGTTAGCCGTGTGCAGCAACTCGTTGCTGATTGGCGCGCCGATATGGCCTCGGTGCTTAACTCTGACGCTGTCCCGATTCGTCCGGAGCGCTTATGCAACGAAATTTCCGATGCGCTGCCTCCGGACGGGGTGGTGGTGTCGGACACGGGCCATGCCGGTATCTGGTCTGGCACGATGATTTCGCTTCGGCATCCTGGTCAGCAATATTTTCGTTGTGCAGGCTCGCTAGGGTGGGGCCTCCCAGGCGCGATGGGCGTAAAGTGTGCCTTGCCATCCCGCCCGGTTCTCTGTTTTACAGGTGACGGCGGCCTTTACTACCACATTGCTGAGCTTGAAACGGCCGCACGCTATCAGATCAACGTCGTCGTTGTTGTCAACAACAATAGCTCTTTGAATCAGGAAATCACTACATACGATGAGGCCTACGGGGGCAGGCAGCGGGGTCGCGCCGAGCAGTTGTGGCGTTTCCCGGATCGTGATTTCGCCAAGATCGCCGAGAGTTTTGGCTGTGTGGGGATCCGCGTGACCGAACCCGGTCAGTTGAAGGATGCCCTGCATCGGGCCTTTGCAATGCAGAGGCCCGTAGTGATTGATGTTGTCACAGATATGTACGCCTACGCGGCTAAGCCAAAGATCCCGTCGACTGCGTTGGGGTCCGTATCGGTGCAGGCCGGCGAGTATCGATAGGAGAGCATGCGATGGCAGAAGGTATCAAACCTATTCGTCGAGTGGTGACGGGGCACAACGCGGACGGAAAGAGCTGCGTGATTTTCGATAGTGCTGCGCCCTCGGTACATGCTAACCGGTTCAAGAAGGGCACCGGTATGACCGATATCTGGCTTTGGGAAAAATGCCCAGCGCCGATCGCCGGAGCGCGAGATGATGGCAACGTTACCTTTCATTTTGAACCGCCGACTCAGGGGGGCCGGCTGCGCGTGGTCGAATCCGCCCCCAAACCTTCTGACTACGATGAAGCGACGGACACATATCGTACAGCAGAGCATGCCCCGCGCAGAACCGAGGGCGGCACTTGGGAAAGGGGGGCTCAGAATGTCTATACCACCCGCATTCATAAATCAGAGACCCTGGATTACGGCATCGTGCTATCAGGCGAGCGTATTTTGTGTACTGATGACGGTGAAAGAACACTTCACCCTGGTGATGTGGTGATCCAAATCGGAAGCTGGCACGCATGGAAAGACCTGATCGGTAGCCAGATGGCGTTCGTCATGATGGCAGGCGACTTTAAAAAATGAGGTGGCCGCGGTGATGTCTGATTTTGAAAGGCGCGTGGTTGTAGTCGATGAGGGTGACCGGTCGCGTGTGATCTCTGACGGCCCTTCGAGCGAGGTAATCACCGATGCGGCGCGTCCGGGGTTTCGGTCGGCGTTGTTGTGGGTTACCGACCGGTCGCCAGTTCGTCTAAAAGATGTCCGTGAGGCGCTAGGACAAGGGCGGCATGGTCTGCTACCTCCGCCCGGAGGGTCGCTATGTCGCGCTGTGATCTTTCCACCGGAGGCAGGGTTTATCAATAAGGTACGAGCGGCAGACGTGCAGGCGTTCTTTGAAAGTCAGGGGGCTCCCACGCTTTCGACTTGGAGGCCGGGTTCGCCTCATCCATACATGCAAAAGTCTCGTACGCTTGAGTTCTGCTTCGTTATAGAGGGGCGTATTACGCTTGTACTGGATACTGAAGAGGTCAACCTCGAGTCGGGCGATATCGTCGTTCAAAGAGGGACCAATCACGCGTGGAGCAATCGCAGCCCACAGGCCTGTACCGTGGTGTTTTCAGCGCATGATGCTTTCGAATAACGGCTGAACCCGAGGAGATAACTGATATGGAGTCGTCCGCCCGATTCTTTTGGAGTCTGACGCCCTACTTCATTTCAGCGGCGATAGGGATAAATTCTCTAGCAACGCCTGCGTCTGCCCAGGACTTTCCCAACCGGCCGATTCGACTGATCGTCGGACCGGGACCCGATGTGACGGCGAGAGCTATTGGCGCGAAGGTCGGGGCGGCGCTGGGGCAGCCGATTGTCGTTGAGCAGTTGCCAGCCGCGGGAGGTGTGGTAGCAGCGAGAACCGTTGCCCGGGCTGCGCCAGATGGCTACACGCTCCTGCTTACGACCGGGTCGTACTCGATCATGCAGGCAATACAACCAACGATAAACATCAATTTGCAGAAAGATTTTGAGCCGGTCGCACAAATCGCATCGCTTGGATTTGTACTTCTGGCGCATATCGACTTAGCGGCTAATTCAGTTGCTGAACTCATCAGTCTTGCCCGCGACAAGCCGGGCGTACTCAATTGCGCCTCGACCGGAATTGGAACCACTGCTCACTTGGGGTGCGAGATGTTTCGTACCTACGGAAAAATCGATTTCGTCCATGTACCCTTCAAAGGTAATCCGCCTGCGGTGGCGGATCTGCTCGCTGGCCGAGTGCACTTTTTTTTCTCAACCGGTCCGGCGGTCAGTCATGTTCAAGCGGGTAAGCTTAAAGCGCTTGCGGTCACCGGACCGGCGCGAATGCCTGCAATTGCGTCCATTCCCACCATGGCCGAGGCAGGAATGCCTGAAATGTCATTTATTTCCTGGAATGGAGTGCACGCGCCAGCCGGCACCCCCAAAGCGATTATTGTGAAGCTAGGCTCAGAAATCATCCGAGCAACAGCCCAACCTGACATTCAGAGAACACTGCTGGTTCAGGGTTTCTCGCCGGATCCGAGAGACGCCGATGCGTTTGGCGAATTTGTTCGGACTGACGTTGAACGCTGGGCGAAGGTCGTCGCAGAAACTGGCGCTAAGGCTGAGTAAGGATAAATCGTGGGTGTACGCACGATAACGTTTTTCAGTGATGGGCTGCGACTAGCGGGCTACTTACATGAGCCGTCTGGCTGGAGGGCAGGCGACTCGCCGCGGCCTGGCGTAGTGGTACTAGCAGGGTACAGCGGCAACACGCAGGCTGATTGCACTCACATTATGTCGCGTCTGGCGGTTGCCGGATTTTTTGTTCTAGGGTTCGACTATCGTGGGTTCGGGGCCAGCGAGGGACAGCGAGGTCGCCACCGGCCGCTCGAACAGGCGCAGGATACTTTTGATGCAATCAGCTATCTGCAGGGCGTACCAGGAGTCGACTCTGAACGGATCGCGATTTATGGAACCAGCTTCGGGGGCGCTAACGGAATCTGGGTGACCGCGTTCGACGAACGGATCAGGTGCCTGATTGCCACCGTACCGGTAACTCACGGAGAACGCTGGCTTAGGTCGGTCCGCAGACCATGGGAGTGGCAAGAGTTTCGCGATCGCGTCATGGTGGACGCGCGTCGCCGAGTGCGCGAAGGCAAGCCTAGCCTGGTACCTAAGGCGGAGATTTTGATTCCCGACCCTGACGCCGTGCGGCAGCGTGAGATGCATTTGGCAAAGGGACATATCTTCCAGAACGAAGACCGCGACCTGGAAAGTGCAGAGGCCGCTTTTCGCTACCGTCCAGAATGGGTTATCAGCCGCATCAGTCCTCGACCGGTACTGATGATTTACGCGGAGCGCGATAACCTCGTACCGCCAGAAGAAGCTTTATCGGCGTTCGCTGCCTGCGGCGAGCCGAAGCGTCTCGTCCGGCTCGATGGGTGCGGTCACTACGACTGCTATGAATTCCGTAACCCGATCGTTGCAGAGACGGTTTATCTGGAAACCATAAACTGGCTGCGTAAATATCTTTTAGATGAAAACGCTGACTACATAGCGCCGAAGAGATGAGCGTATCAACGAAAGAGCATGCTCCTCGGTACGATCACTTAGCGCAGCCTGACACCCGCGGTTTCACGCTGCTCTCCGACACTGGGCCGCGCAATGGGTTGGAGTACTCTGGATTGCCTGGCGAGCTGGCGGCAACCACCCCCTCCCGTGCCGATGATCGCAGGCGTTTACGCCGCCCTCACCTTAACCTCCATGGTGCCCAAACCGGAGCCGCGCGCGACGAGCAGGTCGCCCGCACGAATCGGGCCGACGCCCTGTGGTGTACCGGTCATCAGAACATCGCCAGGCTCGAGGGTATAAAAAGACGAGGCGAATTCGATCAGGCTCGCCACCGAGTGAACCATGTCCTCGGTGTTTGCATGCTGCCGGACCTCTCCGTTTACGGATAACTCTAGCTCGACGCGCTGCGGGTCTCCTAATGCTGCAGCGGCAACGACATAGGGGCCCAGCACGGTGTACGAATCGATGGACTTTCTGAAGCTGCGATCCTCGGGGCCCCGAACGGTGATGTCCAGGCCAAGGCAGTAGCCCGCGACATGCGCCAACGCATCGGCCGCAGAAACGCAACTCGCGCGAGTACCGATAACCGCGCAGAGCTCAATTTCGTGGTCGGTGCGGCGTTCGGGAAAGCGGACAGCGATGCCTTGCCCCGGGCCAACCACCGATGAAGACGCCTTTAAAAACAGTCCTGCCTGGCGCACGTCGGTCAGAACATGGCCATGTGCCTGGCCGTTTCGCAACATTTCCTCGATATGCGCCTTGTAGTTGACCGGGGCTGCAACCACTTTGCCAGGACGCGCGATAGGACTTTCCAGGATCGTCTGCTCCAGTGGATAAGTCGCTGCGCCGCGCGTTTCCGGCGCAGTAACCCCCATGAGCAAGGCTATTACCGAGTCGTCTCCCGGTGGAACGTGAGCCAGTTCGTAAACGCGATCATCTTGGACGAGTCCCAATCGGCCTTGGTTGAATCGACAATATCGCATCGGTTTCCTCAATAGGTTGCGGCGCCAGGGCTGCACCCGACGCGAACGTTCTTTACACGATGAATTGGTGCATGAATACTCTGCATTTTGGCAGGAGAATCCGAAGTGCGAGACAAAAACAGGGTGATCTACACGCTCAAGAAAGCCCTCCTGCTGGCGGGATTGCTGTCGATAGCCTGTGCGGGCCACGCACAGCCGGTATCTCCAAAGCCCGTTCGGATAATAGTCCCCTACGCTGCAGGAGGGGCGAGTGACGGTCTTGCCCGTGCCCTGGCTGAATATCTTTCCAAGACAGTTTCTCAGCAGTTTGTGGTCGATAATCGACCGGGCGGAAACACGCTCATCGGCGCGGAGCAGGTTGCCCGGTCCGGGAGCGATGGACACACGCTTTTGTTGACCGCTGAGGCGACTCTGGTGGTCAACCCGGCGCTTTATTCGCGCCTGCCCTACGATCCGCTCAAGGATTTTTCGCCGGTCGCAGCGCTCGTGGATGTCCCCCAGGGGCTTGCGATTACGGTGGGCTTCAACGCGCGCAACCTTGGCGAATTCATCGATCAGGCGAAACGGGCTCCCAAGGCGGTTTCCTACGCGTCGCTTGGGGTCGGTTCAACCGCGCACCTGAATGCGGAACTCTTTCAGCGCATAGCAGACATTCGGCTGGTGGAGGTCAGTTACAAAGGCGCCGCACCGGCGTTGGCCGATCTGATCGGTGGTCATGTGACGAGCATGATCGTCTCGACCGGATTGCTGGCGTCGCGACTGCAGACAGGCAAGATCCGGGTGCTCGCCGTGAACGGGCAAAAGCGCAGTGCGCTGCTGCCCGATGTTCCGACGTTTGCGGAAGCGGGCCTGCCTGGATTTGCTCCTTCCTCGTGGTTTGCACTGCTTGCGCCGGCGGGTACGCCAACTGGGATCATCAGCAAACTGAATCAGGAGATCAACAAAGCCTTGTCGGATCCTGAATTCGCCGATCGTGCGCTGGTCCGCCAGGGACTCGAGCCCATTGGCGGTCCGCCCGAGAGGCTTGCCTCTCTGATGCGGACCGAAATGGAAAAGTGGGAAAAACTGATCCGAGAAACTGGAATTCGGATCGAATAAGAGACCCCCGCTTGGGCAGG
>CAZZKA010000068.1:0-14286 GCA_964654745.1 uncultured Bordetella sp. | reverse complement strand
ACCCATTCCCTGGGCACCCATTCCCTGGGCACCCATTCCCTGAGCACCCATTGCCTGAGCACCCATTGCCTGAGCACCCATTGCCTGAGCGCCGGCGATGCCGCGCAGGATGGCGGCTCCCTGCAGGCCCGCGGCTTCCGGCGATAGCGAGTTCATACCGGGGAAACTCGGACCTCCAGGCCGCACGTCAGGCGTCTGGACTCCCGCGCCCGCGCCCGGTTGACCGGGCAGCACCACCATCAAGCCCTGGGTCCTGACCCAGCGCGTCACCTGCTCGCGCAGCCAGGGCAGATCCGGGATCACATCGGTCACCCGATAGCCGTCCCTCCAGCTGAACCGGCGTACCGAATCCAGAAAGGTCGCCTGCAGTGCGACGCTGTCGAAGGCGTCAGCGCCCGGTTCATCGGCCGAGTAGACGCGGACGATATCGCCGGCTTTGAGCTGGAGATTTTCCCGCGCGTCTCCCAGCAGAGCCTTGGACAGATTGAAGGGTAGAGTCTCTGTGCGAAGCTTGACCGGGTCAAACCTCTGAATCGTGGCGTACTCAAGATTGACCTCCGGCGCATTCAAGCCCTGGAGGTCGGTGCCAGTGTTGATGCGCAGCCAATAGCTGACCGGCATCAGAAAATTGTTGTTAGCGACCAGATCGCTCACCTTCATACCCGGCCGGAAGGCATAGCGCATCGGGGCGGCTACGCTGCCCAGCAGCGTCACCGCATTGGCGAATTGGGGACTGATCTGCAGCACGGTGACGATGTCGCCAGCCCGAAGCGGTGTCGCGAGGCCCGCCGGATCGAGTGCGATATCCTGAACGAAGCGCGCAGGGTCGCGGCTCGGGTCGACTCGTTCAAGCTGCGCCTTTTGAGGCGCGGCGAGGGTCGGGAGCCCACCGCTCAGTTCGAGCACTGCCTGGATGCTTGCCCCGGCCGGCGGCAGCTCGTAGATCGCCGGCTCATTGATGCTGCCGGCGAGCGCGACCTGCGGCCCGATCGGGGGAATGTAAATGATGTCGCCAGGCTCGAGCTGCCGGTCGGCGCTGCTGTTGCCGCGCGCGATGAAATCGTAGAGGTCGAGTCGCGCGACTACGCGCCCGGCGCGGCGCAATTCGATGGCCCGCATCGAACCGCGTGCGGATGGCCCGCCGGTCTCGAACAGCGCGTTAATGAGCGTCGACAGGCTGCTCACCACCTTGCGACCGGGGTTGCGCGCCTGACCCAGGAGGTAGACCTCGATCGAGCGCAGACGACCCATCGTGACGGAGACGCGGTAATTGCGGTAGACCTCGCCAATGCTCCGGTTGATCTGCCCCTCAACCTCGCGAAACCGAAGGCCCGCGATCCTGACGGGCCCGACCTTCGGGATAAAGATCCGCCCGTCGCGATCCACGACCAGCCGGTCGGTAAAGTCGACCGCGCCGTAGATATGCACAACGAGTTCGTCGCCAGGGCCCACGACATAGCTGTCGGGTACCTGCCGCGCCTGGACCGGGTCGAAGCGCCCCCCCTGGAAAAGGGCCGCGCCGTAGACGGGGAGCATCCGCCCGGTGGCGAGCTCGACGAAGCGCTGAAACTCGCTTGGCGGCTCGGGGGGAAACGCGATTCGCCCTGGCTGTTGGCCGAACGGGCTGCCGTCGGGCCGATCGCCTGGCTGCGGGAACATCGTTCCGGGGAACTGAGCGTCCGCCGGGAACCCCTGGCCGGCGCCCATCGACGGATCTCGCCCCGGCTGCGCTCCTGGGAAGCCTCCGGGCGCCTGCGGGGGCATCTGCGGGCTTTGCAGCCGGACAGGCCCTCCCGCACCCGGCGATCCGAACTCGCCCCCCGAGCTGCGGGCGCCGCCGGCGCCCTGAGCTGATCCCTGCGCGCCCGGCGACTGGCCGCCCACACCTGGAAAGGGTGATTGCGCGTGCCCCGATGCGCTCGCCACGAAGGCGATCAGTCCAGCCGCAAGGCGCGCCCGCAGCAAAGAGGACCCAGCCGCGGGATCACTGCGGCGCGAGCGGTGGCCACGCAGCGAACGCGGCGAGAGGGCAGTTTGGCTCTGAGCAGCGACCGTCATAGGTTGGAAATTTTTTGCATTGTTCACGCTATCGATTCCCGACACACCTGCCTGCAGGGGCTGGGGGTGGGGATAAGAAAGCGCGGTTCAGGTTTCTACGCCTGGCGGGCCGGATGGACGATGAGCCGACAGACATCATGGAGGGTGAAGTCTATCAGCGGTCGGTGTAAATCCGAAAGAAGCGAGCCGCGAGCGGGCGCGTCACCGCCGGTAGCGTTTGGCAATGAAGGGTAACCTGAAGGGTTCGACTCGCGGCTGCTGCTGCCGGACGACAGCGCGCAGTGGACTGTCGCCAGCAAGCGCTGCCTGGGAGAGCAGCGCGAGCATGACGGGATGGCCCAGGCTCGGCGATATCGTGCCGCTCGTGACCTCGCCGACGACCTGGTCGTCGGCGTCGATTACCGATGCGTGTGCGCGCACCGGAACCGTGCTGCGCGAGATGAGACCGACCAGACGGCGCGAGGGACCCGCTCGCATTTCGCTGAGAATTCGGGCTGCCCCGGGGAATCCGCCAGCCTTGGCGGCCCCCTCACGGCGCGTCTTGTCGATTGCAAAGGCAAGGCCCGCTTCGATGGGGCTGATGGCCGGTGTGATGTCGCTGCCATGAAGCGGCAGACCCGCCTCCAGCCGCAGGGTGTCGCGAGCCCCCAGGCCGATTGGTTGCACCGCCGCATCATCGAGGAGGCGTCTAGCGATGCGCTCTGCCGCCGCAATCGGAACGGAGATCTCATAGCCATCTTCGCCGGTGTAACCCGATCGGGTGGCGAAGCAGCGCGCGCCTTCCAGGCTGAGCCAGCACGACTGCATGAACCGTGGCGCGTCCGCAGCAGGGTCTAACGCGGCGAGGACGCGCTCTGCGGCGGGCCCCTGGAGCGCGAGGAGGGCGGCGTCCACGGATTCGATTTGCAGATCGGGGCAGAGCGTGCGCAGGCGCGTCAGATCACCCGAGCGGTTCGATGCGTTGACCACCATGCGGATCTCGGCCGCCTCGCCCGGCTCGGCCCGTAGCACCATCATCAGATCGTCCTCGATGCCCCCCTCATCATTGAGGAGCACCGAATAGCGCTGCTGGCCGGAGGGCCAGTGATCGAGGTCAACCGGCAGCGCGCGCTCAATCCCGCGGGCAAGGCGTGCCAACGAACCATCCGGGGCGGTGATCCGCAGCTGACCCATATGCGAGACATCAAAGAGACCCGCCCCGCTTCGGGTGTGCAGGTGCTCGGCCTTCAAGCCCGCCGGGTATTGGATGGGCATCTGAAAGCCCGCAAACGGGCCCATGCGGGCGCCGAGCGCGCGGTGCAGGGCCGCAAGCGGCAGCTCCCGAGGGGGCGCGGGGGCGAGGGCGGGCGTCGCACCGGGATCCGTTGCACCGGGGCTGGCCGCACCGGGATTGGCCGCGCCGGGATCCGCCGCACCGGGATTGGCCGCGCCGTGATCCGCCGCACCGGGGCTGGCCGCGCCGGGATCCGCCGCACCGGAGTCCCTTGCACCGGGATTGGGCGCGCTCATTGGTAATCGCTCACGGGCGGGCAGGTACAGACCAGTTGCCGGTCGCCCGCGGCATTGTCGATGCGCTTGACGCTCGGCCAGAACTTCGCCTCGCGCAGCCACGCAAGCGGATAGGCCGCCTGCTCGCGGCAATAGCCGTGCGTCCAGTCGCCTGCGAGCTCTGCCGCGGTGTGCGGCGCCTGCTTGAGCGGATTGTCGGTGCGGTCAAGCGCACCCGAGGTGATCGCCGCGAGTTCGCCGTGGATCGCAATCATCGCCTCGCAGAAGCGGTCGAGTTCGGCAAGCGACTCCGATTCGGTGGGTTCCACCATCAGAGTGTCGGCCACTGGAAAAGAGAGTGTCGGCGCATGAAAGCCAAAGTCCATCAGTCGCTTGGCCACATCCTCAGCGCTCACGCCGCATTGCGCTTTGAGATGGCGCAGGTCGAGGATGCATTCATGCGCCACCCGGCCGTGCTCGCCGGTGTAGAGCACAGGAAAGAAGGGCGCGAGCCGGGCAGCTATGTAGTTTGCATTGAGGATGGCGACTTCCGTGGCGGCGCGGATGCCGCTTGCGCCCATCATGCGGATATACATCCATGAGATCGTGGTGATGAGCGCGCTGCCAAAGGGCGCAGCCGATACCGACCCGTTGCCCGCGCCCGAGCCGAACGGGTCGTCCGGCAGAAAGGGTGCGAGATGGGCCGCCACAGCAATGGGACCCATGCCCGGGCCGCCGCCGCCGTGCGGGATGCAGAAGGTCTTGTGCAGATTCATGTGGCAGACGTCCGCACCGATCAGCGCAGGCTGGGTGAGGCCCGCTTGTGCATTGAGGTTGGCGCCATCCATATATACCTGGCCGCCCGCCTCGTGAACCCACGCGCAGATATCGCGGATTGCAGCTTCGAACACACCATGCGTGGACGGATAGGTGACCATGAGGGCGCACAGGCGCTCGCGATGCGCATCGATCTTTGCACGAAGGTCGGCCGTATCGATATTGCCCGCTTCATCGCAGGCGACCACCACGATTTTGAGTCCCATCATCTGCGCGGTGGCGGGATTGGTGCCGTGCGCGGAGGAGGGAATCAGGCAGACATCACGCGCGCTCTGCCCGCGCGCGATCTGCCAGTTCCGTATCGCGAGCAGCCCCGCATATTCGCCTTGCGCGCCCGAGTTGGGCTGAAACGACACCGCTTCAAAGCCCGTGATGGCGCAGAGCCACTGCGCGAGCTGGCCCAGAAGAATGCGATAGCCCTCGGCTTGCTCGGCGGGAACGAAGGGATGGAGATTGGCGAATTCTGGCCAGCTCACCGGCGCCATTTCAGCGGCGGCATTGAGCTTCATCGTGCACGAGCCCAGCGGAATCATGGCGTGCACCAGCGACAGATCGCGGTTTTCCAGTCGCTTCACATAGCGCACGAACTCGGTCTCGCTGCGATGGCGGTTGAAGACCGGATGGGTCAGCACGGCATCGTGCCGACGCAAGCCCTCGGGAATCGATGCCGGCTCGATCGCGAGCGCGCGCGCGAGGGCGCTCACGTTCTCATTGGCTGGGCGCTGACCGGAGACCACGAAGGCGAGGTCGGCAATATCCGTCAGGCCCACGGTTTCGTCGAGCGCCACGGCAAGCGCTCCCGATCTGCCCTCGCGATCGAGATTGCGAAGGTTGATGGCAAGCCGCGCGGCGCGCTCAAGCGCGAGCGGCAGTTGCGCGCCCAGATCAAAAACCAGCGTATCAAACCACGCTGCGTGCGCGGGCTTGAGCCCGGCTGGGGCCACCAATGCGGCGAGGAGTCTGCCCATCGCATTGACGCGCAGCGCAATGCGAAGCAGCCCGGCAGGACCATGCCAGACCGCATAAAAACTCGCCATATTGGCTAGGAGCGCCTGCGCGGTGCAGACATTGCTGGTGGCCTTGTCCCGGCGGATGTGCTGCTCGCGGGTCTGCAAGGCCATCCGCAAGGCGGGCTGGCCCGCTGCATCACGTGACACGCCGATGATGCGCCCGGGCATCATGCGGACCAGGGCTTCGCGCGCGGACATGAAGGCGGCGTGCGGCCCGCCGAATCCCATCGGCACGCCAAATCGCTGCGCTGAGCCGATCGCGATGTCGGCACCCATGGCACCCGGGGAGCGCACCAGCATGAGCGCAAGGGGATCGCAGCCGAGGGTTACCACGGCGCCCTCGGCGTGAAGCGACGCGATCGCAGCCGACCAGTCGTGCAGCCGCCCCTGCGTATCGGGCGATTGCAGGTGCGCGCCGAAAAAACCGCCGGCTGCTGCGGCGGATGCAGCGTCGGCCACCACGACTTCCCAGCCCATCCAGCGCGCGCGGGTGCGCAGCACCGCCAGCACCTGTGGATGCGTACCCGCGTCGACCAGGTAGCGCATCGAAGCGGTTTTGGATGCGCGCCGCGCCACAGCCATCGCCTCGGCTGCTGCGGTGGCCTCGTCGAGGAGCGAGGCATTGGCCACAGCAAGCCCGGTGAGGTCGACCACCATCTGTTGATAGTTGAGCAGCGCCTCCAGGCGCCCCTGCGCGATCTCGGCCTGGTAGGGCGTGTAGGCGGTGTACCAGCCCGGATTTTCGAGCACATTACGACGGATGGCCTCGGGCGTGATGGTGCCGTGATAGCCCGCGCCGATATAGCTTCGCCAGACCTGGTTTCTGGAGGCGATGGCGCGAAGCTCAGCAAGCGCGGTGGCCTCAGAGGCGGGCTCGGGAAGGTCGATCGTGCGCGTGAGTCGAATCGGCGCCGGAATCGTCGCATCGACCAGCGCATCGCGGGTAGTGATGCCGAGTAGCGCAAGCATCCGACGCTCGTCTTCGACCGAGGGGCCCAGGTGTCGAGCATGAAAATCATCCTCGCCCAGAAGCGAAGCTATTCCGTGTCCGGGATTTTCGTGCAGGCTCATCGGCGGCTCCTCATTGCGCGCCAGGGCCGGCGGCATAGGCCTCGGCGGTCAACAGCGCATCGATCTGCGTCGCATCGGCTGGACGCAGACGCATCAGCCAACCGTCGGCGTAGGGAGCGGTATTGATGGTCTGCGGCGCGTCAGCCAGCGCGGCGTTGACTTGGATCACTTCGCCTGCGATCGGTGCGTAGACATCCGAGGCCGCCTTGGTCGATTCGACGACTGCGCAGGACTCTCCCCTCTCAAGGCTGCGGCCTACCGCGGGCAGCTCGACATAGACGAGTTCACCGAGCTGATCCTGGGCGTGGGCGGTGATGCCGACCGTGACGGCGCCATCGGCGTCACGGCGGACCCATTCGTGGGAGTCGGTGTAGCGAAGCGAGGCGGGCGTATTCAAGGCGAAGGCTCCTGACGGGCATTCCGCGCGGAATGCGGGTTGGGGGAGCCCCCTCTGTCCGTTTGCCTGAGACATTCAGCGCTGCGTGAGATCGATGCCCGGGGCATGGATCAGCGCGTGTTTCCTTCGGCGAGCCTTGCGAGCGGGCCTTTGCCTGCCAGCGACTTCTCTCCAGAGTGCCTGACCCGCAACAGTCCTTTTGCCTGAGAGTTTTCGGGGCGATACACCTTCGGCGCCGGTGCGAGGCTGGCAGGGGGGCGGCCCTTGCCAGATCGTTTCGGTCTCTCCCGTAACGGGTCATCAAGCGGATTTGAGAGTGCCCAAAACCCCTCCAACTGTCAATCCTCGGCCGGGGGCGCCTGCGGTGCGCGCAAGGCCGTCAATCGCGCGCGCGTTCGGCGCGGGCGGGCCAGGTCACCAGCACGATTCCTGTCACCGCCAGGGCAAGCGCAGCCACTTGAGTCCAGCCCAGAGGTTCACCGAGGAAGCCCACTGCGACCGCGGTGGCGGCCAGCGGGAGTCCAACGGTGAAGACGCCGCTATGCGCCGCGGGTACGCGAGTCAGACCCGAAAGCCATAGCCAGGTCGAGATCATGCTTGCCGCAATCGAATAAAAGATGAGCAGTATCCAGATCGGCGCCGGCACCGCCGCGGGATCAAAGTCGATCGCTTGCCACAATCCGAGCGGCGTCATCAGTGCCAGCCCGATCAGGTTGATGAGCGCCGAGATTCGGCGTGGCGAGAGCCTGTGCGAGAGGCGCTTACCCAGAATCACATAAATCGCCTCGCAGGCCGCGCAGGCGAGTATCAGCAGATTGCCGGTGAGATGCGAGGAAGCACTCGATCCGTTTCCCGAGGGCGACAGGAGCGCGATGCTCGCTGCTGCAAGGCCAGTGGCCAGCAGCACGCGCAGTCCTGCGCGCTCACCTAGCAACCACCATGACAACAGTGCAACCAGCGGCGGTAGCGCCGCCATCACCACGCCCGCTGCCGAAGCCGAAGTGAGCGCCACGCCCGAGAGCATAAAAATCGAAAACAGAAAGTTGCCGAAAAAGGACTGCGCGAACAGGGTGCGCCAAATCGAACCGTCGAGCGGGGCCTCGTCGGCCGGGCGCCTCAGCCAGGGAATCATCACCACCGCTGCAATGGCAAAGCGCAGCCACCCCAACAGAATAACCGGAAATGCCGCCGACAGGGGTTTGGAGAGTGCGGTATAGGTGCCCACCAGCGCCATGCCGGAAAACAGCAGCAGGTAGCCTATCGGGAGGGAGGCTTTCCAGGGCAGGGTCATGGCCTGATGCCGCGGCGGTTCACGGCGCGGGACGCAGGCGGGCGATGCGCCACATGGCAACGGGAGCGCAGTGCATGGCGAAGGTCACACTGAGTGTCGAGGCAGAGACTATCCTAGGAGACACCCCTGTCAGTCTGCAAGGCATGCTGCCGCGCTTTGTCATTGGCAGCCCCGCGGCGACCGGACGAGGCGTCATGTTGTCGATGCCTGGGCGTAGGGCGTGGGTGCGTCGGCCTTTCCATGGCGCCGGGCAGGGCGCATGAGGAAGCCGTGGAGGTGGCAGATAGAATGCGGAAATGAACTCAATCGTCGAACCTTCGCTTCGCCATGTGGATTTTCGTGCGGCGCCCAGTGCCGATCGACTGCAGGTCGTGGTCGATCGCCTGCGGGGCATTCTGCCCGAGCATGCGGTGCTGCACCGCGACGAGGACAAACGGCCCTACGAGTGCGATGCGCTGTCGGCCTTCAGACAGATGCCGATGGCGGTGGTGCTTCCGGATACCGAGGCACAGGTGATCGCCGTGCTCAAAGCCTGCCGTGAGCTTGAGGTGCCGGTGGTCGCCCGCGGCGCGGGCACCAGCCTGTCGGGCGGCTCGATGCCGCATGCCTCGGGTGTGGTGCTGTCACTCGCGCGGTTCAATCGCATTCTCGCGCTTGACCCCTTTTCCCGCACAGCGCAGGTGCAGCCGGGGGTTCGTAACCTGGCAATTTCGGAGGCCGCCGCACCGCACGGTCTTTATTACGCCCCAGACCCATCGTCGCAAATCGCCTGCTCGATCGGTGGCAATGTCGCCGAAAACTCGGGCGGGGTGCACTGCCTCAAGTATGGGCTCACGGTACACAATGTGCTACGGGTGCGTGCGATCACGATCGAGGGCGAAATCCTCGAGATCGGCAGCGCTGCGCTCGACTCGCCGGGACTGGATCTTCTCGCGCTCATCATCGGCTCCGAGGGCATGCTCGCGGTGGTGACCGAAATCACCGTCAAACTCCTGCCCCGCCCCGTGCTGGCGCGAGCCGTGCTCGCTTCCTTCGACGATATTGTGAAGGCGGGCGATGCGGTCGCTGCGATCATCGCCGAGGGCATCATTCCGGCGGGCATGGAAATGATGGATCGCAAAACCACTGCGGCGGTCGAACCCTTTGTGCGCGCGGGCTATGACCTCCAGGCCGAGGCTATTCTGATCGTCGAATCCGACGGCACACCCGAAGAGGTCGAAGAAGAAATTGCCCGGATCGACGCGGTGCTCAGGCGCTGCGGCTGCACAGCCCAGCGGGTGTCGCAGAGCGAGGCCGAGCGGCTCGCCTTCTGGTCGGGCAGAAAGAATGCGTTTCCAGCCGCCGGGCGCATTTCCCCTGACTATTACTGCATGGACGGGACGATTCCGAGGCGGATGCTGGGACGGATGCTCCAGGCGATTGCCGGGATGGAGAAGAAATACCGGCTCGGCTGCATGAATGTATTTCATGCGGGCGATGGCAACCTCCATCCGCTGATCCTGTTTGATGCGAATGATCCGGACAGCTGGCACCGGGCTGAGCTTTTCGGTGCCGAGATTCTGGAGTTGTGCGTGGAATATGGTGGCACCGTTACCGGCGAGCACGGAGTGGGTGTGGAAAAACTGTCCTCGATGTGCGTGCAGTTTTCGCCCGACGAGCGCGATCTTTTCTTCGCTGTGAAGTCGGCGTTTGATGAGGCCGGCTTGCTCAATCCGGGCAAGGGGATCCCGACGCTCGCGCGATGCGCGGAATACGGCAAGATGCATGTGCACCGCGGTCAGTTGCCACACGCTGACTTGCCGCGTTTCTGAACCGGATTGCCCCTCCAATGACCTCTGCCGCTATGGGCGCGAGTGCACAGGCCGTCGAAGCGCTAGCCGCGCTGCGCGCGCAAATCGTCCGCGCGGCAGCCGAGCGCGCGCCGCTTCGGATTCGTGGCGGCGGCAGCAAAGATTTTCTGGCCCACGGCCTCGAAGGCGCAGTGCTCGATACGCGCGCGCTGGCCGGTATTGTGAGCTACGAGCCCACAGAGCTTGTGCTTACAGCCTGGGCCGGAACACCCCTCGCCGAGATCGAACGCACGCTCGCCGAGCGAGGCCAGATGTTTGCCTGCGAGCCGCCGTCATTCGGGGGCGCAGCGACGATCGGCGGCGTGGTGGCCTCAGGGCTCTCCGGTCCGCGGCGGGCAAGCGCCGGTGCGCTGCGCGATTTCGTACTCGGCCTCGCATGTCTGGATGCGCGTGGGCGCGAGCTCCATTTCGGTGGCGAGGTGATGAAGAATGTTGCGGGCTACGATGTTTCGCGGCTGATGTGCGGCGCGATGGGCATCCTCGGCCTCATCACACAGGTTTCGATCAAGGTGCTACCGCAGCCGGCGGCCGAAGCCAGCATCGCATTCGACTGCGATGCGCGCGAAGCGCTGCAATTGCTCAACACCTGGGGTGGCGAACCGCTTCCCATCTCGGCAAGCTTTCATGTAGGAACAACGCTCAGTGTGCGTTTCTCTGGCGCACGTGCAGCGGTGGATGCAGCGCTCGCCCGCATGATGCGTGACCACGCTGCGCGCCTGCTTGCACAGTCTGAGGCCCAGACGCTCTGGGCCGCTGTCCGTGAACATGACCATGGCTTTTTCAGGCGTAGCGAGTTAGCCGAAGGGGACGCCAATGGCGGCGATCTCGCGCTCTGGCGACTCTCGGTTCCGTCGGCCGCGAGTCAGCTGGGACTGTCTGGCGAGCAGTGCATCGAATGGGGCGGTGCATTGCGCTGGCTCGTGAGCCCTGAGGACGCGACCAAAGTTCGCGCGGCCGCACAGGCGGCTGGTGGGAGCGCCATGATGTTTCGCGGCGGCAAGCGCGAGGCGGGAGTCTTCCATCCGCTGGCAGCGCCCATCATGGCGCTGCACCGGCGGCTTAAACAGCAATTTGATGCGCCCGGGATCTTCAACCCGGGCCGTCTGTATCCGGGCCTTTGAATCATGGAAACGCATCTGGCGCAGTGGTTGAAGGGCAGTCGCGACGGCGACGAGGCCGAGGCGATCTTGCGCAAGTGCGTGCACTGCGGGTTTTGCACGGCAACCTGTCCGACCTATCAGATCCTGGGCGATGAGCTCGACGGTCCGCGCGGCCGCATCTACCTCATCAAATCCGTGGTCGAGGGTGAGGCCCCAACGCGATCGACGATGCAGCACCTGGACCGCTGCCTCACCTGCCGTAACTGCGAAAGCACCTGCCCATCGGGTGTGGACTATGGGCACCTGGTCGACATCGGTCGCAGGCTCGTTGAGCAACAGGTGGAGCGGCCCACCCAGGAGCGGTTCCTGCGCGCCGCGTTGCGTGAAACGCTCACCCGACGCTGGGTGTTTGATCCGGCGATGCGGCTGGGTCAGGCGCTACGCCCCTTTCTGCCCGAATCGCTCAAAGCCAAGGTTCCTGAGCGTCGCGATCCCGGGCTGGTTCCGCTGCGCACGCATGCGCGTAAAGTTTTGTTACTCGCGGGCTGCGTGCAGCCCGCCATGATTCCTGCCATCGATGCGGCCACCGACCGCGTGCTCGACCGGATCGGCGTTCAGGCGCTGCGCCCGCAGGACTCGGGATGCTGCGGGGCGATTCGACATCATTTGAATGACCAGACCGGTGCGGCCCAGGATGCGCGGCGAAACATCGCTGCGTGGTGGCCGCTCATCGAGGCGGGGGCCGAGGCGATCCTGATCAATGCATCCGGCTGCGGTGCGATGGTCAAGGACTATGCGCATCTTCTTGCAACCGATCCCGAATGGGGACCGCGCGCGGAACGCGTCGTTGCCATCACCCGCGACCTTGCTGAATGGTTGCCGGGCGAACTCGACGTGGCCTTGCGCGAGGGACGCCTGTCGGCGAGCGCGCAGCAGCGTCTGGTGTTTCATCCGCCCTGCTCACTGCAGCACGGCCAGAGGATTCGTGGTGTGGTCGAGGCGCTGCTCACCCGCATGGGAGCAAGCGTCCTGCCGGTCGCCGACTCGCATCTGTGTTGCGGCTCGGCAGGCACGTATTCGGTGCTGCAGCCGGAGTTGTCGGGGGAGCTTCGCCGCCGCAAGCTTGGCAACCTGTCCGCGGGCGCGCCCGAACTGATCCTGTCGGCCAACATCGGCTGCATCACCCATCTTCAGGCTGGCACGCCGACGCCGGTGCGGCATTGGATCGAGTGGGTCGATCAGGTGATGGAAGAGCCCCATCGCGCTTCTCGGAGCGTCGGCGCCTGACTGTGCCTTGCCGGGAGGCGCTTCCTACGGGAGCGGTTGCGGGGCTGCCGCAACGCTCAGGGGCGCGGCAATCTGAGAGCGGTACCGTGTGGCCCGGGTGAGCAGGTCTTATCCGTGGCCCAAGGATGGACGGCAGGCGTTCAGGTCGCGACCGCTAAGGCCTCAATTGCCCAGGCCTCGATTGCTCAGGCCTCGACCGCCTTGACCATATCCTCAACGACTTTCTTTGCATCGCCGAAAACCATCATCGTGCGATCCATGTAGAAGAGTTCATTGTCCAGACCCGCGTAGCCCGAGGCCATCGAACGCTTGTTCACAATCACCTGCCGCGCCTTGTAGGCTTCGAGGATAGGCATGCCCGCGATGGCCGACTTCGGGTCCTTGGCCGCAGGGTTGACCACGTCGTTGGCGCCCAGCACCAGAACCACATCGGTGTCGCCAAACTCGGAGTTAATGTCTTCCATTTCGAAGACCTGATCGTAGGGCACCTCGGCCTCGGCAAGCAGCACATTCATGTGTCCAGGCATGCGCCCAGCGACCGGATGGATGGCGTATTTGACCGAAACACCGCGAGCGATCAGCTTGTCGGTGAGTTCCTTGAGAGGATGCTGGGCTCGCGCAACAGCCAGACCGTAGCCCGGAACGATGATCACGCTTTCGGCATTGGACATGAGGAAGGCCGCGTCATCGGGCGAGCCCGCCTTGACCGGCCGCTGCTGCTGTGCGCCGGCTGCGGCCGTAGCCGTCTCGCCGCCGAATCCACCCAGAATCACGTTGAAGAACGAGCGGTTCATCGCCTTGCACATGATGTAGGACAGGATCGCACCCGAGGAACCGACCAGCGATCCGGCAATGATCAGCATCGAGTTGTTGAGCGAAAAGCCGATGCCCGCCGCAGCCCATCCGGAATAGCTGTTGAGCATCGACACCACCACTGGCATGTCCGCTCCGCCGATCGGGATGATGATGAGAACGCCGAGTACAAAAGCGATCGCGGTCATGATCACAAACGGCAGCCATTCCTGCGTGATCGAAAACCAGATGCCAAATCCCAGCATTGCGATCGCGAGCACCAGATTGACCGTATGCTGGCCGCTGAAAACGACGGGAGCACCCTGGAAGAGGCGAAACTTGTACTGGCCCGAAAGCTTGCCGAACGCGATCACCGAACCGGAGAAGGTGATGGCCCCGACGAATGTGCCAATGAAAAGCTCAATCCGGTTGGCCATGGGGATCGGTTCGCCCTTGGCGACGATATTGAAGGCCCAGGGCTCGGCCACCGCGGCAATCGCGATGAAAACGGCCGCCAGACCGATCATCGAATGCATGAAGGCGACCAGCTCGGGCATCTTGGTCATCTCGACGCGCTTGGCCATGACGGTACCGATGGCCCCGCCCACGACCAGCCCCGCGAGCACCCAGCCCATGCCCACCGTGGCGATCTCTGGACGCAGCTTGTAGATGAGTGCGACCGTGGTGAAGGCGGCAATCGCCATGCCCACCATGCCAAAGGTATTGCCCAGACGCGAGGTCGACGGATGCGACAGGCCCTTCAAGGCCTGGATGAAAAACACCGAAGCGATCAGGTAAAGGAGGACGACGACATTCATGCTCATGGCGCCGATCCCCTCAGTGTCCGCCGGAGCCCGACTTGGGCTCTTTCTTCTTGAACATCTCGAGCATCCGGCGCGTCACGAGAAAGCCGCCGAACACATTGACCGCAGCCAGCGCCACGGCGAGTACACCCATTGTCTTGCCCAGGCCGGTCTCAGTGAGCGCAGCGGCAAGCATCGCCCCCACGATGATGATGGCCGATACCGCGTTGGTCACCGCCATCAGGGGTGTGTGCAGCGCCGGAGTGACATTCCAGACCACGTGGTAGCCGACGTAAATCGCC
>CAZZKA010000067.1:0-14297 GCA_964654745.1 uncultured Bordetella sp. | reverse complement strand
ACGAGCCTCAGCGAACTGCCGGTGAGGCTCAGCTTTGACCTGGGCGAGCGGGTGATCACCCTGGCCGAGTTGCAAACGCTCGATAGCGGCTCGGCACTGCCCCTGGATCGGCCGCTACAGGACTTCGTCACCATCCGGGCCAATGGTGCGGTGATAGGCGAGGGGCAGCTCGTCGACATGGATGGTCGACTCGGCGTCATGGTGTCGCGCCTTTCCCTCACCGATCTAGCGCGCTGACCATGCGCTCGCAGCAGAGCCGACGATGCCGGTAACCAGCTTTGATCCGATTTCGCTAGCGGTTGCGCTGGCGCTGATCGCGCTGGTGCCGACGGTCGTTGTCGCAAGTACGACTTTTCTCAAGATCGCGGTGGTCATGTCGCTACTGCGCAATGCGCTAGGCATTCAGCAGATCCCGCCCAACCTGGCCCTGTATGGCCTGTCACTGATCCTCACCGTCTACATCATGGCACCGGTTGGCCAGGAGATTCACCGCCAGTACCTGTCTCAACCGGGGTCGATGGTGGCGGCGGAGAAGATGATCGGTGCGGTGACCAAGGGCTCGGAGCCCCTGCGCGAATTTTTGATCAAACACAGCGATCGAGAGCAACGGAGCTTTTTTCTGCGGGCAGCAAGGCAGATGTGGGGCGAAAAAATGTCCGCCGACCTCAAGGAAAGCGACTTCATCATCGTCGTGCCAGCGTTTATGGTTACCGAACTGGTATCGGCTTTCAAGATCGGATTTTTGCTCTTTCTCCCTTTTGTGATCATTGATCTGGTGATCTCGAACATCCTTCTCGCCATGGGCATGATGATGGTTTCGCCAGTCATGATTTCCTTGCCGCTGAAGCTTTTCCTGTTTGTAATGGTCGACGGTTGGACTCGCCTTATTCAGGGGCTGGTCCTCTCCTACGTTTAAGGAAAATTGTGGGCGGATCGGGCGGTGTTACGACCCTTCTCAGTCAGGCGCTCTATCTCGCGCTTGCGCTGTCCATGCCGGCGATCATCGTTGCAGCGGTGGTCGGGACCTTGTTTGCGCTCTTTCAGTCGCTCACGCAGATACAGGAACAAACCCTTTCTTTCGCGGTCAAGCTCATCGCGGTGGGACTTGTCCTCTACCTGACCGCCTCATGGATGGGCGGTGAAATGTATAACTACACGGTCGCGGTATTTTCCAACTTCAATCGGATGTAACCGCACATGCAGCGAGACAACCAGTGCTGGATCTGAGCGTCGACGGGATTAAGAAAACGGTGCTGGCTGTCACCATCGTGCAGGCCCGCATCCTGCCGCTTTTCATGCTGTTGCCGGTATTCAGCCGTAACCTTGTTCCGCGACTCGGTGCGTTTGCCGCCTCGGCAGCAACCGGGCTGCTCGTCGTACCCACGATTCCGCCTTCGTTCGTCATCGACCCGGCGACCCCGCTGATTTTCGTGGTTGCAAAGGAGTCTTTTCTTGGACTCGTGCTTGGCTTTGTTTGCGCATTACCCTTCTGGATGGTCGAAGGCGTGGGCTTCATCGCGGACAACCAGCGCGGTGCGAGCATGGCGGCAACAATCAACCCGCTGACCGGCAACGACAGTTCGCCGACCGGGCTGCTTCTGGGAATTGCCTTCATCGCTTATTTTTTTGCGGTCGGCGGAATGCAGCTGATCTTTGAGATTCTCTACGACAGCTACCGCATCTGGCCCGTGGACAGCTTCTGGCCCAAGCTGGACTTCGATTCGGCGACGCTCCTCTTCCAGCAGCTTAACCGGCTGATCGCTGTCATGCTGATTCTGGCCTCGCCTGTTCTGCTGATCATGTTCCTGATCGAGGTCGGACTCGCGCTGGTGAGCCGTTTCGCCCCGCAACTGCAGGTGTTCTTCCTGGCCATGCCGATCAAAAGCGCGGTCGGGCTACTTGTTCTGGTGGTGTTCGCAGCGACTCTGTTCGACTTTGGTGGACAGGTCCTCCTAGAAGGAAAGGATTGGCCCTACCGGCTTGACCGGATCTTCGGCGGAACGGCAACGCGATGAGCGAAAAGACCGAACAGCCCACCCCGAAAAAAATTCGCGAGGCGCGCGAAAAGGGTGAAGTCGCGAAGAGCCGCGATTTCACCCAAACCGCGCTGGTCATCGGTATGTTCGGCTACATCATCGCCCAGGGCCGCGACATCGCGATGTCGATCGGGCAGTTGATTTCGCTGCCCCTCAATTACATCGCTGCTGATTTCGGTTTTGCCGTCAGCACTATCGTCGAGGACATGATCCTGCGCGGCTTTTCTCTCACGCTGCCCTTTGTCGGGATCGTGCTGGGGCTTGGGATCGTGATCGAGGCGCTCCAGACCGGCATGCTGATCAGCTTCAAGGCGTTGATGCCATCGGCAAAAAAGTTAAATTTTATCGAAAACGCCAAGAACATTTTTTCCAAAAATAATCTGGTCGAGTTCATCAAGTCGACCCTTAAGATCCTCATCATCAGCTATGTGGTGTACATCTTTATCCTAGACGCGATCCCCGCGCTGATGATGGCGCCCTACTATACGATCGCCGATATCGGAACCATCTTTGCAGAACTCCTCAAAAACATCATCCTTTACGTCGGCCTCTGCTATGTCGTGATTTCACTGGCGGATTTTGCATGGCAGCGTCACTCTTACACCAAAAAGCTCATGATGAGCAAAGATGAGGTCAAGCAGGAATACAAGACGATGGAGGGCGACCCCCACATCAAGTCGCAGCGTAAGCATCTGCATCAGGAACTGATGCAGGAGGACTCCGTACAAAGAACCCGCAGCGCCTCGGTGGTGGTGACCAATCCCACGCATTTGGCCGTCGCCTTGCACTACGACGAGCAAGAGACGCCTTTGCCGGTGGTGGTGGCTAAGGGGGAGGGCTATCTCGCATCCCGGATGATCGAGGCTGCGCGCGAGGCGGGCGTCCCCGTGATGCAGAACATTCCGCTTGCCAGAGCGCTCTTTGAGCAGGGTAATGTCGACCACTACGTTCCATCCGATCTCATTGAGCCTGTTGCGGCTGTCCTGCGACTGGTCAGCGAACTCGGAAGGCGGGGAATTGATCCATGACGAACGCGGCGCGAACTATCGAAGATTGGGCAAAATCAAACGGCTACGAACTGACCCGCGATCCCTCGTCGACGAGACTTTCTCTGACTTTTGACTCGGTGCGAACGCATTTCCACGTTTTGGCCGGCAACACGATCCTGTTGGAAGCGCGACTCTGTGACCTTCCCCAGGGCCTGAATGACCGGGAACGCGTGCTCGACCGGGCGATGACCGTATCGGCGGGCCGTTTGAGGGATAATCCTTCGATTCTGTCCTGTGATGATTCCCGTTCCGCCCTCTGGCTGCAGCGCCGGTTGCCGGGAGGGATTTCAACCACTAGCCTTGACGAAGCCGTTGAACAGCTTGTGAACGAAATCGATATGTGGAGAGCTCTGCTGTGATGTTGGCTCCATGCGACCCCCCGATCTGCGGCCGCCTGGTTGCGCTCGGCCGTCGTCTCTTGGCAGGCGCTGCGCTCTCCATGACGCTCGCCGGTCACGCACCGGCCTCGATGGCTGGGCCCCCTCCCTGGCCGGACGGAGAGTTTTCCTATTACGCCGACAAACTCACTCTGGCCGAAGTACTTCAGGACTTTGCCGCGGGATTCAATCTGGCGCTGGACTCTGTCATTCCGATGACAGAACTGGTCAACGGCCGGTTCAATGTCCGCAATCCGACCGAGTTCATTAACCGGTTAGGCGGTACCTACGGCTTCGTCTGGTTCACCCACGCCGGGAGGCTTTACATATCGGCCGGGCGCGACATGCAGGTCAGGTCGATCGCCTCGCCCATTGTCGGGACACCCAATAACACCCTAAGACAGGTGCTGACCTCGCTTGGAGTTTTCGAGACCAAGTTTGGCTGGGCCGAAATGCCCGAGCGTAACGCCGTCATGGTATCGGGCCCACCGTCCTACATCGATCTCATTGAAAGGACGATGAAGGCTTTGCCAGGAGGCCCAACCGGGCTTCAGGTCGCTGTATTCCGCTTGAAGCATGCATCAGTCCAGGACCGAACCGTGTCGTACCGTGACCGGGAAATCACCAGCCCGGGCGTGGCGACGATTCTTCGAAATCTGATCTCAGGCTCGGCGTTTGCGCGTACGACCGAAAGAATCGTCCAGCAGCCAAACCTCCGGGCAGGGGACTCGTCCAACGAAGGAGTTGGGCAGCGCGGGGCGCAATCTGGATCGGGCACGGGCGATGCCGCGGCCGAAACTACTGCGAGGCCGGGTACTGGCGGGCCCAATATCGGTTCTGCGCCGCGGGTTCAGCCTTCCATCCAATCCGAGCCTCGGACCAATTCGATCATCGTGCAGGACACGCCCGACCGAATCCCCATCTATGAGCGTTTGATAGCGCAGCTTGATGTCCCCACCAAACTCGTCGAGATCGAGGCGATGATCATTGACGTCAACACCAGTCGCCTGTCGGAACTTGGTGTTGCCTGGGGAACATCGTTTGACGGCCAGCGTAGTGCGGTAGGCATGGGTAACCTCAGCGATACAGCCGACCGCAACACGCTCTCGGTAGGGCGCAGTAACGCTCCTGGCATGACACCGACCACGACTGTGGTTTCGGGCGCGAGCTACTTCATTGCACGGTTGCGCGCTCTCGAGCAGCAGGGCGATGCGGCGATTCAGGCTCGCCCGTCGATCCTGACCGCTGAAAATCTTGGTGCAGTCATCGACCTGTCCGAGACGCAGTACATCCAGACGGTGGCCGAACGCACGGCTCTCGTTACCCCCATCACGGCCGGAACCACCTTGAGGGTAACCCCCCGCATGGTGGGAGAAGGTCAGGATCAGCGAGTGCACCTGACACTCGATATCGAGGACGGTCAGATCCAGTCCGCCGCAGCCGGAACGAGGCCTTCGATTCGACGCGGGGTGGTCAGCACCGAGGCGACGATTCGCGCCGATGAGAGCCTGCTGATCGGAGGCTACAACTCGGTACAGACCGTCAAAGGCGAGGACAAGGTCCCGCTGATCGGCGATATCCCTCTGTTTGGAAATCTGTTCCGCTCCCAGACCGAACAGCTGCAGCGCAGAGAGCGGCTTTTCCTGATTCGGTCGACGGTCGCCACCAGCGACTCGGCGATGGCGGTACGTCCCATTCCAGAACTACAGTTCGACGCGCCTCGAACCGGTGCCGCACTGATGGCTCCAAGGCCGCCGTCACGGGCTACAGTCGGCACGCAGTCCCCGGATGGTCTGAAGGGAGACGCGAAAGCCACAGAGTCGACCATACCCGGTACCAATATTTCGGTCGCGCGCGATCCGCGGATCCCGAACAGCCAGTAAAAACTCACTGGAGGCTGCCTTGAGCGACGCTCACTGTATTTTTGCGCCAACGGGTCGGATCGATGCGAGCAATGCGGCGTCGATAGAGTCCGATCTGCTCCATCGACTCACCGAATCAGGCCCGTCGTTGGTTCTTGACCTGTCGGGGGTCAACTATGTGAGCAGCGCCGGACTCCGGGTCATTCTGGTTGCTGCCAAAAAAGTCCGCGCCGACGGCGGCAAGGCGATCATCGCGGGTGCTCAGCCTGCTGTCACGGAAGTGCTGAAAATGAGCGGATTCGACCGTATCATCCCGCTCGAGGACAGTGTCGAGGCGGCGATCGCCCAGATCGCCGCCTGACGCGGGTGTACTGCAGGCTTGCGGCAATGGAGACTCTTCTCGACTGGAAGCGTCCGTGTCGACTCGAAGAACTGCCTGCGCTGCTCGATACCATCGAATCGATCTCGGCCAGGTGCGGCTGGGGCATGGCGCTTCAGACAGCCATCATGACAGTCGTCGAAGAACTCGTCGTCAATGTCATCAACTATGGCGGCAGGCAGCCGGTGGACGGGTGGTTTCATGTGCGAATCGCTGGCGACGCCGATGGACTGCACGTGTCGCTCCACGATAACGGCATAGCCTTTGATCCGTTTGCCGAGGTCGATGAAACGGAGGCGGAACTTGATCTGGAGAGCCGATCCGTGGGCGGATGGGGAATTCATTTTGTCCGAGAGATGTCGGATACGCACCGATATGAGCGGGTCGACGGGGAGAATCATGTATCGCTCTTCAAAAAATGGCCTGCGCCGCAATGAGCGGAGCAGGGCCGGCACGCAGCGGGGAAGGCCAGCAGGGTACCGAATCGGCTGAGGCACTTGGCGAGAGCGATGAGCGCTGGATGCGAGAAGCGCTAGTCCAGGCTCTAGAAGCTGCTTCGCGGGCTGAGGTGCCGGTCGGAGCGGTTATCATCCAGGACGGAAGAATCGTGGGCCGCGGCTTCAACCAGCCCATTGCGCTTCACGATCCCACCGCGCACGCCGAAGTCCAGGCGCTTCGCGACGCAGCAGCGACTCTGGGTAATTACCGTCTACCGGGCTGCACGCTTTATGTGACGCTCGAGCCCTGTGCGATGTGCGCCGGAGCCATCGGCCACGCGCGAATTGCCAGGCTGGTCTACGGCGCTGACGATCCCAAGACCGGCGCCTGCGGAAGCGTCACGGACCTCATGTCAAACCCTGCGATCGCACCCCATACCCAGGTTTCCCGAGGCGTGCTTGGGGCCGAATGCGCTGCGACCTTGAGAGAATTTTTCGAAGCGCGACGCGCTGAGCAGCGAAAACGGTAAGCTCCCGCCCGCGGGCCGGGCGCAAGATCCGCGAGGCGAGCGGTCAAATCGCTCGCTACTGAACCTTGGCCTTGGACTTGAGGGTCTGCTGCAGCTTGTCTATGCGAGCCCGCTCGAGTTCCTGGCGCAACTGAGGCGCTATCTGAGCCATCGGCGGAGCAGTGACGGTGCGCACATCGTCGAGCCGGATGATGTGAAAGCCAAACTGCGTCTTGACGGGCTTGTCCGTGAACTTGCCCTTCTCAAGAGCAATCATGGCCTCGGAGAACTCCCTCACGAAGGTCTCGGGCGTGGCCCAGTCGAGGTCGCCACCCTGCTGGGCAGAGCCGGTGTCGCGCGACCGACGGGCAAGCGTCTCGAAACGCTCACCCTTACGGAGCTGGGCGATGATCTGGCGCGCTTCTTCTTCCTTGTCGACTAGAATATGTCGGGCGCGATATTCCTTTTCGGCGCTCGTTTTGCCGTGCACGCGCTCGTACTCGCGTTTGATATCGTCTTCGGTAATCGGCTCAACGTTAGCCAGATAGTCCTGAATGAGCGCGCGAATCAGCAGATCCTCGCGCATTTGTTCCAGTTGGCGGGCAATATCTGCGCTCCGCGCCAGTCCCCGTTTCTCTGCTTCCTGGGCAAAGATCTCGCGCAGAATGAGCTGCTCTCGAACCGCTGCGCGAAGATCAGGCGTATCCGAACGACCTTGCGCGGCGAGCTGCGTAACCACATCTTCAAGCCGCTGCGCGGGAATGGGCTTGCCATTGACCGTCGCCACCGGCGCCTGAGCCTGCGCGACGGAGGGCGCGACTGCCACCAACACCACCGCGCAGATAAACAATAGGGCCAGAGAGTAGGTCTGGACAATGCGGGGAAGGAAAGTCATCGCGAAAGCTCCGGATCGAAGGAGACACCGAAAGTCCACCGGGGTCGCCTAGCTCGCCCCCGGGCCTGACGGCTCAGGAGATTTCTGAAGCGTGGATCGACAGGGCATGGATTCGGGAGGGCATCCAATCGGCGACGGCATCATACACGAGGCGATGTTGCGCGATCTTGCGCTGGCCGGCGAAGCCCCGCCAGGTGATGTTCACAGTGTAGTGGCCAGCCCCACCCTCGGCCCCAGCGTGGCCGGCATGAAGGTGACTGTCATCGACCACCTCGATACGAGCGCCCGGAAAGCTCGTCCGGAGCCTCTCGGCGAGTTCGTCAGCGCTAGGTTTCATCCGATCTCTTCTCGTCGTCGGTCTGCATGTAGCGGGCCATGTAAAAGACCAGCGCCGCAATAAACGCAAAGGTCAGGCCCATGATCCCGTAGAACTTGAAGTTGACCCAGGCGTCGGTGCTGAACGATTGTGCGACCCAGATGTTGAGCACGGCGAGGAATACGAAAAAACCGATCCAAGCCAGGTTGATGCGGTCCCAGACGATGTCGGGGAGCTTGATCTGATTACCCATCAGTTTCTGGACGAGGTTGCGTCGGAGTACCCAGCGCCCGACGATCAGCGTAAGGGCCAGGGTAATGTAGAGAACCGTCGGCTTCCACTTAATGAAGGTCTCGTCCCGCAGCATAAGCGTCAGCCCGCCGAAGAAAACGATGATGGCCACGCTCGTCCAGTGCATGGTCGTGATCTCCTCACGATTCATGCGCAGCCAGCCGAGCTGCAGAATGCTGGCCAGAATGGCGATGCCCGTCGCTATAAAAATGTCTGAAAGCTTGTAAGCGACGAAAAAAAAGACGACCGGCAGCAGGTCGAAGATCATCTTCATGGTTGCCCCCGGGGCGGCAGTTCCGCTCTGAAGCGACCTGCTACAGATGCGGGAGGTTCAAACAAAGCGCTATAATCGCAGGTTTACCCGATTATTTGTAACGGAGCCCCTCATGGCTGAACGCACTCGCACCCGTCGAAACACTCTTGAGCGTCGCTGCCTTCCCAAAATGCTCAAACGCCTTTTTGTCGGCAAGTCCCGCACGGTCTTTCGGATGCTGGAAAAGGTCAAGCGCGCCTGAGTGCGTGACGGAGACCATCAGGTTTCCGATTCTTTTTCAGGGCGAAAGCCCAACGACGCCGAATTGATGCAGTAGCGAAGCCCGGTAGGTTCTGGCCCGTCCTTGAAGACGTGCCCCAGGTGAGCATCGCACCGGGCACACAACACCTCGGTTCGGATCATTCCCCAGCCAAAGTCGCGCTTGGTGGCGATCGCTTCGCCCGATACTGGCTCCCAGTAGCTGGGCCAGCCGGTGCCAGAGTCAAATTTTTCCCCGGAACCAAACAAGTCGGCACCACAGCAGATGCACACGTAAGTGCCGCGCTCGTGATGGTCCCAGAACCGGCCGGTGAATGCCCGCTCCGTGCCGTGTTTGCGTGTCACCGCATATTCGGTCTCGCTCAACTGAGACTTCCATTCGGCATCGCTTTTGACCACTTTGCCGGGCCGATATTCCTCGCTCATAACGCCTCGCTCTCGCCGCCAGGAGATGGCGACTGGTCCGCTGCCGCCAACCGTTTTCGGAAAAAGCCGACAGAAATGAGTCGGGCCGGCGCACCTTGAGGTGGATTTTAAATCGATCCGCCGAGGCCACCGCCAAGACCCGCCTGCTCCCTCGGTATTGGTATGCTTCGACAGATGGGCAAAATCGCTCCGCCCGGCACTGCGAGAGCCGGCGGGAGTGCGCAAGCAAGGAGAAGCCGATGCAAGGTCTGATGATGGAAATGCCGCTACTGATTTCATCGATCCTGCGGCACGCTGCCCGCCACCACGGCGAGGCCGAGATCGTATCTCGCCGCATAGAGGGAGATATCCATCGCATCACTTACGCACAGTGCGAGGAGCGTTCCCGGCGACTTGCCAGCGCATTTGAAAAGGCCGGCGTCCGACGCGGCGAACGCGTAGCCACGCTTGCCTGGAACGGGTATCGCCATGTGGAGACCTACTACGCCGTGGGTGGAATGGGTGCGGTCATTCACACGATCAACCCCCGGCTGCACCCCGACCAGATCGCATGGATCGTCAATCACGCCGAGGACATTCACCTCGCTTTCGACCTAACATTTCTCCCCATCATTGAGGCGATCGCACCCAAATGCCCGGGCGTAAAAAGCTGGATTGCAATGATCGATCCAGATCGGCAGCCGGCCGGTACCGCAATCCCGAATTTGGTCAACTACGAGGAACTACTAAAAACGGGCGCTGGCGACTGGAACTGGCCGGAGTTCGATGAACGCTCTGCGGTGGCCCTCTGCTACACCTCTGGGACCACGGGCAACCCTAAGGGCGCCCTCTACGCACACCGGTCGACGGTCCTCCACGCCTACGGCGCAGCGCTTCCGGATGCAATGGCTACCTCGGCACGCGATGTGATTTTGCCTGTCGTGCCGATGTTCCATGTGAATGCCTGGGGCATTCCGTATGTCGCGCCGCTGGTCGGGGCGAAGCTGGTGTTTCCCGGCGCGCAACTCGACGGTGCCTCGCTCTTTGAGCTTTTCGAAGCCGAAAAGGTCACGTTTTCCGCAGGCGTTCCGACGGTGTGGCTGGGACTGCTTGCGCACGTTAAACAAAAGGGGGCGCGCTTTTCGACGCTGCAGCGCACCGTGATCGGAGGCTCTGCATGCCCCCCGGCAATGATTCGAAGCTTTCGCGATGACTACGGCGTAGACGTCATCCATGCATGGGGCATGACCGAGATGTCGCCGCTGGGGACGCTCGCCCGGTTGCAGAGCCGCCACATGGGTCTGAGCAAACCGGAGCAGCAGAAGATTCTCGAAAAGCAGGGACATGTGATCTACGGCGTCGACATGAAGATTGTCGATGATGACAACAACGAGCTGCCCTGGGACGGTAAAACTTTTGGGAATCTGCTTGTGCGCGGACCTTGGGTCGTGCGCGCCTACTTCAAAGGCGAAGGCGGCGATCCGCTCAGATACGATTCCAAGGGCGAAGGGTGGTTTCCGACCGGCGACGTTGCAACGATCGACGAACACGGTTACATGCAGATAACCGATCGCAGCAAGGACGTGATCAAGTCGGGGGGCGAATGGATAAGCTCTATCGATCTTGAAAATCTCGCGATCGCGCATCCGGCTGTCGCCAACGCAGCAGTGATTGGCGTTGCTCATCCCAAGTGGGATGAACGTCCGCTGCTCGTCGTGGTCAAGCGCCCAGACGCCGCGGTCACCCGGGAGGAACTGCTGCGGTTTTACGAGGGGAAAGTCGCTAAATGGTGGATCCCCGACGATGTGCAGTTTGTCGAGGCGATACCGCTCGGTGCGACCGGCAAGATCCTGAAAACAAAGCTCCGCGAGCAGTTCAGCAGCTACCGCCTGCCCGACAACCGATCCTGAAACCCAGCGCGCCGCGGACCGAGCAGTCCCAAGCCATCGGAGAGTTCATTCCATGAGTCAGATCGACTACCACGTCAGCGGCAATCTCGCCGTGATCACGCTGCGTAACCCGCCTGTCAACGGACTGGGGTTTGAGCTTCGCCGCAGCATCTGCGATGGCGTTCATCAGGCTATCGCGGACCAGGCGATCGAGGCGATCGTCCTGACCGGTGCCGGCAAGGCCTTTTCAGGGGGCGCCGATATCAGGGAATTTAATACCCCCAAGGCGGTCGCCGAGCCCAATCTGCTGTCGGTGATCCGGCTTATCGAGGGTTCGCCCAAGCCTGTGATCGCGGCGATCCACTCAGTCGCGATGGGCGGGGGACTCGAACTCGCGATGGGATGTCACTTCCGCGTGGCCAGTCCGGGGGCGCAGATCGCGCTGCCCGAGGTCAAGCTGGGGGTATTGCCTGGCGCTGGCGGGACCCAGCGACTGCCGAGACTCGTCGGCCTGGAGGCTGGTCTCAACATGATTGTTAGCGGGCAGACGGTGCTGTCGGAAAAGCTGGCCCAGACCAAGCTTTTCGATCAGATCGTCGAGGGAGATCTGATCGCTGGTGCCAAAGCCTTCGCGCAAAAAGTGATCGAAGAAGGCAAGGGCTTACCCAAAGTTCGCGACATCAAGGTCCGACACCCGGATGCCCAGGCACTGCTGCAGTTTGCCCGCAATACCGTGACGGCGGTCGCGCGTAATTTCCCTGCTCCCTTGAAGTGCGTTGATGCGATAGCGGCATCGGTCGACAAGCCCTTCGACGAGGCAATGCGTCAGGAACGGGCGTTTTTTCTCGAACTTGTACAGACACCGGAATCGCGGGCGCTCCGTCACGCCTTTTTCGGAGAGCGTGCGGCGAGCAAAATCCCGGATATTCCTGAGGACACGCCGGTACGCCCGATCGCCACGGCCGCTGTGATTGGAGCGGGCACGATGGGTGGCGGTATCGCGATGAACTTTATCAACGCTGGTGTTCCGGTGACGCTGCTAGAGATGAATCAGGAGGCGTTGGACCGGGGGATCGGTACGATCCGGAAAAACTATGAGGCGACCGCCCGGAAGGGCCGGATGACCGAGGCCGAGGTTGAACAACGAATGTCGTTGATTCGGCCAGCACTCGAGTACGAGGCCATCGCTGCCGCAGACATCGTTATCGAGGCGGTATTTGAGGATATGGCCGTAAAGGAAACCGTATTTCGCAAGCTCGATCAGGTGATGAAACCCGGTGCGATTCTCGCCACTAACACCTCGACTCTTGACGTCAATCGAATCGCTGACTTCACCTCGCGACCGCAGGATGTGATCGGAACGCATTTTTTCAGCCCTGCCAATGTCATGAAGCTGCTCGAGATAGTCCGTGGCGCCAAGACCGCCAAGGATGTACTCGCCACGACCATGCAACTCGCCAAGAGGCTGCGCAAAACCGGGGTAGTCTCCGGGGTCTGTGACGGTTTCATCGGCAACCGTATGATTGAGCAGTACATCCGCCAGGCGGGTTTCATGCTCGAGGAAGGAGCGCTACCGCAGCAGGTCGATAAGGCGATCGAAAAGTTTGGCTTTGCCATGGGTCCCTTCCGCATGAGCGATCTCGCCGGCAATGACGTGGGCTGGTACATCCGAAAACGCCGCTACATCGAGCATCCCGAACTCAAATATCCTCGTATCGCGGATCGTATCTGCGAACTTGGCCGTTTCGGCCAGAAAACGGGTGCCGGCTTCTATCGCTACGAAAAAGGGCGTCGTGACGCAATCCCCGACCCGGTGGTCGAACAGTTGATCGTCGATCATCGGGCGGCCAGCGGCATCAAGGCTCGCAAACTAAGCGACGACGAAATCGTTCACCGGCTGGTGTTTGCTCTGGTCAACGAGGGGGCAAAAATCCTGGAGGAAGGGATCGCGCTCAGGGCCTCAGATATCGACATGATCTATCTCACCGGCTACGGTTTTCCGCTTCATCGAGGCGGGCCGATGCTCTATGCCGACCAATGCGGTCTTTACAACGTTGCAGCCCGGATGAATGAGTTCGCTCGCAATCCGCACGGGGATCCTCAGTTCTGGGTGCCAGCGGCTCTGCTTGCGAGGCTTGTCGAAGCCGGCAAGGGTTTTAACAGCTAAGCGGGTCTCGTAGCCGAACATCAGGAGAAATCATCATGCGTGAAGCGGTCATTGTGTCCACGGCGCGAACGGGTCTCGCCAAGAGTTGGCGTGGTTCGCTCAACATGACCCACGGCGCGACCATGGGCGGGCACGTCGTCAGGGCGGCCATCGAGCGGGCAGGAATCGAAGCGGGCGAGGTCGAGGATGTGCTGATGGGCTGCGCCAACCCGGAGGGCGCAACCGGAGCCAATATCGCGCGCCAGATCGCACTTGCGGCTGGCTGCCCGGTGACCGTCGCCGGTATGACCGTCAACCGATTTTGTTCCTCGGGTCTCCAGACTATCGCGATCGCTGCGCAGAGAATCATCGCCGGTGAAGGCGAGGTCTTTGTTGCGGGCGGGGTCGAATCGATCTCGTGCGTGCAGAACGAGATGAACCGCCATATGCTGGTCGATAGCCGCCTTGCTGCCAGGAAACCCGAGATCTACTGGAACATGTTGCAAACTGCGGAACAGGTTGCAAGCCGGTACCAGATCGGTCGGGAGCGGCAGGACGAGTACGGCGTCCAGAGCCAGCAGCGTGCGTGCGCCGCGGCAGCTGCCGGGCGCTTCAAGGACGAAATCGTACCGATCACAGTCAGCATGGCGACCGCGGACAAGAACACCGGGCAATTGGCTACCCGCGAGGTGACGCTCTCGGACGACGAGGGAAGGCGTCAAGACACGACGCTGGAGGGCGTCTCGCAAATCAAGCCGGCGATCCCCGGCGGCGTCGTTGCAGCGGGCAACGCGAGCCAGTTTTCTGATGGCGCGGGTGCCTGCGTCGTGATGGATGCGGCCCTCGCCGAAAAACGAGGGCTTAAGCCTCTCGGACGTTTTCGCGGATTCGCAATCGCCGGCTGTGAGCCCGATGAAATGGGGATAGGTCCGGTCTTCGCCGTGCCAAAGCTCTTGTCACGTGCCGGTTTGAGAGTCGAGGATATCGACCTATGGGAGCTTAATGAGGCTTTTGCCGTGCAGGTGCTCTACTGCCGGGACCGCCTTGGGATTCCAGCCGACCGACTCAACGTAAATGGCGGCGCGATCGCTGTCGGTCATCCCTACGGTGTAAGCGGCCAGCGGCTGGTCGGACATGCCCTAATCGAAGGCCGGCGTCGCAATGCGCGCTACGC
>CAZZKA010000066.1:0-14418 GCA_964654745.1 uncultured Bordetella sp. | reverse complement strand
AATGCTCGCCCTACCCGGGGTGGGCTCGCTCGCACCCGGAGAGGCGGCCGACATCGCGATTTACGATCTCGACCACCCCCGCTTTTTTGGTCTGCACGACCCTGCGGCAGGCCCTGTGGTGAGCGGTGGCCAGCCAAGCATCAGGGCGCTTCTTGTTCAGGGGCGCATCGTGGTGGAAAACAACACCATTCCAGGTCTTGATCTTGCGGCGATGCGCCGTCAGGCCCAGGCATTCGTTTTGAGGACTCAATCGCCATGACCGCTTTCGAACCCGCGCAGATCCAGTCGCGCACTGCGCAGATGGCCGCCCGGCTGAGCGCCATCGAGTGGATCACCGACTCGCGCGTCGAGCGTCTTAGCCAGGATTTTTACTGGTTCAGCCCGGTGCTCAAGCGCCAGCTCGAGCATCTGCGTGCGGACGCCGTGGTGCGACCGCGCACCGAAGACGAAATTCGCGCGGTGGTGAGCGAGTGTGCCAAGGGCGGCATCCCGGTCACGGTACGCGGCAGCGGCACTGGCAACTACGGGCAGTGCATGCCGCTTCATGGCGGGGTGATCCTGGACCTGTCCGCCTACAACCGCTTGCTTTGGCACAAGCCCGGCATCGCGCGCGCGCAGGCGGGCATCCGAATGATGGAGCTCGACCGCCAGACGCAACAACCCGAGGGCGACAGGATCGGCTGGGAGGTGCGATGCGTGCCCAGCACCTTCCGCAGCGCGACGCTTGGAGGTCTGTACGGCGGCGGCTTTGGCGGTGTGGGCTCCATCAACTACGGGCCACTGGCCTCGACGGGCAATGTGTTTGGCATCCGGGCGATGACCATCGAACCCGAGCCCAAAGCAGTTGAGCTGCGCGCTCCCGAGGCCTTGCTCCTGCATCATGTCTATGGCACGAACGGCCTCGTGCTTGAGCTCGAGGTGGGTCTCGCTCCGGCACATCCCTGGCTTGAGGCAATCGCCTGTTTCGACTCCTTTGACGCCGCCATTGAGTTCGGTCAGGCGCTGGCGGTCGCGCCCGGCATCACCAAAAAAAGCGTGACCCTGCTTGCCGACCCGATCCCCGACATTCTGATGAAAGGCGTGCCTCAGCTCGCCGGACAAATGAACCCTGGATCGCACGCGATCCTGATGGTGATGGCCGAGTTCTCCGAACCAGGCATGCTGCAGATTCTCAGCCAGTTCAAGGGCACCGTCACTTATCGCAAGACCGCAGACGAGGTCAGGCGAAGCAACCGCACAATCGTTGAATACACCTGGAATCACACAACGCTTCACGCCCTCAAGGTCGACAAAGGACTCACCTATATCCAGAGTGGTTTTGACCCCACGCGGCATGTTCAGCAGGCCAAGGCGCTTCGCCAAAAGCTGGGTGATGAGGTGCTGGTGCACCTCGAATTCATCCGCACCAAGGAAGGAGCGATGAACTGCTCGGGGCTGCAGCTGATCCGCTACAGCACTGAGGCACGCTTGAATGAGATCATGCAGATTCATCGCGACCATGGTGTCTATATCGCCAACCCGCATGTCTTCATCGTCGAGGATGGCAAGCAGGGACAGGTCAATCCCGATGTGGTCGCAGCCAAGATGCGATTTGATCCATCGGGGCTCCTAAACCCTGGGAAGCTTCGCGGATGGGAGCAGCGCGATGCCATCATGGCTGATGCGGCAAGCGGTCGTATTTCACTCGCCACTCTGCCGGCATTCTGATCATCCATGCTTACCTCGCGCCAGAAAATCTTTCGCAGGTTCTGGCATGCGGTCGTGCCGATAAGCACGCTCGCTCATGGTCGGCCTGTGCCGTTCACGCTGTTGGGCGAGTCAATCGTATTGTTTCTGGATCCGCACGGGCGGCCGGCGGCACTGCTGGACCGGTGTTGCCATCGCACAGCGAAACTCTCGCGCGGTCGCTGCGACGCAGGCCAGATCGAGTGCGGGTATCACGGCTGGCGATACGACGCGCGCGGGCAGGTCGTGAGGATTCCGCAATACGATCCTGGCCGGGAGATTCCCGCTGACTACCGTACGCCTGCTTTTCACTGTGTCGAGCGCTATGGCTACGCCTGGGTTGCGCTCGAAGATCCGATCGCTCCGATACCGGATATTGCGGAGTTCGGTGCCCCGGGATGGAGAACGATTTTTCAATTCTATGAGCCCTGGGCGACCAGTCCATTGCGTGCGCTAGAGAACAGCTTTGATAATGCCCACTTCAGCTTTGTCCACCGTGCGACCTTTGGCGTAGCGGCACAGCCGCGCCCCAGCCGCTATGAGCTCGTCGAGCGCGACGGTGGCTTCTATGCTGAGACGCTGATCGACGCAACCAATCCGCCGGCATTTCATCGGGTGAGTGGCACGACCGAGCCCATCACTCAGCGTCTGATGCGTAACGCCTATTTCCTGCCGTTTTCGCGCCGGCTCGATATCGAATATCCGAGCGGCGTGCGCCATGTGATCATCAATTGCTTCACCCCGATCGATGACGGGCATATCCAATTGGTTCAGTGGTTGTTTCGCAATGACTCGGAAGAGGCCTGTCCGCAGCAGATGCTGATCGATTTTGACCGGCAGATCGTCAACGAGGACCGCGACATGCTCGAGTCGACCGATCCTGACGCGTTGGTGGATACCCGCAGGCGCGGTGTGGAGTACTCCATGGACAGTGACCGTCCCGGCATGCTGATCCGCAAGCAATTGATGGAACTTCTTGCCCGACACGGCGAGGAAGAGATACACGCCTGAACTGGCAGGGACCAACGGGGCCACGCGGCCCTGGTGCGAGGAGGGTGGATTGAGAGTTCTGGTTCTGTTCTGCCACCCGCTTGAAACCAGCTTTCACGCGTCGCTCCACGCCGATGTCGTCGCGACCCTCAGGCGGGCGGGTCATGAAGTCGATGACTGCGACCTGTATGCCGAAGGCTTCAATCCGGTGATGTCGCGCGAGGAGCGCCTCGGCTATCACGAGGAGCCCTCCAATATCGAACCGGTGCGGGCCTATGTTGATCGCCTGCGGCGCGCACAAGCCCTGGTGCTGTGCTTTCCGGTGTGGACGTTCGGGCCTCCGGCGATGCTCAAGGGCTTTTTCGACCGGGTGCTGATGCCGGGGGTGGCCTTTGATATCAGTGACCCCGCACATGTGAAGCCCGCGCTCACCAATATTCGCAAGATCGCAGGCATCACCACCTATGGTCGTCCCAGGTGGATGGCGCTCTACATGGGTGATCCGCCGCGCCGCATCATCACGCGCTATTTGCCTCGGCTCACCGGCGCCGGCACACAGACCGAGTATCACGCGCACTATCACATGAATGTCGCAACGGAAGACTCTCTTGCGCGCTTTCGTTCGCGCGTGCTCGCTGCAATGAGCAAGTTCTGAGTCTGGCGCGGGGAGGGCGAGGCGGCCTCAGCCGTGCAGCAGGGTCGCGCAGCCGATAAGAGCAGGGTAGGCGGCAAGCCACGCCCAGAAAAACCGGTTGAGCCCGAAATACCAGAACACGAGGAAGTGAAACATCACGCCGATTGCACACCACAGCGAAGTGAGTCTTGGATCGAGCATCGCGAGTGGGAAGGCGGCCTCCCAGAGAATGAAGGCCCAGGAGGCGAGCACGGCGACCGGGCGGCGACGCAGGAGGCTGTTGCCTGCGACCGGGCCATAGATACCGCCATCGAGCAGCGCAGGCAGGGCGCGACCGTTACGCCATCCTGCGTAACGAAGCTTTACCGTGCCCGATAAAAAATACGAACTGAGCGTTTGAATACTGATCGCCCAGAGCCCCGCCTGCCAGGCGAGTGACTCGCCGATCAGAGGCGTAAGACCTGAACCGATGGCAATGCCGACGAGCAGCACGAGCGTCATGAAGTCCGCACCACCATTGAAGGCGCCGCGCCAGCGGATCTGCAGGATCACCTGGCTCAGCAGCAGCCCCAGGCCGACCGCGGGCGACGGCTGGGTCACAATCAGGGAGGCGGCGGCCAGGGCATGCCCTACGACGTGAATACGGTGTGCAGTCGGCTGGAACAGCCCGTCGAAAGCCTGCCGCAGCCATGGCGGTGCGGAGGCGAGGTCCGCTCGCTGAAGGGACCACGGCCAGGGTTGCAGCGATGCACCGCCACGCAGCAGGCGCAGCGACTCGGCGCACTGGATCAGGAGGCAGAGCGCGGTGAGCGCGCAGACGCCTCGAATCGCCTCAGCAAGTGTGAGGCTCATGCTCAGTGAGGCTCATCATCGGCGAGACTCATCATCGGCGAGACTCATCATCGGCGAGGTGAGGGTGGCGGTGTCGGCGCTCGCCGCACCATACGGTGGCACCAGGCGCAGTTCGAACTGAAATTGCACAGCCTCGCGATGGCGGCTCTGGGCGCGATTGCGCGCGAGATCGCAGACCAGGCGATAACTCACCAGCCGTTCGAGCTGGTCCACCGACTCGATGTCGCGGCAATCGGCATGCAGATGCTCGACGAGGCTCTGGTCGAGCAGCAGGCGATTGTTCTGCGCGTTGTGAAAGAGCTGCAGAGGATGACGCCTTGCCCGCGGAACGCTTCCCTGCCAGGGCTGCCATGGGCCTGTTGCGTCGCGCGTGCGGACGTAAAGAACCGGCAAGGCCCCCACGCGGTGATAAAAACGCCAGTTGGGAAGGAAGCTTCTCAGCAAAAACCACCAGGGGCCCTGTAGCGTGCGACCGCGATAAAAAAGCGTGAGCCCCAGGAAAACGGTGTAGGCGAGGATCAGCAGTAGCGCTTCGGGCATCGGGCGAGGCCGCGAGACTAAGACTCAGTGCTCGATGCTGCCAAAGTGACGGCTGATGTCGGGATCGAATTTTCCGCCTATCAGCACAAACAGCATCCGGCACGGCTTGTCGGATCGGTTCGCCCACGCATGGTTGGTCCCGCGCTCGACCAGAAAGTCGCCTTTTCGCATCACGACCTCTTCCTTGTCGAGCACCAGCGTGATCTCGCCTTCCAGCACCAGCGCATAGTCGACACTTTCAGTGCGGTGCATGAAAGGGTGCTTGGCCTTGCCCTGGGTGTTGGTGGAGGCGGTGGCGGTTCCGAGGGCCCCCCAGGCCTGGCGCGTGCCGTCTGCATCGATCTGGCGCAGCCAGTCGCCCTCCGGGCCGAATTCGATGATGCGCACGACGCTGCCGCGCGGTGGCGGCTCAAGCCGCACAGGCCTCAGCGTGGGATCCGGGCCATTGTCGACCGATGCCGGCGTGTCGTCGGTGATCCACAATTGGGTAAGCACATAGCCTACTCGCTTGGGATTGAGGTGAACGGTGGGTGCGAGCCTGTCCTCGGTGACCAGGGACCGACCCTGCTCATCGTGCCCGGTGACGATCCGGCGCACGGCGCCTTTTGGGGAAGGGGCTTCATCACTCATTCGGCGCTCACTCCGGTCTGTTTGACGATGCTTCGCCACTTGGCTACTTCGCGGCGCAGGTAGGCTGAAAATTCAGCCGGTGTCCCGGGCAGAGGCTCCATGCCTGCCCGCGCGAGACGGTCGCGAACATCGCTTTGTGCCACCATGCTGGCGATTGCGGCATTCAGTCGCTGCACAATGTCCGGCGCCAGTCTGGCGGGACCAAACAGCCCCACCCAGGTGTAATCCTCGAAGTCAGGAAACCCAGCCTCCGCCACCGTCGGAATATCGGGAAGCGATTGCAGGCGGCGCGCGCTGGTGACTGCCAGTGCCTTGACCTTGCCTGCCTGAATCTGCGGCACCGCCGGGGGCAGTGCAATGCTTGCCACCTGAACCTGTTCAGCCATCACCGCCGTGAGGGCAGGCGCTGCGCCCTGATAGGGCACATGCACCGCATCGAGTTTGCCGAGCACCCGCAGCACATGATCACCGGTGAGGTGAGGCGTACTGCCGATGCCCGCTGAGCCGTAAGACAGGCTTTTGCCTCGCCAGCGCTGAAAAAATTCCGCGAGCGTATTCGACGGCTCGCTTGCGGGTACGAGCAAGACGTTGGGCGAGGCAGCAATGAGCCCGATTGCGCTGAGATCGCTCAGCAGATCATAGCCTGGGTCTTTGAAGAGCGTCTGGTTGACGGCCATCGATGAGGTGTTGACAAGCAGGGTATAGCCGTCGGCGGGCTCTTTGACGATCAGCCGCGAGGCGATGTTGCCGCCCGCGCCCGCCCGGTTCTCGACCACTACGCTTTGACCGAGTGAGCCTTGAAGCGACTGGGCGAGGATGCGCGCGACGATATCCGCCGGACCGCCGGGCGCAAACGCGACCACGAGTTTGATCGGTCGCTGCGGCCAGGCCGATGGCGTTGTCTGGGCCAGAAGCGCTCCGGCAGGCAAGCAGGCGAGCGCGCCGGCGGCGAGAATCCGCGTAAAGGCACGGCGGGGCGGGGCAAGGTCGGGCATCGAGGCGGTCCTTAGGCAGGCGTTCAGGGTGCCCTCGAGACTCTAGGTGAAAGACCGTACACTGTCCACGTCGAACGCCTGCTCGTATGCCGTCGCCAGCCCTGTCCGGATATGCGTCCATGAATCTGCACCGTCTCGATCTCGTATCCCTCGACCTCTTCGCGCAGGTTGCGCGTACGGGGACGATCAGCATGGCGGCTGAGCGTTCCCACCTCGCGCTCGCTGCGGCAAGCCGTCGCATTGCCGAGCTTGAGCAGACGGTCGGCGCGAGTCTCCTCGAACGCCACAGCCGCGGTGTGCGACTGACTGCGGCTGGGGAGGCCCTCCTCGTTCATGCGCAGCGCATTCTTGGCGAGGTCGACCGGCTCGCTGCTGATCTGTCCGACCATGCGCGCGGCGTGTTGGGCGTGGTCAGGCTTTGGGCTAACACGTCGGCGGTCACGCAGTTTCTGCCTGCCGACCTGGCTACCTTTGGGGCCCGGCATCCGGGCATTCGTGTTGAACTCGAGGAGCACGATAGCGGGGACGTGGTGATGGCTGTGCTCGAAGGCCGCGCCGAGATCGGAATCTTTGCGGACCGCACCGATCCGCTTGGGCTGCAGACGCTGGCCTACCGTGAAGACCGGCTGGTGCTGGTGGTGCCCCGGCGGCATATGCTGTCACGGCGCCGCCGTGTGAGCCTGCAGGATATTCTCGATCAGAATGTCGTCAGTCTCTCGCGGGGCACCTCGCTTGCGAAGCGACTCGAGTCCGAGGCGCATGCGCTCGGAGCGACGCTGCGCGTGCGGGTGCATGTGCGAAGCTTCGATGCTATGTGTCAGATGGTCGCCGCCGGGCTTGGCGTGGCGGTCCTGCCGCTGGATGCAGTGTTACCGTACATCCGCTCGATGGGTCTGGTGCAGGTGGCGCTCACAGATCCCTGGGCGCAGCGCCAGCTGTTGATCGGTCTGCGTGAGCCCTCACGATTGTCGCGGAGCGCCCGATTGATGCTCGCTCACCTCATTCCGACCGCGCCGGGCTGACTTCAGACCGGCGCTGTTCGAGCCGCTGGAACCGGGCGATGCCTGAGCTGACGTTGCTTAGCGGCGCGCTGCCTAAGCGCGCGTCGTTGGGACCATCTACACCGGTCGGACTGGTCCGACGCAAGGGGGCGCCGGGGTGCGGGCGCAGACCCGCAAAGGCCTAGGAGTCCCTCGCGAGCGATTCTGCCGCTCAGGACCAGCCTTCGCAAAATGCGAAGGCTGCCTCGATGACACGGCGATTCAACTCCAGGTCGCTCGCCCCTAGGATGCGGGTTGCCATCAACCCTCGCGCGGAGACAGCATGAAGCCCTTGTTCATCCGGATTTTGGCAACGCTTTGGGGCCTTGCCGCCATATCTGGTGCGATCGCAGCCGAACCTGCGCCGCTGTCCGGTAAGCCCATCACGCTGTTGGTACCCCAGGCTGCGGGTGGCGCCAACGACGCCATCGCACGCATTCTCGCCCAGGCGCTCGCGCTGCAGACTGGTGTGCAGTGGATCGTTGATAATCGTCCTGGCGCCGGCGGCAACATCGGCACAGCGCTAGCGGCGCGTGCCCGCCCCGACGGCCAGACATTGCTTCTCACTGTCAACAGCGCGCATGTGATCAATCCCGCGCTCTACAAAAACACCGGATTCGACCCGCTCAAAGACTTCACCCCGATCACGCCAGTGGCCACTGCAGGCTATGTACTGGTTGCAAACCCGGGCTTTCCGGCAAGCACCGTCAACGAGCTCATTGCCCAGGCAAAACAACAGCCTGGCAAGATAATGATCGGTTCAGCCGGTAACGGGACACTCAACCATCTGATTGGCGAAATGCTCGGCAAGGCCGCAGGTATCGATCTCGTGCATGTCCCGTATAAGGGCGCCGCGGCAGCCGTTACTGACCTTCTGAGCGGTCAGGTACAGGTCTCAGTACAGAGCCTGCCGTCGGCGATTGCCTTCATCGGTAGCGGCAAGCTGCGTGTGCTTGGCGTGGTCAACGAGTCGCGCGTCGCGGCACTCCCGCAGGTGCCCACCATTGGCGAAACACTGCCTGGCTTTGGGTCGACCCCCTGGTACGGCGTATTTGCACCGGCTGGTACACCGCCGAAACTTATCGAGCGGCTGCACAGCGACATCGTGAGGGCGGTCACACTAAACGACACCGTGGCCAAGCTTGCCTCCAAGGGCTGTGAGCCACTCACCAGCACACCTGCCGCCTTCGCGGCGATGATTGCCGATGATTTGCCGCGATGGGCCCGGATCGTCCGCGAATCGGGTGCGACGATCGACTGATGACTTCACCTTATCTGGAGCCATCCATGACACACACACAGGACTATGAGGCTCGCAATCGCTGCGCAAGCCAGGTGGCGGGAGAGCAATATGCTGCTCCGCAGGCCCTTGCGGGGCTGAAGGTGGTCGAGATGGGGCAACTGATCGCCGGCCCCTTTGCGGGTAAGACGCTTGCCGACTTTGGTGCCGATGTGATCAAAATCGAACCACCGGGGCAGGGCGATCCGCTTCGCAACTGGCGGATGATTCGAAATGGCACCTCGGTCTGGTGGGAAGTCCAGTCGCGCAACAAGCGCTCAATTGCGATCGACTTGCGGCAGCCCGACGGACAGGATCTCGCGCGGCGACTCATCGCGCAGGCCGACATCCTGATTGAAAACTTCAGGCCTGGCACCCTAGAGTCCTGGGGCATGGATTATGAGACGCTCGCTCGCGAAAATCCCGGGCTGATCATGCTTCGCATTTCGGGCTATGGCCAGACTGGCCCGTATCGCGACCTGCCCGGGTTTGGCGCGATCGGTGAGGCGATGGGGGGGCTGCGCCACCTCACCGGTGAGGCAGGACGCCTGCCGGTGCGCTGCGGGATTTCGATCGGCGATACCTTATCGGCGCTGCATGGCGTGATCGGTGTGTTGACCGCGCTCCATCACCGCAGCCATCATGGCGGGCGTGGCCAGATAGTCGATGTCGCTCTCTATGAATCGGTCTTCAATGTTATGGAAAGCCTGATCCCGGAATACGATGCTTTCGGAGTGGTGCGCGAACCAGCAGGCTCGGCATTGCCCGGGATCGCGCCGTCCAATGCGTATGTTTGCAGCGATGGTGCAGTACTGATTGCAGGTAACGGCGACAGTATTTTCAAGCGTCTGATGCTCACCATTGGCCGTGCTGATCTGGCCGAAGATCCGGCGCTTGCGGACAACGCAGGCCGGGTGGCGTGTGCCGATCGCCTCGATGCGGTGATCGGCGAATGGACGGCGCGACGATCAGTCGATCACGTTCTATCGATCCTCGGCGAGGCCAAGGTCCCTGCAGGCCGCGTTTATACCGCGCGCGATATCGCCGAGGATCCCCACTATCAGGCGAGGGAGATGCTGCAGCGCCAGACCCTGCGCAGCGGCGAGGAGCTGTTGGTGCCTGGCGTGGTGCCCAAGCTCTCGGCTACCCCGGGTGCGGTGCGCCGTGCAGCGCCGCGACTCGGGGAGGACTGGGCATCAGTGCTTGCCGATATTGGTGTCTCAGACGATGCGGCGCGGGTGCTTCGCGGCGCGGGCGTGCTGGGTTGAGTGGTCGGCTATCCGCCTTACAGGCGGACAGCGTTTCGGTAATTGCAGCGCGGAGCCCCGATTTTCGGAATCGCGCCGTAGTTTGTGTCCTGGGCTGCACCGGCGGGCTCACTTGCGGATGCGGCAGGCTGCACCGCAGTGGCCGCGTCACCAGGACGAACCTGGCCCACCAGGCGGGCTTAACAAAAGGAGGAGAAGTCAATGCCACGGTATACCCTGAACGTCAACGGTCGCACGCAGAGCGTCGAGGCTGATGCGGACACGCCCCTGCTCTATGTGCTGCGTAATGACCTGCAATTGAATGGGCCAAAATTTGGTTGTGGACTTGCCCAGTGCGGCACCTGTTCGGTGCATGTCGATGGCGAGGTCGCGCGTTCGTGCGCCTTGCCGGTGTCGGCGGCCCAGGGTCGCAAGATCACCACGCTTGAGGGCCTCACGGTCGATGGCAAGCCCGGCAAGGTGCAGCAGGCATTCATTGATGCGCAGGCGGTGCAGTGCGGTTATTGCACCAACGGCATGGTGATGGCGAGCGCGGCGCTGCTTGCGAAGAAAAAGAATCCATCGGATGCCGAGATCAATGAGGCCCTGGCGGGCAATCTGTGCCGTTGCGGCACCCACCAGCGGATCTGTGCGGCAGTCAAGCGTGCCGCTCAGACCGCCTGAGGAGGACACCATCATGAGTCTCACTGTTGATCGTCGCCAATTCCTGAAGGCCGGCGCCGCCGGAACGCTCAGTGTGAGTTTCTCGCTCGCATTGGCTCCCAACCCGGCCTCCGCTGCTACGGTCCCGCCCGCCAAGTCGGTGGCCAAAGATCAGGTCGATTCTTTCCTCGTCATGCACAAGGACGGGCGCGTCGAAGTCTATGTTGGCAAGGTTGATCTGGGCACGGGCACCCGCACCGCGCTGTCCCAGATCGCAGCCGATGAACTCGATGTGCCGTTTGATCGTATCACCATGCACATGGGCGACACGGGCACCACCCCCGATCAATGGCTGACTGGTGCCAACCTCACGATCCAGCAGGGCGGGGGCGAGTTGCGACGCGCCTGCGCTACGGCTCGGGCCGCTCTCGTGCAACGCGCGGCAGACCGCCTCAAGGTACCTGCTTCTGAGCTGGTCTGCTCTGATGGTGTGGTGAGCGTACGCAATGCGCCGGGACGCTCGGTGAGCTACGGCGAGCTGATCGGTGACGGACGCTTTCAGCTCAAGATCGAGGAAAAGATCAAACTCAAGCCCGTTGCTGAATACAAAGTGATCGGCAAATCCATTGCGCGGGTCGACATACCCGACAAGGTGACTGGCCGGTTTGAGTTCGTCCAGGATGTGCGCGTGCCGGGCATGCTGCATGCGCGTGTGATTCGTCCCGATGACATTGGTGCCAATCTGCTGTCGTTTGACGATAGCGCCGCGCGCAAGGTGGGCGGTTTTGTTCAGACCGTCCGCAAGGGCAACTTCCTCGCGGTGCTCGCCAAAGACGAGTGGTCGGCGATCAAGGCGGCGCGTGCAGTCTCGGTCAATTGGGGGGCGGCGCAGTTGCTGCCCGAGCAGTCGACCGTGTTTCAGACCTGGCGTCAACGACACGTTGCCAAGGAAGAGGCCACGCAGAAGGTCGGGGACGCCGCGGCGGGTCTGGCCGCGAGTGCGCGGCGGATCAAGGCGAGCTATGAGTTTGCGGTGCAGACGCATGCGTCGCTTGGGCCGTCCTGCGCGGTGGCCGACTTCAAAGACGGCAAGCTCACAGTATGGTCGGCTTCGCAGGCCACGCACTCGATGATGGACGAACTCGCCGGCATCACTGGCGTACCGCGGGCCTCGATTCGTCTCATCTATAACGAAGGCTCCGGCTGCTATGGGCGTAATGGCCATGAAGACGCTACGGCCGATGCCGCACTCATTGCTACCATCATCGGCAAACCCGTTCGCGTGCAGTGGATGCGCGATGATGAGACTGCTCGTGCGCCCAAGAGCCCGCCACGTGCGATCGATTTTGAGGCGGGGCTCGATGCTTCGGGCAATGTCCAGGCATGGAAGGCGGACTTCCATATCGCACTCAACCATATCGCTGCATTCAAGCCGCTTGATTTTCCGCTGCTTGCGGCAACCGACATTGGTCAGGCGAAGCCGGGCAATTGGGTCGGTTTCCTGTTCCAAAATGCCGGTCAGCCCTATCCCTTCCCCAACATCGCAGTCCAGACGCGGCACATTTCGGAGGCCTTCTTCCGTTCGTCGCATCTGCGTTCACCGGGGCGGATTGAAAACAGCTTCGCCAACGAGTCGTTCATGGATGAACTGGCGTTTGCGGCCAAGGTCGATCCGGCGGAATACCGGTTGCGGGTGTTGAAGGATGCGAGGGGGCTCGAGGCACTGCGGGCGGTATTGAAGCTTGCCAATTGGCAGACTCGGGTGGGCTTCAATCCCAACACCGGTAGCGGTGACGTGCTCAAGGGGCGTGGGGTTTCCTACGTGCGCTACAACAACGCCACCACTTACGTGGCTGCGGTGGCCGAAGTGGAAGTGCAAAAAAAGACCGGCGCGGTGCGAGTGACCCGGGTGTGCGTATCGCACGACTGTGGCCAGATCATCAATCCGGATGGTCTCATCAACCAGATCGAGGGTGGTGTGATCCAGACGGTGAGCCGCACGCTGATGGAGCAGGTCAACTGGACCCGTGCGAGGGTGACGAGTACCGACTGGGCGACTTATCCGATCCTGCGCTTTGCCGATGCGCCCAAGGTTGAGGTGACCCTTATCGATCGTCCCAATGAGCAGCCCTGGGGAGCGGGTGAACCCACGCCGACCGCGATTCCAGCGGCAGTGGCCAATGCAATATTCGATGCAACGGGCTCACGCCTGCGCTCGGTGCCCATCACGCCGGAGAAGGTGATGGCTGCGATGGCGCAGGGTCCGGCACGCGCGTAAGCCTGCCGCCATGAGCCAACCGGTCCCGCTGTGATGGCGGGGCCGGTTTTTCTTTTGATGGGTAGTCCGGTCCGCACCGGGCCGAAGAACATTCAGCCGAGGAGTCAGTATGGGAACGACACCAGCAAGAAGACGGATGGTCCACGGATCAATTCGGACAGCGTGCATCGCGGTGCTTTGCGGCATCGGCGCCTCGGCTGCAATAGCCCAACAGGCGGGCTGGCCCAGCCGGCCCGTCACCATCGTCGTACCGTTTGCGCCGGGGGGCGGCACGGACATCGGCACGCGGATCATCGCGCAAAAACTCTCCACGCTCTGGGGGCAGTCGGTGGTCGTCAACAATAACGGCGGCGCCGGCGGCAATGTTGGTCTGGAGATCGTCGCGCGCGCCAAGCCCGACGGCTACACCCTGCTTACGGGCAATGTCGGTACGCAGTCCATCAACCCTACCCTCTATCGCAAGCTCAACTACAACCCAGATACCTCCTTTGTCGCGATCGGACAGTTCGCCGAATTGCCCTTTGTACTCGCTGCGACGATGTCGCTGCCGGCGTCGAACGCGCGCGAACTGGTGGCGATTGCCAAAGCCGCGCCCGATCGCTACAGCTACGCGAGTTCGGGAATTGGCGGCTCGCCACATCTGTCCGGGGAAACCTTCAAGATCGCAACCGGAGTGAGTCTGCTTCACGTGCCTTACAAAGGCGGTGGTGCAGCCATGTCAGACCTCATTGCGGGCAATGTGCATCTGCTGTTTGCGTCGGTGCTGGAGACCTCGGGGCATATCCGCGCAGGCAAGCTCAAGGCGCTTGCGATCACGAGCAGGCAGCGCGTCTCTGCACTGCCCGATGTGCCAACGCTCGAGGAAAGCGGCATCACCGGAGCGGAATCGGGCTCCTGGCTGGGCCTGCTTGCGCCGGCGGGAACGCCTCAGGACGTGATCGACAAGGTGTCGGCGGGACTGCAGCAGGTGATTGCCATGCCGGATGTGCAGCAGCAGCTGCTCGGTCAGGGTGCCGTGGCACGGGGCGGGACACCCGCTGACTTCAATGCGCTGATCGCAGCCGACCGAAAAAAATACGCGCGCATCATTGTCGAAAACAAGTTGTCAGCGGACTGAGCACCCGCCGTGCGTGCACGCTCGGCAACGGGTTGCTCAGCCAGCCATCGCCGTGCGTCCTCGCCTGGCAACGGGTTGCTCAGCCAGCCATCGTGATGTTTGCGCTTCGAATGACCTCGCCCCAGGTGTTGAAGTCCGCGCGCATGGCATCGAGAATCCTGTCGGGCGGCAGTGTGCCGGTTTCCTCGATGCCCGCTTTCGCCAACGCCGAGACCACCTCGGGCTCGGCGAGCACGCTTCGGAGTGCCCGGCTCAGCGTGTCGCGCGCAAGCGCTGGAATACCGACCGGTGCGACAAAGCAGTTCCAGGGCTTGGCGTCGAACCCCGCGAAGCCCTGCTCGGCGACGCTGGGCAGCTCGGGTAGGGCGCTCACCCTCTGACGCATCGCGCCGCCCAGGGCGACGAGCCTGCCGGACTGAACATGCTGC
>CAZZKA010000065.1:0-14535 GCA_964654745.1 uncultured Bordetella sp. | reverse complement strand
GCGAAACAGGAGCGGAGCATCCTCTTTGCCGAGCCACCGGAGCACTTTGAGTGGCGCGCTCGGATTGGCCCAGGGCTCGGCGTGACTCACCGATATCTGCCCGCCGTTGGCAAAGCTGGTCTCAGCCGCAGCAGATGCCTGGCGGTCGATGACCACGACGTCGTGGCCCTGTTGACGAAGGAAGTAGGCGGACGTGACACCGAGTAAACCGGCGCCCAGGACGATGACCTTCATGGCGTGCTCCCTATGAACGAAGTGGGAAGAACAGATTGCGCTTCAAGGATGCTGTTGGATGATAGGAAGCCCAAATTAATGTGTCTAATGCATTATTATTGTTGAAACTATGCATTACGCGACTGATCAAAGCCGTCGGACTTTCTCCCGGTCACCGTTTCCCCGCAGACAGGAGCCACCCCATGAATGTGCGCCAGCTCGAGCATCTGCTTGCCATCGCAGAGACCGGGTCGTTCAGCCGTGCTGCTGAACGCTCGTTTTTGACGCAATCCGCCTTCAGTCGCAGCATCCTGTCACTCGAAGAGGAACTGGGCGGACGCCTGGTGGACCGCATTGGCAAGCGCAACGCCCTGACGCCACTGGGCGATGCGGTGCTCGCCCGCGCGAGACAAATCGTACTCGACACCGATGAGTTGCGTCGTAGCGCGGAGCTTTTTCAGCAGGGAGGTGGCGGCGCGATTCGGGTGGGTCTTGGGTCGGGTCCGGGAGCGCTTCTGATGACTCCCCTGCTATGTGAGGTCGCTGAGCGTCGCCCTGGCGTAAGGGTCAGTATCAGCCGCGGGCCCGCCGAGCTTCAACTCTTGCAGTTGCGCGCGCGGTCGCTCGAGGCTTTGGTGGTCGATGCGCGTCGTATCGTCCCTGCGCCGGATCTGCTTATCGAACCCTTGGGAGAGCTGAGAACGGGCTTCATCGTCCGCGCCGACCATCCCTTGGCAAGCCGCAAGAAGCTGGGACTTAAGGATTTATTAGACTGGCCGATAGCGTCCACTCCGCTTTCCCAGGAGGTCTCCCGCCTGCTGATGGAGCAGTATGGCTCGGCTGCAGATCCAGAGCATATGACGAGCTTGCAATGCGAGGACATCGGCAGCCTGATAGATACAGTGAGCCAGACCCATGCAGTGTTTCTCGGCATCGTCGCTGCCGCGCGGGATGGCATCCGCAAACGCAAACTCGTCGAACTCAAACTCAGCCCGCAAATACGCGCTTCGGCAGCCTTCGCCTACGTCACGCTGGCCGGGCGAACCCAGGCACCGGTGATGCAGATGTTTCGGGGTTTTGTAAGCGAGCGCATGCGGGACTGATTCCTGGCCTACCTGTGAAGGGTCAGCCCGCTCGCTCTCTGTCGTTGTCGCGCGAAGATGTTGCACTCACGATCTACGCTACAGGCTTTGAGGCAGTTGGATGGCGGCTTCGCCTCGGGTGGTGGGAAGGGATTTTGAATTGTCCAGACCGAACAGTTCCGCCTCGAGGACAGTCAGCGGTTTTTCGGGGTCGAAGCGCAAGTCCGCAGTGAATTGCTCCGGAGCGCGCATAAACATCTGCTGTGCGCCTGCGAAGCGAGGATCGTCGTTTCCGATGTCGATCAACCAGGCTAGTGGCACTCCTTCGCTAATCAGGTGACGCTGAAACTCTCCGAGCAGGTCTGGTTGCCGCCAGACTTCAGATGGTGTCGTACGACGCGACATTGAAAAAGCTGCAACAGCTCCTGCAGCTTCTCCTATGTTCCACTCGATCGGATGGAGCCGATAGCACCCGTTTGTGATGTGGGTGGTGCCGAGATTCTTACCGCCGGCTAGTAGATTCACAAGTCTGACGGGAATGAGTGAACCGAGGGAAATTTGGAAAGGCTTAGTGCGGCAAGACGCCCCCACATCGTCCGGACCACTTCGATGAATATCGATCGGATACCAGCCCACACCGACTGAGTCTTCAAAATGCGCTGCCCGCAAGCCGGTTTGGTGGTGAGCGGAGACGTCTTGCTCTACTATCGTTTTGAGCGCCTTGATACGGCGCGACTCGCGAATGTACGGATACTTAGAAAGCCCGTCCGTAGTGGCCATCACCTCTGGAACTAATCGGATTTCCGGCGCACCGATCCGCTCCGAGGTCGCGGGAGCCTCAGTCTGCAGCCAATGCAGAAAACCGAGGCTCACGAGTTTGGCATCCCGGAGCGCCATGGCAATCTCCTCCTCGCTGCCATCGAAGAGGCTATGGTCGCGGTAATCGTTACCCGGCCAGTTAAACATAGTTATATCGTAGGGAATAGTCGGAGAAAAGACGCTAGCGTCGAGGAGTCTCCGATATGTCCAGAGCCCCCCTTTAGTACCTGGCATTTTTTCGAAAAGGCGGTAGTCGAGCCACCCGCTCGTTTCACCATAGATTTCACCACCATGAACTTCGATGCGAAGACTAAAAGGTTGCGTTGCGCGGTAGTGCTCATAGCGTGCTGGCTGGTCCACGACATGCCGCTCAGTTTCTGGTCTGCGCTCGCAAGCGAAGGTGTAGGTGAAACTCTGTACACAGTGCCGCTTGGGTTCGACAGGCTGCGCCTGCGGTTCGCCGGTCTGGGCGATAGTCTCAGCGCCGACGACATGCTCTGCGCCCGTTAGGGGTAGTAGATCTCCTAGTTCGGTTGCGTCGATAAACTGCTCCGCTCGAATACGATACAAGGCACGGTCTTCGAGACCCATCACGGTAACCTGCTCGATCTTATCGGCGATGACTGTTGCCGCTACTGGCTTGCAGCGAAGCAGAAGAGTTAGGAGCCCCTGGTCTATATAGGGCTGGAGTCTTTGCACCAGCATTTCCGCTGCAATCTTCGGCTCAAAAACTAAGCGCGATACCCAGCAGTCGCCCGGGTTGAACTCTGGCTGCTGTCCTAGCGCCCCCGCAAGCGGTCGATAATGGTTACGTAACCGGCGTCGTATGTCGTAGTAGCTCGACGTTCCGCCGAAGACCTCAATATGTTCATGCTCATCAAGAGCAGAAACCCCTTGTGCAGTAAATTGCCCGCCGAGCCAATCAGTTTCTTCGGTGAGGATCACCCGACAACCTGCGCGCAGTGCCGCAATAGCGGCCGCTGTACCGCCAGTGCCACCGCCCACCACGAGCAGTTCGCACTTGATTTCGGTTGCTCTGTCAAGCGTGCCGACCTCGATTATCGCTAGCTTCGGATCGGCATTAACCGACACACGCATCACATCGACGATCCGATTTAGCGCGCGCAGCACGACCGTCGCCTCACTTGGACATTGTGCCCGGTAACCAAAGCGCTATCTGAGGAAAAGCGATCACCAAGCCAAGCGCCAACACCTGTAGCGCAAGGTACGGCCAGATTGAGCTGAAAATCTCGCCAAGCGTGATGTCGGGTGGTGTCACCCCCTTCAAATAGAAGGCTGCGGGTCCGAAAGGCGGCGATATGTAAGAAATCTGCATGTTCATGCAGAACAGAACGCCAATCCATACCGGATCAAAGCCGAGTTTGACCGTAACCGGGACGAAAATCGGTGCCGTTAAAAGTAAGATACCGATCCAGTCGATGAAACAGCCAAGCACGATCCAGACGATGTTGATCAAGATGACAACCGCGATCGGGTTCAGCGGCAATGCGGTCATGATGTCCTGGATCAACTTCGTGCCGCCCGCCAAAGTGTAGACACCGATCAGCGCGGACGAGCCGAAGAAAAGCCAGTACAGCATGATCGTCACCTTGGCTGTATCTTGCGCCGCGAGGCGGAGCTTCGCCCAAGAGAACTTCCCGTTGATCCACATCGCCGCTACAGCTCCCATTACGCCGACACCAGCAGCCTCAGTTGGCGTCGCCCAACCGGCATAAAGGGAACCAAGCACGCAAAGTGCTACAAACGCGGGTAGCGCGAGCTCGCGCATCATTCCTAGCCGCTCGCGCCACGTCATTGCCAGCTCCTCAGCTGTCGCCGGCGGTGCCTCGTGTGGATTACGCCATGCGCGAAAAATGATGTAAGCGGTATACATCCCCGCCAGCATCAGTCCTGGAACGACACCCGCCGAGTAGAGCTCTCCGATCGAGACCCCCGCGGTCAACCCGTACATGATAAAAACAACGCTCGGCGGGATCAGGGTCGCGAGCCCTCCTCCAGCGCAAATACACCCTAGGGCAAGATCCTTGCTGTAACCTCGGGCGAGCATCGCGGGTAGCGCGACCACGCCCATAGTCACGATCTCCGCACCAATAACGCCAACCATCGTAGCCATTAATGCGCATGAAATGATCACTGCCACTGCTAGCCCGCCCCGCAGTCTGCCAGCCATGACGTGAGCTGATCTGAATATTGCCTCCGCGATGCCAGCGCGCTCCAGTACGCATGCCATGAAAATGAACAAGGGCACAGATACCAAGACATAATTGCCCATGAGAGTGAACACACGGCTCACCACGAGGTTAAGTCCAGGCAGACCGAATAAGGCGAGAGCAAAGACAACCGCAACGGCGCCCGTAGCGAATGCAAGTGGTAACCCGGCAAGTAGAACAGCTGCAAATACGACGACAAACAGAACACTCAGCAGTTCTATGCTCATGAGGCTTTGCTCTCTGAGCTCGCGATACCAAGATCACGCAGGAGGTTGGCAATCCCCTGCAGCAGTAATAGCAGCGCTGCGACCGGGATCGCTAGCTTTACCGGCCAGATTGGCGGATTCCAAGGTGTGCCGGTTCCTTCGCCTTGTTGGAAAGACATCCATCCCATCTTGGAGCCAACCCAGAGCAGGGATCCGATGTAAAGGAGAAAGAAGACAAAAGTCAGGCAATCGAGGACGCCTCGGCTGCGCGGACTCAAACGGTCATAGATCAGGTCAATCCTGACATGCCGTCGGTGTGCCATCGCGTAACCGCCGCCCATCAGGTAGGCGACGGCGGAAACGTAGACGGTGGTTTCGTTACTCCAGGAGGTTGCCTGGCCGACCAACGAGCGCGCTAGTACTTCGATAAGCACAGCCAAAACTACCAGAAAAATCGACAGCGCCCACCACTGGCCCACCACACTGTTGACGCGATCTGTCAGATCGCAGAAACGGTCAACCGCGCGGCGATGCGGAGCAGTCGATGGGCCGGAGTCAGTCGGCACTTCTGAGATCAAGCTACCACCTTGAGCTCGCGCAGCCACGCGAGTTGAGATTCATACGCCGCTTTTGCCAACGGGGTCTTTTTCGACCACTCCTCCCAGGTTTTTTGCGCAAGAGGACGGATACGGTCCATCTCTGCTTCGGTCCAGGTCGTGGCATTGATGCCCTTTGCGGCGAGATCCTTTGTCACTCGCGCATCGTCCACCGCGATGCGTTGGACCTGGTCCCAACACCATTCCCGCACCGCCGTGGAAAGAAGTGCCTTGAGGTCATCGGGAAGCCTTTTCCACGCGTCTTGGTTAACCGTGAACTCCTGAACGGGCATCGAGTGAAAAAGCTTCGTCGGATATTTAGCGATTGCTGAGAACCCCATGCGCTCATTCATTGACACCGTTGCCCAGTCCGCCGCGTCGACCACACCCTTGTCGAGTGCGGAAAAAACTTCGCCCCCGGGGAGCACTACGATTGATGCCCCCAGCTTTGTAAGAATTTCAGCCGTCATTCCCTGCGGTGAGCGGAACTTGACGCCCTTAAAGTCCTCCATTTTGTTGATCGGCTTTTTGGAGACGATCGACTCGACTCCCCACCAACCCACGCCAACCACGTGGGTGTTGTACTTCGCGTAGGCATCCCGCAGCATCTGCAGGCCTCCGCGGTGGTAGAACCATGCCTCGGCTTGCCAGGGATGCTGATATCCGAAGACGAAATCGCTGATCACCGCCAAGCCGGCGTCTTTGCCGGTCCAATAGCCTGGCCATGACGACTGCGCTTGCAGTACGCCTGCGCTTACGGCATCGAGCGTTTCAAATGCACCAGTTACCGCACCTGCGGCGAAGGGCTCGATGACCAAACGACCGTTGGATGAGACCTTGAGCCGCTCGCAGAAGTCTATAAACGACTTGTGAGACAACTCCGCCGCGCTCCATAGCGTTTGGGCTCGCCAGGTCGTTACCTTTTGTGCGCGAACCACTGATGGAGCCGCCAGAACTGCGCTTCCTGCGGTACCAACGATTGCGGCATTGACGAACTTTCTTCTCGAGACGGTCATGATTCATCTCCTCGCATTGGACCTGGTAGCACTACGCGGGCGGCCGGATGCCGATCGTACGGCTCCAAGACTAGTCACTTAAGGCACCGTGATATGTCAGCTTTAGCCTAGAGGCTACTTACTGCGCTGTCAACCGTCGGGAGTTGGTTCAGCCTTTGTCGCGCTGCAGCACGGTATCGCGGGTCAGGTCTTCAACATAGTCCATCAACCGGTCCGCTGCCGCAGTCGCTTGTGCGGCCTCGCCTACTGCAACCGCTCGGAGAACAGCCGCATGAAGGCCCGCGGCAAGCGGCATGTCATGCATCAACCTATAGTGCAGGAAGTAGAAACGCCTCGACATGGCATGCATGGGTGCGATTGCAGCGCCTGCGTACGGGTTGCGGGCACACATTGCTAAAAAGCGCTTGATTTCATAGTGATAGTGCAAGAAGGGCAGGATATCGCCGGCCGCAAGCGATTCCAGTCGGTCCGCCATGTGTAGAAGCGCCTCCCGCTCGCTGGGTGCAGCACGGCTTGCAGCTCCTTGTGCAATAAGCCGCTCCAGCACGCGACGCACTTCAAGCATCAGCATTTGGTGCGCCACATTCACCTCGGTGATCTCAACACCTTGTCTGGGTAAGATCCGGACCAGGCTGTCCGCTTCGAGTCGCTGTAGCGCCTCACGTACCGGTGTACGACCTATGCCAATACGATCGCTGAGTTGCAACTCTGACCATCGGCTGCCTGGCTCAAGTTCGAGTGTGACGATTAGGTCTTCGAGCGCGAAGCGCGCCCGGTCAGCAAGATCAGGATTAAGGGGCTCCCCCTGTCCGCGCTGGGATGGCATCGGAATACCGGTGCCGGCCGCCGGAATGGCGCTCGAGCCGGGTTTGCGCGATTTTGCGCGACTGTTATTAGGCTTTGACATGGCCGTGATATGTTAGCGAAATATAAACCAACATGGGGGTTGTTATGCCCAAGCTTCTTACGCAAGCTCAGGTCCATGATTACGCAAGTCAAGGCGCTGCCTGGCCGATTCGGGTGATGTCGGAGGCGGACGCGGGCTCATATCGAAAAGCCCTTGAAGCTCACGAGGCTCTCGCCGGACAGCCGCTCCAAGGCAATATGCGGCACAAAACACACTTACTGTTCACCTGGGCAGACGCCTTGGTTCACCACCCTCGAGTGCTTGACGCTGTCGAGGATTGCATTGGCCCCAACATCATTTGCTGGACGACCAATTTCTTCATAAAGGAACCCAACAGTGCGGGCTTCGTTTCTTGGCACCAAGACTCGACTTATTGGGGGCTTGATCCAGACGATGTAATTACGGCATGGGTGGCGCTAAGCGAGGTAACCGAGGAAAACGGCTACATGCAGGTTATTCCAGGCTCACACAAAAAAGATCAGTTGCCGCATCTGGATACGTTTCACAAAGACAACCTTCTGTCGCGTGGGCAGGAAATATCGGTCGAAGTCGACAAATCAAAGGCGCGCGGAATAGCCTTGCACCCCGGAGAGATATCGCTCCACCATATCAAGCTGGTACACGGCTCAGCGGCGAACCGAACTAACGATCGGCGCGTCGGCTTTGCGATGCGCTATATCCCGACGCATGTCAGACAGACCAAGCTACGCGACTCGGCACAACTGGTTCGCGGCGTTGACAACTATGGCAACTTCGACTGGGAGCCCAGGCCGAAGGCCGACCTCGATGCTGCAGCGGTCTCCGCTCACGCTGATGCGATGGACAGACAGGTAAGGGCGCTCTATCAGGGCACAGACCAAAAAGCGTTCCGCGCCTGATACTCACGAAAATTTCATCCCTTCCTCGTACGGAGAGCGACGTGGCTGACGAACGCAAGAAACTTTCGGTCCCCGATCTGATCCAGAAGAAGCGCGCTGGCGAGAAAGTCGTCATGGCTTCGATCCCCGATTATCCATCGGCTGTCTGGGCCGAGCGCGCAGGCATAGATATCGCCGCAGTTGGCGACAGCCTCGGGATGGTCAGCTACGGGTACCCGAATACGCTCCCAGTGACCATAGACATGATGATCGAGCATGCGCAGGCCGTAAGACGAGGCGCACCCAACTGCATGATCATGGTCTCAATGACATACGGCAGTTACGCGACGCCCGAGATTGGCGTCACCAACGCGCTTAGACTCATGAAGGAGGGGGGTGCGGACGTTGTCAAGATGCAGGGTGGAAAGGAGAAAGCCCCCATTATTCGCGCGATTGCCGAGGCGGGCGTTCCGGTTATGAGCCATGTAGGTATGTGTCCGCATTTTATGCATCAGTACGGGGGCTTCAAACTTCAAGGCCGCACCGCGGCTGAGGCCATTCGCATCATTGAAGACGGAATCGCGATCGAGGAGGCGGGGGCAGTTGGTTTTGAGATCGAGGCGGTTCCCGGACCAGTCGCAAAAGCTGTCGACGAAGCGGTGAAAATCTTTACCTTTGGGATTGGCGCGGGTAATGCCTCAACTGGGCAATTACTGCTCGCTTTTGATCTGCTGGGAGTTTTTGACCAGTTCAAACCGAAGTTCACCAAGCGCTATGCAAATCTCTCTGAAATTGCTGTCGAGGCGCTTTCCCGTTATGCGTCTGAAGTCCGGGAGGGTCGGTTTCCGGATGACGAGCATACCTACGCCATGAAGCCCGAGGAGGTACAACAGCTTTCCGCGTTGCTGGCATCGTCGAGGCGTCCGGCGGGTTGAACCGGGCGTGCATTCAAAACGAGCACCGGGCGCGGCATTAGCGGACCGAGCCATTACAAATGGTACCGAGTTGCTTCGGCGTATATACCGGCTCCGGTACGGCGATAACCGTGGAAGATTTAACCGACGCTCTCAAAACTTGCCGTGTTTTGCTTAGCGCTCACGTTGATCGAAGCGATAGCGAATTAGCGCAGGCGGTGAGATGAATAGGCTTTTTGCAGCGGGCGTTCACTACGGTGAGCGCCTTGCCGAAAGCACCGTGATAACATTTTTTGATGACATGGACTCCGACCACGGAACGCATGCTTCGCGACTTGCGCTCACAGCTTGTGAAGTCTCGCTACGAATTGGAGCACCGCAAGACCAACCTGCCTGGCGAAGAGGCCCCCGAGGAGCGCATCGCTGTCGAACGTTATTTCGACCCAGCGATTTACGAAGCTGAAATCCGCCACCTGTTTCGCGGGTTGCCGCTGGTTGTCGCGCATAGCAGCGAGATCGAACCGGGTCAGGTCCTGACCCATGACCAGTACGGGCTACCCTTGTTGGTGACGCGCGATCGCGATGGAGCGGTAGCCTGCTTTCTGAATGTCTGTCGACACCGGGGGATGCGCCTGGTCGAAGACGCACGTTCGGCTCGCGCCAAAGCCAGTGTGGTGTGCCCCTACCACGGCTGGAGCTATCGACTCGACGGCGCGCTGCGCCACATGCCGCATGCCGAGACTTTCGATGCGGGAGCGGCCGGCATGCGAGATCTCGCGCCGCTGCCCTGCGAAGAGCGGCACGGCCTGATCTGGGTTGTTCTGCAGCCTGACGCCCGACTGGATATGGATGCGTTCCTGAGCGGAGTGGGTGAAGAGCTTGATCGGCTAGGCGTGCCCGGTCTGATGCACTTTCGGACGACGGTAAACGAGCATGAAGCCAACTGGAAGCTGATCGTCGATGCGTTTCTTGAGTCTTACCATATCCGAGTGCTGCATCGAGAAAGCATTTACCGGTTTTTTACCGACGGCATCTACACGTCGTCTCAGTTGGGTCCGCATGTCCATTCACTGGTGGCACGGCGGCCGGCCGTTGACTGGGCTAAGGCCGCTCAGCCTGATCCGCCCGACATTGAAGACTTATGCCGCATCGCAACGCCGACGCAGGTTATCTTTCCAAACACGATAACCATCTTTCACCCCGACTACCTCAGCCTGGTCTCAGTGTATCCCACAGGGCCAGAGCGATTTCGCTGGATTCATCGCATGTTGATTCCGCCTACAAAATCAGACCAAACATGGCTCCCCTACTGGGAAAAAACGTTCAATCTCATGGAGCAGCGTGTTTTCCAGAAAGAGGATATCCATTGCGCGGTCGAAATACAGCGCGGCCTACGGACGGGAGCCAATCGATGGCTGACCGTAGGGCGGATGGAACAGGGCGTGGGCAGGTTTCATCAAGCTATTCAGGACGTGATTGGCTGCTGAGGCTGTTGCGCTGCGCGGCTTTTTCCTCAGCGAGCGTGGGGTAGTCGTTGTACCCGTCCGGACCGCCGCCGTAGAACCGACGCGTAATCGACTTGGTATACGGACCCCCTACGCGGATCCGCTCGGGCAGGTCGGGATTGGCAATCCACAGTCGACCAAAAGACACCGCGTCGACCTCTCCTGATGCGATCAGTTGCTCAGCGGTTTCAGGATCGATTCCGCCGTTGACTACAAGTTTGCCGTGAAAGACCGGCTTGACTAGCGCAAGCATCCGATCGCGGTCGAACTGGCCACCCCAAAAATTGGTGTCGGCAAGTTCGAGCCATCCCATACCGCGCGCATCCAATTCGCGTACCAGATGGCGATATGCGGGATCAGGATCGGGGTCGAGCGCACCGTTGAAGTTAGTGTAGGGCGAGATACGGAGTCCCACCCGTTCGCGCGGAAACTCAGCCATGATGGCCTCTAGTGCCTCGAGCGTAAAGCGTGCACGGGCTTGAGGTGAGCCCCCGTAGGCGTCGGCCCGTCGATTCAGGTACGGAGACATAAACTGATGCGGAAGGTAGCCATTGGCGCCATGTAATTGAACTGCATCAAACCCCACCTCACGCGCAGCGCGAGCCGCGGCGCCAAAGGCCGCTATCGTGGACTGTATCTCGGGCAGAGTCATGGCGCGCGAGGGCACTGCCTCCATCTTGCGGAAAACTCCCTCATCGTTTCGGCCCCAGACGGTGACCGAATCAATATTGTCGTTGACGCCGGAGGGAGATAGCGGCGGCTCGGGGTTTTGCGAGCGGTCCGCTGCCACGCGACCACCATGCCAGAGTTGCAGTGCAATGCGACCGCCGGCGGCGTGCACCGCCGCGACGAGCGAACGCCACGCGTCGATCTGCTCGGCACGAAAGATACCAGGCGCACATTCCCACGCATTCGATTGCGCAGCGACGTTGGTCGCCTCGGCGATGATCATCCCGCACGATGCGCGCTGGACATAATGCTCGGTCATCATGGGTGTCGGTATACGATCGGGCGTAGCGCGCGAGCGGGTGAGGGGCGCCATCCAGATTCGGTTCGGCAGGGTGAGGGCGCCGAAAGCCATCGGCTCGAAAAGGTGCTTGGTCACTACATCTCCAGGCTGGTGATGGGTTTGTGTGAAATCAGACCGCGTCGGCTTCCTGCAGTGTGGGGATCGCCCAGGCGGTCACCTCACAGCCATCGCGAAGCTCGCGTACTTGCGTGTACTCCGGACTCGCCCAGAACGCGCGAAGCGCTTGGATCTCGGGAAACTCAAGCACGATGACCCTCCGGTCCGGGTCTGCGCCCTCGAGGGTCTCCAGATTCTGACCGGTGGCGAGCAGCCGACCGCCATGACGTGCGATGAGTGGCATCACTTTATTCTGGTACTCGCGGTAGCGGCGGCGGATCTCAGGATCATCCGGCACGTGAGCTTGAATAACAAAGAGCGCAGTCATAGGGTTTGCAGCCTTCAGTCGAGTGGACCGCTCAGGCCGGCGATGAGCTTGTCCTTCAGGCGACCCCGTTCGACTTTTCCAGTGGGGTTGGAGGGAATCTCATCAACGAAAAACCAGTGTCGGGGCCGCTTGAATGCAGCGAGATCTGGATTGCCCCGGCAGAACGCTTCGAGCATCGCGGGCGTAAGCGCCGGGTCTTTTCGGATCACGGCTGCGCACACCACCTGTCCCCATTTTCGGCTTGGCAGCCCTACGACTGCAGCATTGGCAATGCCGGGGTGAGAAAAAAGAACATTCTCCACTTCTGAGGGATGAATATTCTCACCGCCGCTTTTTATCGTGTGGTCCATCCTGCCCATGACTGTGATGAACCCCTCGTCATCGGTGACTGCCGCGTCGCCGCTGAAGTACCAGCCACCGCGAAGCGTCTGCGCGGTTTTGTCGGGCAGCCCCCAATAAGCAGAAAAAAGGCTGGGGCCACGCGCGATCAACTGTCCAATCTCTCCCGGTTTGCACTGGTCTTCGGGATCGCTGCTGTCGGCGCCGATGATTCGCACCTCCATTGTCTGCCCTGCCTTGCCCACGCTACCGAGCTTGTCGGGGTGGCGTCGGTAATCACATGAGGTGACCATCAGCGCCTCGGTCGAGCCATAGATATTCGCAAAAAAATTAGGAAACAGCGCCATACACTTTCTGGTGACATCATCGGCAAGCGTCTGACCGCCAAAAAATCCGCAGCGCAAGCTCTCCAGCTGATACTGGCTGAGATCAGCGGCCACCATCATTACCATCTGGGTGGGTACGCCGTGGAGCGCTGTGATTCTTTCCGTTCCGACGAGCGAGAGTGTTTCGTGTACATCGAAGCCGCGTGTGAGGACGTTGGTGCCGCCATTGATTACGAAAGGCATCAGCTGGATCTGAAGCTGCGCGATGTGAAAGAGCGGCTTGTTGTTAAGGAGCGTATCGTCATGCGTAAACCCGCACTCGGCGGACATCGCCATCGCACCGACAAGCTCGGCAATATGCGAGCGAACAACGCCCTTAGGCCGACCCGTGGTGCCGGAGGTGTACATGATCATCGCGGGATCGGTCCAACTCGCGCCAAGAACTGGCTCGCGGTCGGACCCAGGCGCAACAAATTCTTCGAATGGCACCTCTCCGGAGCCGGGCGTGTCGCCCACGTAGATAAGTTTCTGCACCGAAAGATGTTCGCGTATCGCCATCACTGGTGCTCGCAGTGACTCCTCAAAAACGAGCATCTTCGCGCCGCAGTCGTCGATGATGTAACGGATTTCGTTCGCAGCGAGGCGATAATTTATGGGAACGGGAATGGCGCCGATTTTCATGAGCGCATAAAAACCGGTGACCTGTTCGGGCAGGTTCCAGGTGAGGAAAGCAACCCGATCACCACGGCTCACCCCGTTAGCGAGAAAGGCATGTGCGGTCTTATTGACCCAGCGGTTCCACTGCCGATAAGTCCAGCGCTTGCCTTCGAATACGAGGGCTGGTTTGTCAGGCCAGCGAAGTGCGGACTGGGTGAGGGTTGAACCGAGGTTCATCGCAGCGTCTCCGAGATTCTGTGAACGATGACAGGTCTGGTGTGTCCGCGCCCGCTGGCTGATGAGGCTGATACGCCAGGTTGATGGGATGACATATCCGCAGAAGAGGACCGCCACTCGAACGTTTCCAGATCGACGGCATCGTACTGTCCGATATGCGATGTGATGCCGGGCTGAAAAGAGGGCTCGAGCCAGGTTTCGCCAGCGGGAAAGGCCCAGAGGAGGCGGCGCTCCGTGTCGCTCCAGGTTCGAGCCGTTTCGCGCAGCGCGCCGGCGCGACCTTCGAGCGCTGCAGCGGCACCGACGCCTGCTCCCTCGGCTGTGCTTTGAGCGCTGAGAGCGCCGTCCGCGCGAATTGCGATCTCAGCCGCATAGCCTGATGGATTGACAGAGCGCGGGTGAGCCGCGATAGCGTGCGGTGCGGTATGGACCTCCGCTTCGGCCTTGAGCGCCCGCGGGGACCCATGAAATCTGGCCCATGCGAGGCAGCCTGGGCGCGATTCGGTGACTCTTCGGATCGATCCTGCGCCAATGCAGCCGTATGCGGGCGCGATCCAGCGCTGGTCATCGATACGCAGTTCACCCTCGAGGATCACAAACTCCTCAACTGCTTGATAAACCACCGGATGGGTTCGCGACCAGCCTGCGGGAAATCGGACGAAAGCCAGGAATGCGGGCGCATGAGCGGGCAGACGTGCGATGTCCACCGAACCGCTGCTGTAGGGCATTGGCGCGGGCTGCCAGGCGAGTGACTGAAAACTTGACCAGCCCATTGCCGAATTTAAAGCTTTGAAAAGTGCAAGGTGGATGACGCCTCGGCGATCAAACGATCGCCGCATAGCAGACGCTGTGAGAATTTGACCTGCGTACCCGTCTCCAGGGATTCGACCGACTGCACTTCACCCTCCGCGCGAAGCGAGTCGCCGGCAAACGCCATCGATCGCATCTTGAGTCCCATCGCGCAGAGAAATGCTCCGGGTCCCGCCCAGCGGGTAACGAGCTTGGCAAAGATGGCACCGTAGACCTGGCCGTCAATCAGCACGCCGGGTAGCTTGCGACTGCGCGCGTATTCGAGGTCGTAGTGCACCCGATGCCAGTCCCAGGTGGCAGCACCGTAGGCGACCAGATCCACCTCGTTGAAGCGGTGTTCCCAGTGGGGTAACCGCGTACCGGGCG
>CAZZKA010000064.1:0-14634 GCA_964654745.1 uncultured Bordetella sp. | reverse complement strand
AGGCCGAACTGCACAAGCTGGCCGGCGTGGCCGACTGGGTGGCCTCCAAAGCAGGATGACCACGACGCTCGCGCCCGCAACCGATCCGGGTCACCGCAAGGTGCTCCTGACGCTGGTCGGGATGTCGGTCGTTAGCCATGCTTCGCTCGTGGGTTGCCGGATAGCGGTGACGCTAGGCGGTCTCGATCTCGGGGCTTCCGCATTCTCGGTAGGCCTGCTGATGGCTTTTTTCGGGCTTTTGCCCGCGATACTGTCGGTTGCCGCAGGTCGGTGGATTGATCGCATCGGCAGCCGCAAACCCATGTTCTGGGGACTCGCGATCCTGTGCGTTGCCCTTCTTGTGCCGGCTGTGTCCTGGGAAGTGGGCTCTCTCTTTCTTGCGAGCACGGCAACCGGATTGGGTTTCATGTGCGTCAACGTCGCCATTCAAAAACTCGTTGGCGAGTTGGGTGGCCCTGAGGTGCGAACGGTCAACTTCGGCATGCTTGCCGTTGGATTTTCCGTGTCCTCTTTCATCGGACCACTGATCATCGGGCCCATCATCGATTACGGAGGCTATCGGATCGCGTTCGTGGCGCTGTGTCTGTTGCCTGCGGCAACGGCGCTGTGGCTATACCGCGTGCACTTTGCAGAGCGTCCGCGCCTGGGTCCCGACTCGCGCGTAGCGGAGGAGGAGAAGAGCGTACTGGATTTACTTCGTGATCCGGGGCTGCGGCGCCTTTACCTGTCGGTCGGCATGATCTCGGCCGCATGGGATGTGCACCAGTTCGTGGTCCCGATTTATGGGTCCTCCCTGGGCATGTCGGCGTCGGCGATCGGGATTCTGCTTGCCTCCTACTCAGCCGCGACGCTTGCGATCCGTGCGGCGATGCCCTGGCTCGCAAGGCGGATCCCGGAGTGGCCGCTCATCCTCGGTACGCATGTGGTGGGTTTCCTGATCTATTTCCTCTATCCGTTCACCGCTTCGATGCCGGCGATGATGGTGCTCTCGTTCATCCTCGGGCTGGGTCTGGGTCTGTCGCAACCGGTCGTCCTGTCGCTCCTTCACCGGATGGCGCCACCCGATCGCGCAGGTGAGGCAGTGGGATTACGCATGGTGGTCGTCAACGGGACACAAACCCTGCTACCCGGCGCGTTCGGCGCTATCGGCGGCATCTTTGGACTCGCGACACTCTTTTGGGGCATGTCGCTGCTGCTGGGCGCGAGCCTCTTTTATATCGCCCGCGGCGACAGCCTGAGGAAGACCGCGCAGTGATGGAGCGGGTATCCGACAACGACGGGGAATCGCCCGGGGTGGCATCGGATGTCGCCGCGCCGGCGCCGGCGCCGCGAGGGCTTCTGGATCTGTTCCTTGCGTTCACCTCGCTTGCGCTCCATGGTTTCGGCGGCGTACTGCCCTGGGCACAACGCACGCTGGTCGAACGCAAGCGATGGCTGAGCATCGAAGAATTCACCGAGCTGCTCGCCTTCGGTCAGTTGCTGCCTGGTCCTAACATCATCAACCTCGCGATCATCCTGGGTCATCGCTATTTCGGTTGGCGAGGCTCGATTGTCGCCGTGGCTGGCCTGATCCTCTTTCCGTCGATGCTGGTGCTCACCGTCGGAGCGGTCTACTCGCAGATCGCCGGGCTTCAGATCGTTCAGAAAGCGCTCGCTGGGATGGCGGCTGTGGCCGCCGGTCTGGTGATCGCGACCGCGCTGAAACTCGCCTGGGCCCAGCGGCAGCGCTGGCGATGGCTTTTTTTTGGGTTGGCCAGTTTCGTGGGGTTGGCTCTGCTGCGTCTGCCGCTTGCGCAGGTGCTTCTCGTTTTAGTTCCGGTTGCGACATTTCTCGCCTGGCGCGAGGAGGGGCGCAAATCGTGAGCGTGTCTGAGCAAATCGACCTCCTGCTGCATTTCGCGCTGCTGTCGGCGATAGCGGTGGGCGGCGCCGTGTCCATGGTTCCGGATATCAGTCGTTACCTGGTCGATGAAAAGGCGCTCCTTTCTGCCGCCCAGTTCAGCGAGGCCATCGCGATCGCCCAGGCGGTGCCAGGACCCAATGTTCTCTTCATCACGCTGCTCGGCTTTCAGACGGCGGGCGTTGCCGGAGCGGTCCTGTCGACGCTTGGCCTGCTCGTGCCCTCGAGCGTCATTACCTACTTCGCCAATCGCTGGCGCAGCGGCAACCTCGATACCCGGGCCGTACGGGCGATCCGCCTGGGGCTCTCGCCGCTTGCGGTGGGGTTGACCCTGGCTGCGGGCTGGGTGATCGCAGCGGGCGCGGTGACGCATTGGCTTCTGGCACTCTTTTGCGGCGCATCGGTCCTCGCCTGCCTTGCCACCCGGGTCAACCCTCTTTGGCTGATTGCTCTGGGCGCGTTGCTGGGTCCGCTGCTGTTACCCTGACGATTCTTGGAAACATTGAAAGGAACGTTTCGATGAGCGATAACCCCATAGCCTGTGACCGGGAGGTCGATGCGCGTGGGCTCAACTGCCCGCTGCCGATTCTGCGCGCGAAAAAAGCGCTCACGGATCTCCCCAGTGGCCAGATACTCAAGGTGATGTCGACGGACCCCGGGTCCAAGCGTGATTTCGAGGCCTTCGCGAGACAGACAGGCCATGAGTTGCTCAAGGTTGAAGAGCAGGACAGGCAGTGGAGCTTCTTTCTCAAGAGGCGGTAAACGATGAATGTTCGATTTGATTTCAGCGGACAAACGGTACTGGTGACGGGCGGCACCTCCGGCATCGGGGCTGCGGCTGCGAAGGCGTTTCGGCGAGCGGGAGCACAGGTCATTGCCTGTGGGCTTACCGACCAGGAGCTTTCGTTGGCGAAAGCCAACCCGGACTTTTCTGGCGTAGACGTTCGCCGGCTTGATGTGACCGACAAGGCGGCTGTCGATGCGCTGGTGGGCTCGCTTCCAGCCCTCAACGTGGTGGTAAATAGTGCGGGTCTTATCCGGCGCGATGCCGAGCATGACCCGGAGGTGTTCGATCAGGTGCTGAGCGTCAACCTCGGCGGCGGCATGCGGGTGTCGGCAGCGGCGCGCCCTCTTTTGGCGAGGAGCCGCGGCAACATCGTATTCATCGCCTCGGTGATGTCCTTTTTCGGCGGGCCGAAACAGCCCGCCTACTCCGCCTCCAAGGGTGCCATACGCAATCTCACCATGTCGCTTGCCTCGGCCTATGCCGCCGAGGGCATCCGGGTCAATGCAGTCGCCCCTGGCTGGGTGATGACCGAGTTGTCGCGTGGTGCTCGGGAGAACCCGGAGCGCAACGCGATGATCATGGCCCGAACGCCTATGGGTCGATGGGCCGATCCCGACGAGATTGCCGATCCGATTCTCTTTCTCAGCTCGGATGCTGCGCGCTACATGACCGGCACGGTGATGGCGGTCGATGGCGGCTATATGTCGGTGGGCTAGAGTTTGGCGCGCTGCTCGAGCAGTCGGGCTCGTGTTGCTTCAAATCCCGCGAGGCGCTCGCGTTCCTGAGCAACGACGGCCGCCGGTGCCCGCTCGACGAAGCTTGCGTTGCCGAGCTTGGCCGAGGCGCGCGTCACTTCGGTTTCGATGCGAGTGATCTCCTTGTCCAGGCGCGCGCGCTCTGCCTCGATATCGATTTCCACCTTCAGCATCAGCCTGACATCGTCGACAATCTGAACCGGCGCGACCGAGCCGGCAGGAAGCGCTGCGACGATCTCCACGGCCTCGAGTCTGGCAAGTGCCTTGAGATAGGGTGCACATTGGGCGAGCAGCGTCGCATCGCCTTGGGCGATAAGCGGAAGTTTCTGGGCAGGCGATATGCCCATTTCGCTGCGAAGCGCTCTGCAGGCGTCTGTCATCGCCTTGAGTCGGACGACAAATGCCTCGCTGGCAGGGTCGATTTTGGCGGGCTCGCTCTTGGGATAGGGTTGCTGCGCAAGCAGGTGACCTTGGTTGGCGACCGCCTGGGCGAGCGCTGCGCCTGAGAGTGTTTGAACGCCCCGCTCGCCGTAGCGCTGCGCGATCGGAGCGACTTTTTGCCACAGTTCCTCGGTGATAAACGGGATGATGGGGTGAGCAAGGCGCAGGACGGTTTCCAGGACCCGAAGCAGGGTGCGCCGCGTGGCGCGAACAACAGCCTGATCGTCCGACTGCAGGTTGACCTTGGCGAGCTCGAGGTACCAGTCGCAGTATTCATCCCAGACGAACTCGTAAATGGCGCGTGCAGCGAGGTCGAAGCGGTACTCGGAAAATGTGCGCTCGACCTCGGCTTCGGTGCGCTGTAGCAGGGAGACGATCCACCGGTCGACCGCATTGAAATGCAGGTAGCCGCCCGGTACGCAGGCGCCTGCTTGATGCGGTTCGAACCCGCAGTCGCGCCCCTCGGTCTGCATGAGAACGAAGCGGGAGGCGTTCCAGAGCTTGTTGCAAAAATTGCGATACCCCTCGCAGCGGCCAAGATCAAAATTGAGCGTGCGGGCAAAGGTGGCGAGCGAGGCGAAAGTGAAGCGAACCGCGTCGGCGCCGAAAGCTGGAATACCATCGGAAAAATTGCTGCGAATGTATTTCTCGATCCGACCTTTGTGGTCAGCGCGGAGCAATCCGACCGTTGATTTTTCGAGCAGAGCGGGCAGGGTGATGCCGTCGATGAGATCGATGGGATCGATGGTGTTGCCCTTTGACTTCGACATCTTCTGACCCTCGGAGTCGCGCACGATCGCATTGATGTACACGTGCCGAAAGGGCACCTTGCCGGTGAAGAAGGTTGTCATCATCACCATCCGGGCGACCCAGAAAAAGATGATGTCGAATCCCGTGACGAGTACTGCCGACGGAAGGTAACGATCGAGATCGGCGTTCTGGCGCGGCCAGCCGAGCGAGGTGAACGGGACCAGCGCCGACGAGAACCAGGTATCCAACACATCATCGTCGCGGACCAGTTCGCCTGCGTAGCCAGCGGCGCGGGCTTTGTCGCGCGCCCCGGCCTCATCGCGAGCCACGAAGACGGTGCCGTCGTGGATCGGAGTTCCGTGGGCGTCGGCCTTGTACCAGGCCGGGATTCGATGCCCCCACCACAGTTGTCTCGAGATGCACCAGTCCTGGATGTTTTCCAGCCAATGGTTGTAGGTGCTGGTCCAGTGATCGGGGAAGAACCGGATATCCCCCTGGCGGACAACCTCAAGACAGACTTCGGCGATCGATTTCCCGGGGAAGAACTGGTTGTCGTGGTCGCGCCGGCTCATCGCGACGAACCACTGGTCGGTGAGCATGGGTTCGACGACGACCTGGGTCCGGGCGGATCGGGGCACCATCAGGGCATGAGGCTTCTCTGAGACCAGCAGTCCCTCTGCGCGCAGATCCTGCAGCACGCGCTCGCGGGCAGCGTATCGGTCCATACCCCGGTAGGCGGCGGGTGCCTCGTCGCTGATACAGGCGGAAAGCGTGAGGATGTTGATCGCCGGCAAGCCATGGCGCTCTCCAACCTTCCAGTCGTTGAAGTCGTGAGCGGGTGTGATCTTGACGCATCCCGTGCCGAATGCAGGGTCCACATAATCGTCCGCGATGATCGGGATCTCGCGCTCGCTCAGGGGCAGTCGAACGCGCTTACCGATCAGCGCGCGATAGCGCTCGTCTGTGGGGTGTACTGCGACCGCGGTATCACCAAGCATGGTTTCGGGGCGCGTCGTGGCGACGACCAGCGAACCGCCGCCGTCTGAGAGCGGATAGCGGATTTCCCAAAGGTGGCCTTTTTCTTCCTCGCTGTCGACCTCCAGGTCGGACACTGCCGTCATCAACACCGGATCCCAGTTGACGAGTCGCTTGCCCCGATAGATGAGGCCCTGCTCATGGAGTTGAACGAAGACCTCGAGCACCGCCGCGCTCATGGTTTCATCCATCGTGAAATAGCCAGCGCGCTCGCCCTCGGTATCGGCGTAGGACCAGTTTCCAGAGGCGCCCAGACGACGCATCTGCCGGGTGATCGTGGCGCCTGACTGCCGTTTCCATTGCCAGACGCGGTCTATGAAAGGCCCCCGCCCCAGATCGTGGCGAGTCTTGCCTTCGCCTTGCAGCTGCCGCTCGACGACGACCTGCGTGGCGATACCGGCATGATCGGTTCCGACCACCCAATTGGTGTCCATCCCCTTCATGCGGTGATAGCGGATCAGTGTGTCCATCAGCGTCTGCTGAAACGCGTGCCCCATATGTAACGTACCCGTCACATTGGGCGGCGGAAGCTGGATGCAGTAGCTGCCGGCCGTAGCCGACGCTTCGGCCTGTTCGGCAAAGCAGCCGCGCTGCTCCCAGGCGGGATACCAGCGAGCCTCGATGTCGGCCGGTTCAAAACTCTTTGCGAGCGTGGAGGGCGTGGCCGTTTCGGGGGAGGTCATAGTCGAGTCTTTCTCAGGCGGCGCGCGCCAGATCATGCGCGTGGAGCGGGTAGCCGCGGTCTTTGTAAAAGCGCCAGCGCTCCCGGGCCTGCGCGCGGTCAGGGTCGCTGTTCGCAACGACTTCGACCAGCCGGTCAAAGCGGCTGAACATAGGGGGCGTCGCCGATCCGAGGTTGACGATCACCTCGTGGTGCGGGGATTCGACCTGCTCGGCAGTAAGCAGGACCGGCGTCGCTGCTGCAAGGGCGTCGCCCGCTCCGACATGGGGGATGAAGTCCTGCTCGGAAAAAGTCCAGAGCAGTTGGTCAAACTTGGCCAGAGTCGCCGGATCTTCGCACCAGACCAGGACTTTGGACCCGCTGCGATAGACCTTGCGCACCAACCTGCATCCGTAAAGGAGCTTGTCCGGCGCGTTGAAATGAAAGTCAACTCGCGTCATCCCTCTGCACGCGAAATCAGAAAGCGTGTGAGAAGCGGCACCGGCCTTGCGCTTGCGCCTTTTGCGGCGCCGGACTTCCAGGCGGTTCCTGCAATATCGAGGTGAGCCCAGTCGTATTTTTTCGTGAAACGCGCGAGAAAGCACGCAGCGGTGATTGCTCCGCCGTCACGGCCGCCTACGTTGGCGAAGTCGGCAAAGCGGGACTTCAGACCGTCCTGGTAGTCCTCGTCGAGGGGCATACGCCAACAGGTATCCCCCGAATCGCGTCCTGCGTCGGTCAACTCGGCCGCGAGCGCATCCTGTGAGGTGAAGAGCCCCGAGTGGTGATGGCCGAGTGCGACCACGCATGCGCCGGTCAGGGTCGCGATATCAATGACGGTACGCGGCTTGAAGCGCTCGACGTAAGTGAGCGCATCGCAAAGAATCAGGCGTCCTTCGGCGTCGGTGTTGAGGATCTCAACGGTCTGCCCCGACATCGTGGTGACGATATCTCCTGGCCGTGTCGCGCGGCCGCTCGGCATGTTCTCGCAGGCCGGTATTACGCCGATCACGTTGATCTTGAGTTTCATCTCGGCGATGGCGCGAATCGTGCCGAGCACCGAGGCCGCGCCGCACATGTCGTACTTCATCTCGTCCATCCCGGCAGCCGGTTTGATCGAGATGCCGCCGGTATCGAAGGTGATGCCCTTGCCGACCAATGCTATCGGCTGCTGACGGCTCGACCCGCCGTTGTAGTGGAGCAGGATCAGCTTTGGGGCCTGCTCGGAGCCCTGCGCAACCGCCAGGAAAGCGCCCATCTTGAGCGCCTGGATCTGCCGGGTATCGAGGACCTCGAGCTTGATGCCGAAATCGCGCGAGAGCTTTTTTGCCTGACTGGCCAGATAAGTCGGCGTACAGACGTTAGGCGGCAGGTTACCCAGGTCGCGCGTCAAGTCCATACCGTTTGCGAGCGCCTCGGCTCGGGATACTGCTCGGGCTGCCTTGGCGGCTTGCGCGCGGTTTACGCTGAAGATGATATGAGCGGGGCGGCGCGGGGAGTCATCCTTGCGGCTTTTCATCGCCTCAAAGCGGTAGACGGACTCCCGAGCGCTCAGCGTTTGAATGTGCAGTTTCCAATCGAGGGTTCGTTTCGCGACGGGCGCGTCGTGAAGCATCGAAACCGCTTCGTCGGCCGCGCTGGCAGAAAGCGTTCTCCACGCCGCAGCGCACGCTTCGCGAAAGGCTTTTTCGGGAACTTCGGCGGCATCGCCAACCGATACCAGCAGCACCCGCGGCAAAGCCCCGTCCAAATGAAGCATGAGCGTGGACCCAGCCTTTTTTTGCAGATCGCCTCTGGAAATAACGCTGCTCAACCGGCCGCCCAAGGCGCGATCGAGCGCGCGCGCCTCAGCAGCAAGAGGCTGACCTGCGATGACCGGCACGATGGCACATCCGCTTTTCAGGCGTTCGGCGCTGAGGGTCTTTGTGCTAAATTGCATTGCGAAGTCCTGTTGGATTCGTCGGGTCTGAAACTCTTTCGATTATAGCGAGGGGCACGCTCGCCATGCTGTTCAAAAGGGCGCTGCGCCGGGAACTCACCAATCTCGCGGGCGTGGTCTTTGCCACCCTCTTCACCGTGATGGTGACGACCTCGCTCATCCGTTGGCTTGGTCGCGCGGCCAACGGGCTCACCGATACCGCCAGCGTCTTGCCGATGATCGCTTTCGGCGCGATCAATCTGCTGCCGGTCCTGCTCGTTTTGACTGGATATGTCGCGGTGCTGATGGCGCTCACCCGAGCCTACCGGGATTCCGAGATGGCGATCTGGTTTACAAGCGGGCGCAGCCTGCTCGATTGGGTGGGCCCGGTGATGGGTGTAGTTGTACCGGTCGCGCTGCTCGTCGCGCTACTGGCCTTTGTGGGAGGTCCGTGGGCAACTCGTCAGGCCGACGAGTACCAACGCCGGTTTTCCGAGCGGGAGGATATCTCGCGGGTATCGGCCGGACAATTTCGCGAGTCGACTGCCGCGGGCCGGGTTTTTTACGTCGAATCGCTGAACGAAGACAGCACCGAAGTACGCAACGTCTTTGTCTCGCAGGCTGGCCCACAGCGCGAGGTGATCGTCGTCTCGCAGCGCGGCCAGATCGAAACGCAACCGAACGGCGATCGCTATCTCGTACTTGAGAAAGGGCGCCGCTACGACGGTGAGCCTGGCAACGCGAGTCTGCGACTGATGGAGTTCGAGCGCTACGGCATCCTTCTCGAGGGGCGCTCCGGGCCATCGCGCGGTGCAGAGGGGTCCCGCACGCTGAGCCCGTGGGCGCTTGTTGCTGATCCGACGCGCTCCAACCTCGCTGAACTTCATTGGCGGCTGAGTCTCCCGGTATCGGCACTCCTCATGGCGCTTCTCGCGATTCCGCTGGCCGCGGTCAATCCCAGGGTTGGCCGCTCGGTCAACCTGGTGATGGCCCTGCTGATTTATGTGGTCTACAACAACCTGCTCTCGGTGATGGAGGCCTGGATAGCGCAGGGGCGGGTCCCCTTTGCCATCGGCGTCTGGGCAGTGCACGCGGGACTGCTCCTGATCATCGGATTCCTGTTCTGGCGGCGCACGACTCTGCCGCGCCGCTGGCTGCAGCGGCTTTTGCTTCGGCGCCAGGCTGCGAGGGCCGCTTAAGTGCTGAGATCGCAGTCAATGATCGGCCGATATCTGGGGCGAGAGATCCTCACTGCCGTAGCCTTCGTTCTGATCTCTTTTTTGGCGCTATTCGCTTTTTTCGACTTCATTAATGAATTGGATGAGGTTGGGCGGATCGGCTACAGCATCACCACCGCGGCGCTTTACGTGTTGCTGACACTGCCCTCACGTACTTACGAGGCAATGCCGGTGGCGGCACTCATCGGCAGCGTCTATGCCCTTGCGCAACTCGCTGCGCATTCGGAATTTACCGCGATGCGCGCTTCGGGCCTTGGCCGGATGCGCGCTCTTGGTGAATTGGCTCGCGTGGGCGCGTGGCTTGCGCTGTTCACCGCACTGATGGGCGAGGTGGTCGCGCCGCCCGCTGAGCGCTTGGCCCAAGAACTGCGTCTCACTTCGCTCGGCACCACTGTGGGTGGGCAACTGCAGTCGGGGCTCTGGATTCGAGACACGGTCCGCGGTCCCTCAGGTGAGGCATTGCGGATTCGCTTCGTCAATGTCGGGGAACTCCTTCCAGACTCGACACTGCGGCGCGTGCGCGTGATCGAGTTTGACGAGCAGATGAGACTTGCGCAGGTGGTTAGAGCAGAGCGTGGCGACTTCAGCGGCGACGGGCAGTGGCAACTCTCGGGCGTGGAGTCGACGGTCTATGCGCAGGCGCAGGGGAACGACCCGATGCCATTGTTGACCGCGCAGAGTCTCGCCAGTCGTCAGATGACCTGGCGCTCCGAAATAACGCCCACGCTTCTATCTGTTTTGATGGTTATGCCAGAGCGGATGTCGGCGATCAATCTGTTCAGTTACGTTCGACATCTGCGAGAAAATCAGCAAAACACCGAGCGCTATGAAATCGCCTTCTGGCAAAAGGTGGTGTATCCGCTCGCTGTGATCGTGATGATGGCTTTGGCCTTGCCGTTTGCCTATCTGCAGAGTCGAGCGGGCGGGATCGGCTACAAGGTGTTCGCAGGGATCATGCTGGGCGTAGCCTTTCACTTTCTCAATGGGCTCTTTAGCAACCTGGGGTTACTCAATACCTGGCCTCCCTGGTTCGCGGTGAGCATTCCGAGTCTCGTTGCCTTTTGTGTCGCGTTGGGTTTGCTGCGCTGGGTCGACAGAACGCGATGAATGGTCACCGGGGTTTTCCCTAGGGCCCTGGCTGTAGTTTTGTGCGGCGCATCATGGATCAGCAGGCCGTGCCTTTGAGGAAGTGCACTTTGATTAGCGCGATTCCGGGCGCCAATTGCTGCGTCGCACCATCGCGATTGGCAGCTCGGTGTGTTTGTAAGCACTTGTAATCAAGTGTTTTTTCGTGGAGGATACTTCTTCATCGACCGTCCTGCTCTGCGGGATGTTCCTCAGAGTATCGAGGAGGAGGAGAGGCAGCGTTGCTGCCGTTGAGGCGCACAGCGATGTGCGCTTTTTTTTTTGCCTCAGGCAGGTGCCTTATACTTCGTTCGCTTTCAGAAATGCGCGTTATAGCGCTTCGCAACGGTCAACACAGTCTCGCTGACGCCGCAGCCACCCAGAGGGGAGATATCCGATGAGTTCCATCCGCCCGTTTGTCGCCTTCGCTGCGCTTGTCGTGGCCTCGGCCGTCCAAGCTCAGGTCACGCTTACCGCATCGACCTGGGTGCCGCCATCTCACGCTCTGTCGATGACTCAGGTTGAGTGGTGCAACCAGGTGACCGAGGCGACCGCGGGTCGAGTGCGATGCAATGTGCTCGCTAAGCCCGTCACGGCGCCCCCTGGGACTTTTGACGCGGTGCGCGACGGTCTCGCCGATCTGTCTTTCTCGGTGCATGGTTACACGCCGGGCCGCTACATTCTTACGCAGGTGGCGGAGGTCCCGTTCTTGGGCGACTCGGCCGAATCGACCTCGGTGGCGTATCAGCGAGTTCATGAACGTCATTTGGCCAAGTTGGCTGAGCACAAAGGCATGCGCGTCATCACGGTGTTCACCCATGGCCCCGGAATGATCATCAACACGAAGCGCATCGTCAATTCCATGAACGATATGGATGGTCTGAAGTTTCGCGTAGGCGGAGGCATGGTCAACGAAATCGGCAAGGCGATGGGCGTCAATGTCACTCTGCGTCCGGCCCCGCAGTCGTATGAACTGCTTTCCTCAGGTGTGATGGATGGCGTGTTTTTTCCGGCTGAGTCGGTCGAATCCTTCAAGCTCGAAAAGCTCGTCAAGCACCGCACGACCTTTCCAGGCGGCCTTTACAACACCAGCTTTGCCTTCGTGATGAACGAAGGGGCCTGGAAGAAACTTTCGGCGGCCGACCAGGCTGCCATCACCAAGCTCTCGGGTGAATATGCGGCCCGCCTGTTTGGCCGCGCGTGGGACAAAGCCGACCGGCTGGGCGCTGCGTTCATGCAGGCCAACGGCGTTGAGCACACGGTTGCCGGTAAGGCCTTTACCGACCAGGTACGGTCCAAGACCGATGCGCTTGAGCGTAAATGGATCGCGGATGCCAAGGCCAAGGGACTGGAAAACGGCGAGCAGGTGCTGCGCGAGCTTCGCGCGGAAATCGCCAAGCTGCAGTAAACCTAGTTCATTCTTTCGGGCCAGCGGATCCTGCTGGCCCGCCTTCTTTCCATGAATCCGTTCAAGAAACTGCTCGGCGCGGGCGCTGCGCTGTCGCTGTTTCTGATGATGGCGCTCACCTTTGCCGACGTGATTGGCCGCAAGCTCCTCAGCGCATCGATAACTGGCAGTGTGGAGCTCACTGAGCTCTGCATGATGGGCACGATCTTTTTTGCAATGCCCCTGGTGTCTCTCGCAGCTGAGCATGTGATCTTTGATCTGCTCGATCCCTTATTACCCGCGGCGATACAACGCCTGCAGCGAGTGATTTCCAATGCATTTTGTGCGGCTTTGCTGCTTGGCGGAGCGTGGCTTATCCACGGTCGGGCGGCGCGGGTCTTCGAAGACGGCGACACCACCGCACAGCTGCAGATTCCGACTGGGCCATTCATACAGACAGCGTCGGTGATGTTGCTCTGCGCGGCACTGATGCACATTGTTGTAGCCGTGGCCGCATTACGTCGCCTTGATACGGAGCCGAGCGAGGGCAAGGAAGGGAGCGTGTTGTGATTGAAGCTCTCCTCGGTTTTGCCGCCATGTTCGCGCTCATGTCCTTGCGCGTACCGATCGCATTTTCAATGGCAGCCGTCGGAGTGTTTGGCATCGCGATCATGCGCTCGGTGCCGGCAGCGTTTTCGTCGGCCGCCACGGAAATCATGGATGTCGCGAGCTACACCTTGTCGGTGGTGCCACTTTTTGTGCTGATGGGTAATCTCGTCACGCGAGCCGGCATGTCGACCGAGTTGTATCAGGCGGCCTATGCGTTCATCGGCCACAAGCGCGGCGGGCTAGCCATGTCGACGGTGCTCGCGTGTGCAGGATTCGGCGCGATCTGCGGCTCGTCGATCGCAACTGCTGCCACTATGGCGCGCGTTGCCATGCCCGAGATGCGGCGCTTTGGCTACGACAAGTCTTTTGCAGCGGGCACGATTGCCGCGGGCGGCACGCTCGGCATCCTGATCCCGCCCTCGGTCATCATGGTGATCTACGGGATCATGACCGAGCAGAGCATCGGTGCGCTCTTTGCGGCCGGGGTCGTTCCCGGGGCCATTGCAACGCTCTTTTATCTTGCTACGGCCTGGAACTGTGTGCGGCGCGATCCATCGCTCGGGCCACCTGGGGAGCGCACCGACTGGGCGGGTCGCCTGCTTGCGCTCAAGCATATCTGGGGCGTGATTCTGCTTTTCGTCATTGTGATGGGAGGTATGTATGGCGGGATCTTCACTCCGACTGAAGCGGCCGGTGTCGGTGCGGCGGGCGGATTCATTTTTGCGCTTGCGCGCGGGCGGCTGACCTTCCCCGTTTTGCTGGACGTGCTCATCGACTCGGCGCGGATGACAGCGATGTTGTTCACCATCCTGATTGGCGCGTCGATCTTTGCAAATTTCGTTAATTTCACATCGCTACCGCAGGATCTTCAGAGCTTCGTTTCGCACTTCAATGTGCATCCCATCATGGTTGTGATCGCGATCTGCGTCATCTACGTGATTCTCGGGACAGCCATGGAAGAGCTGTCGATGATTCTGCTGACTGTGCCGATTTTCTTTCCGCTGATCGTTCACCTTGGACTCGATCCGATCTGGTTCGGGGTCTTGATTGTCTGCGTAGTCGAGATCGGCATGATCAGTCCGCCGGTGGGGATGAATATTTTTGTGATCAGCAGTTTGTTGCCGGATGTGCCTACGAGCTCAATCTGGAAGGGTGTGATGCCCTTTCTTATCGCTGACTTGTTCCGGCTTGCCGTGCTGATCGCGTTTCCGTCGCTCACGCTTTGGCTACCCAAGCTCCTCAATCTCTGAAGCCTGCGGTGGGCTTTGTGGGAGTAGGCGCGATGGGGGCGCCTATGATCGGCCACCTTCTCGCAGCAGGTTATCCGGTGCGGGTGTATGCGCGCCGCGCCGAGGCGGCACGCGCGCTCGTTGAGCGCGGCGCTGTGGCTTGCGCAAGTCCAGCGGAGGCCGCCCAGGGAACGGACATCTTTTGCACCAACGTGACCAATACGACAGACGTCGAGGCGGTGTTGTTTGGCGAGGCGGGTGCTTCGGCGGGTCTTGCCCGTGGCGCGGTGGTGATCGATTTTTCCACCATCTCAGCGGTTGCCACGCGGGGCTTTGCGCAGCGTCTTTCGGCCATCGGCGTGGACATGCTGGACTGCCCGGTCTCCGGAGGTGAAAAGGGCGCGCGCGAGGCGAGCCTTGCGATGATGGTGGGGGGTGAGGCCGAGGTGCTTGAACGTATGCGGCCGCTTTTGCTGTGTCTGGGGCGAAGCATCACCCATATTGGCGCCAATGGTCATGGTCAGGTGGCTAAAGCCTGTAATCAATTGGTGCAGGTGGTGACGATTCAGGCGATCGCTGAGGCAATGCTGTTTGCTGAGCGAAACGGCGCAGACACTGGGCGTGTGCTGAGCGCGATGCAGTCAGGCTTTGCCGGCAGTCGTATGCTTGATCTGATGGGCCCGAGGATGGTTGAGGGAAACTTCGCAGCGGGGATCGAGGCAAGACTTCACCAGAAAGATTTCGCTCTGGTGATGGCTTTGACCCAATCGCTCGGCTTGTCCTTGCCTGCGGCCGCGAT
>CAZZKA010000063.1:0-14664 GCA_964654745.1 uncultured Bordetella sp. | reverse complement strand
GGCCGCCACCCTTGCCCCCCACCTGCTGCGCAACATGATTGACCAGATCGCCCGCCTTGACTCGCGCTGTCGCGTCCTGAGTCACGCCTGCGATGAGGCTGACCTTGCCACCCTCGACCGAAGCGAGGACGATCGCAGCCGATCCTAATCGCGACTTGAGCTGATCGATGGTCTCGCGCAGCACGCGCGCATCAGCGCCCTCAAGGCGAGCAGCGAGCACCTTGATACCCGCAACATCGACCGCCTGCGAGGCCAGATCGTCGCCCTGAGAGGCGGCGAGTTTGGACTTGAGGCGGGCTACTTCTTTTTCCAGCGAGCGCACTGAATCAAGGACCTGAGACAGCTTGGCCGGTACTTCGCCTGCGGACACCTTTAGCGCGGCCGCTGCATCATCGAGCGTAGTCGTAACTGACTGCAGTAGTGTGAGCGCGTTGTCGCCCGTAACCGCCTCGATCCGTCGAATACCCGCCGCAACACCTGATTCGGCGACGACCTTAAACAGCCCTATATCGCCGGTGCGCGCCACATGCGTGCCACCGCATAGCTCTCGCGACGAGCCGATATCAAGCACACGCACCGAATCACCGTATTTTTCTCCGAAGAGCGCCATGGCGCCGCCCCGGACTGCATCGTCAAAGCTCATCACCTGTGCCTGCGTGGCGGAGTTGGCTAGCACTTCAGCGTTGACGATCGACTCGATACGCAGAACCTCATCATCGCTGACCGGTGCGTGATGAGAAAAATCAAAACGTGTGCGTTCGGCATCGACCAGAGAGCCTTTCTGCTGAACGTGAGCGCCAAGAACCTCTCGCAAGGCCTTGTGCATCAGATGCGTCGCGGAATGGTTGCGCATGGTTCGCGCCCGGCGTTCGCCATCGACCCGGGCGACCAAATGATCGCCAACCTTGAGTCGCCCGGCGAGCAAACGCCCATGATGACCAAAAACGTCAGCCTGAATCTTTTGCGTGTCAGCGACATCAAAGCGCACCGACGCATCGGCGGATTGCAACATTCCCGCATCGCCCACCTGACCGCCCGACTCTGCGTAAAAGGGGGTGCGATCCAGTACGACGATTGCTTCGCCGCCCGCCTCGACCGTCGTTACCGGAGAGCCATTCGCGTAGAGCGCCGTGATACGGGATCCGTCGAGTGCCAGATGCTCGTAACCTTCGAAGCGGGTGACGTCTCCGGAGTAATCGAGCCCGGCGGCCATTCGGAATTTTCCGGCGGCCCTCGCCTGATCGCGCTGCCGCTCCATTGCCGCTTCGAAACCAGCCTCATCGACATTGACACTGCGTTCCCGACACACATCGGCGGTTAGATCGAGCGGAAATCCGAAGGTGTCGTACAGACGGAAGGCGGTTTCGCCGTCGAGAAGCTTGCTGCCGCCAGCCAGTGCCTGTTCCAGGATGGTCATGCCATGGGCGAGCGTTTCCCCAAAACGCTCTTCTTCCTGCTTGAGCACATCTGCCACCCGGTCGCGCGCCGCACTCAATTCCGGGTAGGCGCTGCCCATCGCCGAGTCGAGATCGGCCACCAGGCGATGAAAGAAAGGCTGCGCCTGCCCCAGCTTGTGTCCATGCCGCAGCGCCCGGCGGATGATCCTGCGAAGCACATAGCCACGGCCCTCGTTGCCCGGAATGACGCCATCGACGATCAGAAACGAGCAGGCACGGATGTGATCGGCGATCACCCTGAGGGAGGGATTGCCCAGATCTGCGCAACCGGTTTCACGCGCTGCGCCCTGAATCAGTTGCTGGAACAAATCGATTTCATAATTGCTGTGCACGTGCTGCAGCACTGCGGCGATCCGCTCCAACCCCATGCCGGTGTCGACGCAGGGCTTGGGCAGTGGCGTGAGCGTGCCCGACTCATCGCGTTCGAATTGCATGAACACGAGGTTCCAGATCTCGATGTAGCGATCGCCATCGGCCTCAGGCGATCCCGGGGGGCCGCCCCAGATCCCGGGCCCATGGTCATAAAAAATCTCCGAGCATGGGCCGCAAGGTCCGGTGTCGGCCATTTGCCAGAAATTGTCTGATGCATATCGGGCGCCCTTATTGTCGCCAATGCGTACGATGCGCTCGACCGGTACGCCGATCTCCTTTGCCCAGATGTCGTGCGCCTCGTCATCCTCGGCGTAAACCGTGATCCAGAGCCTGTCCTTGGGCAGAGCGTAAACACCCGTCAGCAGTTCCCATGCATAGCGGATCGCGTCGCGTTTAAAGTAGTCCCCGAAGGAAAAGTTGCCGAGCATCTCGAAAAAGGTATGGTGCCGGGCGGTGTAGCCGACGTTTTCGAGATCGTTGTGCTTGCCGCCCGCGCGAACGCTGCGCTGCGAAGTCGTGGCGCGCCGATACGGCCTGTGTTCCTTGCCGAGGAATACGTCCTTGAACTGCACCATCCCGCTATTGGTAAAGAGCAGCGTCGGATCGTTGCCCGGTACCAGCGGGCTTGAGGCCACAATCGAGTGACCCTTGGATTCGAAAAAACGCAGAAATTTCTCGCGGATCTCGGCCGATTTCATGAGAGCGCCCAGGTAGACTTTTGGTGTCAAACGACAAACCCTTCATTTTACGTTGCCGGACGATTTCCGGTTAATTTGCGCCCTTCGCCCCTGCCCGGGGAGTTCCTACCGGACCGACCATGAATGCGATTCTCGATGGCATACGTATCCTCGACCTGTCCCGGGTTCTCGCCGGTCCGTGGTGCACCCAGAACCTGGCCGACCTGGGGGCCGATGTCATCAAGGTCGAACGCCCTGGCGCGGGCGATGACACCCGAGCGTGGGGCCCGCCCTTTCTCAAGGCCCGGGATGGCAGCGAGACGACCGACTCCGCCTATTTCTTGTCGTGTAACCGCAACAAGCGATCGATCACGCTGGATATCGCCTCAGTGGAGGGGCAACGGGTGGTGCGCGACCTTGCAAAGGTCAGCGACATCGTCGTCGAGAATTTCAAAGTCGGACAGCTACGCAAGTACGGGCTGGATTACGAGAGCCTCAAGGCGGTCAATCCGCGACTGATCTACTGCTCGATCACCGGTTTCGGCCAGACCGGCCCCTGGTCGCACCGGGCGGGCTACGATTTCATGATCCAAGGGGTGGGCGGTCTCATGTCAGTCACCGGCGAAGCGGACGATCGACCCGGCGGCGGACCGCAGAAGGCCGGTGTGGCGGTCGCCGATCTGTTTACCGGCATGTACGCGGCCCAGGCGATCCTGGGGGCGTTGTTTCACCGCGAGCGCACGGGCGAAGGCCAGTACATCGACACGGCGCTGCTCGACGTGCAGGTTGCCATGATGGCCAACATGAACACCAACTTCCTGGTCAGCGGCAAGCCGCCAAAGCGCTGGGGCAATGCGCACCCGAATCTCGTCCCCTATCAGGCGTTTCGTGCATCGGACATGTGGATCATCCTCGCCGTTGGCAACGATGACCAGTTCCGTCGGTTCTGCGAAACCGCCGGCGATCCGGGGCTCGCGGTCGACCCGCGATTTGCGCGGGTCCCCGACCGGGTAAGGAATCGCGATGCGCTGGTGCCTATTCTTGAGGTAATCATCGCTGCCCGGACCGGCGACGATTGGATCGATGCACTCGAATCGGCCGGCGTCCCTTGCGGCCCGATCAACAACCTCGCCCAGGTCTTCGACAACCCCCAGGTCCGGGCCCGTGGCATGCGGCAGAGCATTGAGCGCGAGGATTCGGGTCCGATGGAGCTGGTCACCAACCCGGTGCGTTACAGCGCGACCCCGGCCACCCTGCGGCGTGCGCCGCCGCGCTTGGGCGAGCATACCGAGGAGGTGTTGCGCGAGGTGCTAGGCTACAAAGATGGCTCTCCTCCTCTGCAGCCGGGCCGAGCCAGCTGATCCGGGCCAGCGCCTCCAGGCCCGCCCTTGGGGCGCTACATCTCCGAAAAAGGGAATCACCCGTGACAACCCCCGTTTACGCGGACACCCCCATCGGCTACCATCCCGGCTCATCTTCATTAAAAACGGCCTGTTCCCTTCGGAAACGGGCTTAGAACGATCAGTCCAGCGTATTAAAGGAGACCGCAGGTGAAACTGCGTAACCATCAGGATTTCTGGTCCGGGGTGATGTTCGTCGTCCTCGGAGTTCTGTTCATCGCCCTGTCCCGGCAATACCAGATGGGTTCGGCGGCAAAGATGGGCCCGGGTTATTTCCCGACAGTGTTGGGCGGGATTCTCGCCGTGCTCGGCGCGATGGTTATGGTGGGCGCCTTCGCCAAATCCAATTCCGAGACCAAGCTTGCCAAGGTGGGCTGGCGCGAACTGTTCCTGGTCCTACTGGGCGTCGGCTTGTTCGCAGTGCTCTTGCCCAAGCTGGGCATGGTCGTATCTCTGTGGATTCTGATTTTCGTCTCCGCGCTGGCCAGCCACGAATTCAATTTCAAGGAAACCTTCGTATCCGCGATCGCCCTCAGCATTCTCGCCTGGGGGGTCTTCGCGAAAGGCCTCGAGCTGCAGATGGCAGTGTGGCCCAAGTTCCTGACGCAGTAAGGGAGAGCAGACATGGACGGATTGTTCTCCAACCTCGCGCTGGGCTTCACGGTCGCAGCCACACTCACCAACCTTTTTTATTGCTTCGTCGGCGTGCTTTTCGGCACGCTGGTCGGGGTGCTGCCGGGGATCGGACCGCTCGCCACCATCGCGATGCTGTTGCCCATCACCTACAAGATGACCGACCCGACCACGGCGCTCATCATGCTGGCGGGCATTTACTACGGCGCACAGTACGGCGGCTCGACGACTGCGATCCTGGTCAACCTGCCGGGAGAGACCTCTTCGGTCGTCACGACCCTGGACGGCTATCAGATGGCCCGCGCCGGCAGAGCGGGGCCAGCGCTGGCCACCTCCGCCATCGCGTCCTTCTTCGCCGGGACTGTGTCGACCCTCGCGATCGCGGCGTTCGCTCCACCTCTGGCTGAAATTGCGTTCAAATTCGGGCCGGCGGAGTATTTCTCCCTGATGGTGTTAGGACTGATTGCAGCCGTAGTACTCGCCCAGGGCTCCATCATCAAGGCGCTTGCGATGGTAGTCCTCGGATTGCTCCTTGGCATGATAGGAACCGACGTCAATTCAGGCGTTGCGCGATTTTCCTTCGAGATCCCCGAACTGACCGATGGCATCGAGTTTGCCGCTGTGGCGATGGGGATGTTCGGTTTTGGCGAGATCATCGCCAACCTCGAACAGCGGGAAAATCGTCAGGTCTTCACCGACAAAGTTGGCAGGTTGATGCCCTCGCGCGAAGACTTCCGGCGGATCGTCTTTCCCATCGTTCGAGGCACCTTCCTTGGCGGCGCCCTTGGGATCTTGCCCGGCGGCGGTTCGGTGTTATCGGCCTTTTCGGCCTACGCCATCGAGAAAAAGATCTCCAAGACCCCGGAGAAGTTCGGCACCGGCATGATCGAAGGGGTTGCGGCGCCGGAGGCCGCCAATAACGCAGGTGCCCAAACTTCATTTATCCCCATGCTTACCTTGGGGATCCCCACCAACGCCGTGATGGCGCTGATGGTCGCCGGCATGATGATCCACAACATCCAGCCTGGTCCGCAGGTCATGACCAACAACCCCAAACTCTTCTGGGGTCTCATCGCTTCGATGTGGATCGGTAACCTCATGCTGCTGATCCTGAATCTTCCGCTTGTGGGCCTGTGGATCAAGCTGCTCACCATTCCCTACCGGATCCTCTATCCCGCCATCCTGATGTTCTGCTGCATCGGCGCCTACTCGCTTAACAACTCCGTGTTCGATATCTACATGACGATCCCGTTCGCGATTCTGGGTTACGCCTGTGTCAAGCTCAGTTGTGAGCCTGCACCGCTGCTCCTGGGTTTCGTGCTCGGCAAACTGATGGAGGAGTATTTGCGACGGGCAATGACCATCTCACGAGGCGATCCCATGGTGTTTGTCACGCGGCCCTTGTCCGCCACCATGCTAGCTATCGCGGTAGTGCTGCTGGTGATCGTATTCTTACCAGCTATCGCGAAGAAACGAGAAGAGGCGTTTGCTGAAGAGAGTAAGTAGCGACGATCTCGCAGCCGGGCACGTAGTCCGCCCGGCGCTCACTCATTTCAGCCTGTCAGAGGCTGGACGTAACAAAGGCCCCTTTCGGGGCCTTTGTTTTTTTGTTGATCGATAGATCAGGCTAATTCAAGGCTGGCGGCGGTTGGCGTCTTTGTTGGTAGCCGCCCTGCGGCGCACACTTCGCCACACCAAGACCGCCACACCTACCGCAAACAGAATCGAAGCCAAATGATCAGGCTCGGTGAGCATGTGGACGGCGGCGTGAAGCCAGTCGCTGCCATGATGCCCCGGATGAGCAAGAGCTACGCTACACGTCAACGACGCCGCAATCGTGGATAGCACGGACGCAGACGAACGGGAGCGAAGCGAGCCGAGTGCGAAGAGTTTTTTCATGATTACTAATCCTGATGGTTAAGCGACAAGCAGGCCGCGGGTCTCGATGTGCTGCACCACGTCATCAAGACCCTGACCGGTTTTGAGATTGGTAAAGACGAAAGGGCGCTCACCGCGCATCCTGCGCGCATCCCGGTCCATCACCTCAAGCGAGGCGCCGACGTAGGGGGCGAGGTCTATCTTATTGATCACCAGCAGGTCCGATTTCATGATGCCCGGGCCCCCTTTGCGCGGGATCTTATCGCCGGCGGCCACATCAATCACGTAGATAGTGAAGTCGGAAAGTTCAGGACTGAATGTTGCTGCGAGATTGTCACCACCGCTTTCCACAAGCACCAATTCAAGTCCCTCCAGCCGGCGCTGCAGGCGCTCAACCGCTTCGAGGTTAATCGATGCATCCTCGCGAATCGCCGTGTGTGGGCACCCACCGGTCTCGACGCCAAGGATCCGCTCTAGCGGGAGCGCATCGTGCTTGGCCAGGAATTCGGCATCCTCGCGCGTATAGATGTCGTTGGTGACAACAGCCATGTTGTAGCGCTCACGAAGCTTTTGGCATAGCGACAGCGTCAGCGCGGTCTTGCCGGAGCCCACCGGCCCACCGATGCCGACTCGCAAGGCCGGATGACGCGGAGGCGAAGGAGATAGGTCTGCCATCAGAGTTTCCTGTCGTTTGATGAAATCAGGATCGGAAGAGACGCGAATACTGGGTCTCGTGACGCGAGCATGCGATCGCGAAACCCGGCGCGAAGTTACTCCAGGACGAATCATCCTCGACACCAGCGGCGCAACGCTCGATCACCTGCGCCAACCGAGGCCGGAGGGTACTGAACAGCCGCTGTCCTGCCTGCTGTCCCAGGGGGACAGCCTTGATCGCAGCCATGACCTGATTTTCAAGCCAGGACCAAAGCCATGCGGCCAGCGCAGCCTGCGGTGCAAGTCCAAAGGCACGCGCGGCCAAAGCCCAGGCAAACGGTAGCCCGCAGGGCGCCTCATTTGAACGCATCGCGCCGACCTGCTCTGCAACCCAGGGCTCGAGCTCCAACCCGGAGAGCATCTGCAGAAGCGACTGTCCCATCTGCAAGGTCTCGGCGAGCAGCTCGGCAGTCTCGCGCGAAGCGAGCCAACGTTCGTGCAGCTGCCGCATGCGCTCGGGATTGGCCTCAGCCGCCGCGACGCAAAGTGCAAGCCCGAGCGGCGCATCGAATTTGCCGATATTTGCTTCAAGCAGCGCAGCCAGCCAGTCGCCGACTTCAGCCTCGGTGCGAACCCATCCTGATTCGATCGCCGTCTCCAGACCCTGCGAGTAGCTAAAGCCGCCGATCGGTAAGGCGGGGCTCGACAACCGCATGAGCGAAACCAGCGCATCGGGGGTCATGGCGACATGCCCTGCGGATGACGACATGCGATCGGTCATTGCTTGAGCGGGTCGGTCAGAAAATCATGAATTCGCGGTGCATGGCGCGCATCCGAATGTCTTCCCGGTTTATCCGAGTCCGCATGCGGACCGCCGTCCCCATGATGATGATCATGATCGTGGTGGTGATGGTGGTGGTGTACGCCCTCGCCATGACCATGCGAGTGCCGAGCCCCGGAGTAGGCCCCGCCTTCGGGATCGAACTTATCATCGACGAGCGTAATGGTCCCACCCAGACCGCGCACCATGCCCTCGAGAACGTGGTCATACTGCAGCCGTAGCCAGCCCTCGCCCACCTGAACTGGCACATGACGATTGCCAAGATGGTAGGCGATGCGGGCAAGCGCCGTGGCGTCGCTAGCGGTAATGTGGATAAGTTCTTCCGCCGCAGCCTGGATACGCAAGGTCTCACCGGTATCGGTGGCGATCAGATCCCCATCCCGCAACACCGTACCACGGACAAGATCAAATCCCACTGCTTCGCCGGCGCGCGCACCCGATGACACGGATGCGCGCATACGCGACTTTTGGCGCCATTCGAAGGCAAGCGCAATGTCGCCGATTAGGCGGGAGGCCTCGCCCCCTATGTGCCGGAATATCAGCATGAAAGGCCTTGAGTTAGAAGAGGAAATAACGCTGAGCCATCGGCAGTACTGTAGCGGGCTCACAAGTGAGCAGTATTCCGTCAGCCCGCACCTGATAGGTTTGTGGGTCAACTTCAATGTGCGGCATGGCGTTGTTGTGGATCAGGTCGGTTTTTCTGAGCGTACGCACCCCGCGCACAGCGACCGCACGCCGAGCGAGGCCCAGCTGCGAGGGCACACCCGCATCGAGCGCAGCCTGCGACACGAAGGTGAGTGAGCTGTCTGCGAGCGCCTTGCCAAACGCACCAAATTGCGGGCGATAGTGAACCGGCTGCGGCGTCGGAATCGAGGCGTTCGGATCACCCATCGCCGCGAGCACGATCTGGCCAGCCTTCAACACCATCGACGGTTTGACGCCAAAGAAAGCCGGCTTCCAGATCACCAGATCGGCGAGCTTTCCCACCTCGACCGATCCCACCTCATGCGCGATACCGTGAGCAATCGCCGGGTTGATCGTGTATTTGGCGAGGTAACGTTTGGCGCGCGCATTGTCATTGCGGGCGCCATCACCGGGGAGCGAGCCGCGCTGCGCTTTCATCTTATGCGCGGTCTGCCAGCAGCGAAGCACGACTTCACCCACCCGCCCCATCGCCTGCGAATCCGACGACATCATCGAAAACGCTCCGAGGTCATGCAGGATATCTTCGGCGGCTATCGTCTCGCGACGGATCCGGCTTTCGGCAAAGGCGACATCTTCAGCGATGTTGGCATCGAGATGGTGGCACACCATCAGCATGTCCAGATGCTCATCTATGGTGTTAACCGTGTACGGCCTAGTCGGATTCGTTGATGAGGGCAGCACGTTTGGAAGACCGCACACCCGAATGATGTCGGGTGCGTGCCCGCCACCCGCGCCCTCGGTGTGATAGGAGTGGATCGTCCGATCGCGAAACGCCGCGATCGTCGTCTCGACAAACCCCGACTCGTTCAGCGTGTCGGTGTGGATCGCCACCTGCACATCAAAACGGTCTGCCACCGACAGACAGTTATCGATCGCAGCGGGCGTCGTCCCCCAGTCTTCGTGAAGTTTCAATCCGATCGCGCCCGCTCTTACCTGCTCGGCCAGTGCTTCGGGGTTGGACGAGTTACCTTTACCGGTAAAGCCTAGGTTCATTGGAAAACCTTCAGCAGCCTTGAGCATATTGGCCATATGCCAGGGACCAGGCGTACAGGTGGTAGCGTTGGTGCCGGTGGCAGGCCCGGTGCCACCGCCGATCATCGTGGTAACGCCCGAAGCGAGCGCCTCATCGATCTGTTGCGGGCAGATGAAATGGATATGTGTATCGATGCCGCCAGCGGTAATGATCGAGCCCTCGCCCGCGATCACTTCAGTGCTCGCCCCGATCACGATTGTGACGCCTGGCTGGATGTCAGGATTGCCTGCCTTGCCGAGGCCCGCGATGCGCCCGTTCTTGATCGCAATGTCAGCCTTGATGATGCCCCAGTGATCAAGAATCAAAGCATTGGTAATCACCGTGTCCGCAACCTGCGCAGCAAGCCTTTGGCCTTGGCCCATGCCATCACGGATGACTTTGCCGCCGCCAAACTTCACCTCCTCGCCGTAGATGGTGCGATCCTGCTCCACCTCGATCCATAGCCCGGTGTCAGCCAGGCGCACCCGGTCACCTACCGTGGGGCCAAACATTTCCGCATAAGCGCGTCGGCTGATTTTCATCGCTTGATCTCCGGCAGGCGGCCGTTCACGCGGCCCTGAAATCCGTGCACCACACGGTCACCGCCAAGCGCCACCAGTTCGACGGTGCGGGACTGCCCGGGTTCGAATCGCACCGCTGTGCCTGCGGCAATATTCAGACGAAAGCCCAAGGCAGCCTGCCGATCGAATTCGAGCGCCTCATTGGTTTCCGCGAAGTGATAGTGCGAGCCGACCTGGATTGGACGATCTCCGCGGTTGGCGACTTGAATCGATACCGTAACGCGACCTGTATTGAGTTCGATATCGCCCTCGACTGTTTCGACGGCTCCCGGCACCATTGGCGACTCCAAACGGGTATCGTTATTTGTCATAGGGATCTCCGCAGGGTCAGACGATGGGCTGGTGGACGGTCACCAGCTTGGTTCCATCCGGAAAGGTGGCCTCGACCTGGATTTCAGGAATCATCTCGGGTACACCTTCCATCACATCGGCACGCGCGAGGATCTGCGTGCCAGCCTGCATCAGCTCAGCGACGCTTCGGCCATCGCGCGCGCCTTCCATGATGGCGGCGCTCAGCAGGGCAACTGCCTCGGGATAATTAAGCTTGAGCCCGCGGGCGCGCCGGCGTTCAGCCAGCAGGGCTGCGGTGAAGATCAACAGTTTGTCGCGTTCGCGCGGCGTCAGTTCCATGGATCACATCTCCGATAACGCATGCGCCACAAGGCACACATGCCGATGACTCCGATTCAACTATCCACCCAACCATCATGTTGCCCAGATCCTTGGCGGGCAAGCCTCACGTCCAATAACTAGCGGCCGGCATGAGGCCCAGGCGGCCCTGAGGACCCGCCAACCCACCTCGGCTCCCGGCCCCCGCCAACGCAGCACCGCGAGGTCTGTCAGTCCCGTAACAGCCCAGTCCCCTGGAATATCGGCAAGTTCTGCCCTGATCCGATCAACCACCGTAGATATTGAAGCATGCCGCGGTGCAATGAGCAGCGAGGCAAAAGCCGACTGCCCGGCAAGGCCAGCCGCAGCGCCCAAGGCCTCAGAACCGCCCGCCAGGCAAACCTGTTCATGGAAGACCAAGCGCCCGGAACGCCTCAAATTGGTGCGCCAACGGATCTCGCCTGACTCGAACAGTTCGCCCGCCGCTGGCCGCCCCAGGCAAACGAGGTCAGCGACAATGGCCGAGCCCCCCGCATCAAGATCGATATCTGTCTGCCAGGACGCATGCGCGCCCGCAAACACAATGGACTCAAGGGGTAGCCACTCAAGGCTTGCGCCGCGAGCTACCTGAAGCTTCAGCGACTGGCGCGCCCAAGGGTCGCTGCGGTGCGGGTTTGATCGATACCATTTTGCAGCACCGGGCGAAGTGAGTAGTGCTCGCGCGCCTTCTTCCGCCTCGATACGCATATCAAGGCTATCCCCCGAGGCGATGCCGCCGGGCGGATGCACGATGACTTGGTGCCAAAGACCGGGCCCCTCCGGAGTAAAGCCCTTTTGCACCCTCAGCGGGCCGCGGTGCGCACGCAATGTAGGGATGGTTGCCCCCTCACGCGCTGCAAAACGCAAATCCAGGCTCGCCGCCCAACGGCTATCGGCGGGCGCTTGATCGGTCGTTACCTGAAGGGGGGGCGCCCCGGGGGCGTTCATTCAATCGACTCCTGCAGGGAACATGCCAAGGCGGCCAGGCTGCAAACAGCGACAGGACTGGCAATATAAACCCGCGCAACAGGTGGCGTCCCGCGGCCGCGCCCTCTCAACGTGTTTCGCCCAAACGCCCAGCCGATGCACCATCTCCAGCCAGACGCCAGGAGAGGATTCGTTCGAAGGCACTGAGCGCTGCTCTGTTAGACTCGAAGGTTTTCCTCAGTTCATTTTCCTGCGGCAATCCCGTCGTGAAAGACATCCAGATCCTCGCCTTCGACGTCTTCGGAACCGTCGTCGACTGGTACGGCAGTGTGGTGCGCGAGGCGACCCTGTCCCCGCTCAACCTGAGCGCCGAGACCGCGGGCGAGTTTGCGCTTGCCTGGCGAGATGGTTACCAACCTGCGATGCAGCGGGTTCGTAGTGGCGAACTCGGCTGGACACGTATCGATGACCTGCACCGGCTCATCCTCGAGGATATCCTGCCCCGGTTCGGACTTGACCATCTGGGAGAACCCGAGCGCGAGCATCTCAATTCGGTCTGGCACCGACTCGACCCCTGGCCCGACGCTTCCCCCGGTCTCACGGCGCTTCGTAATCGTTTTCGTGTCTGCACGCTCTCCAACGGTAATCTGAGCCTGCTTGCCGATCTTGCGCGACACGGAAATCTGCCCTGGGATCTCATTCTGTCTGCTGAAGTTTTTAAACACTACAAGCCCGATCCGCAGACTTATCTGGGGGTGGCCGAGGTGTTTGCTGTCAAACCCTGGCAAGTCATGCTGGTCGCTGCTCACAAAGATGATCTGCGCGCTGCCGCCGCCTGCGGGCTTCGCACTGCGTATATCGAGCGTCCGTTTGAATTTGGCCCAGACGGCGTGAAGTCCGGTCGTAAAGACTTGTCGCGCTCGCCGGACCTGGATTTTCATGCCCGCGATTTTCTTGACCTTGCCACTCAACTGGAGTGCACGCCGTGATCCACGCCCCGTTCAACTGGCAGCACCACTACCCCGCGCCGCGCACCCCTCAGTTCGCCCGCAATTTCGTCTCGACCTCACAGTCGCTCGCAGCGCAAGCGGGCCTTCGCATGCTGATGCGCGGAGGCAATGCGGTCGACGCTGTGATCGCCGCCGCCTCCGCGATCACCGTGGTCGAGCCGGTTTCAAACGGACTCGGAAGCGATGCCTTTTCAATCATTTGGGATGGTCAATCGCTTCACGGTCTCAACGCTTCGGGGTGTGCGCCAGCGGCCTGGGACCGCGCCTACTTCGACCGCCACTACAACGGCGCAATTCCCATGCGCGGCTGGGGGTCGGTCACGATTCCTGGCGCGGTTGGCGCCTGGGCGGCGCTTCATGAAAAATTCGGTTCGCTCCCCTTCGAGGAGCTGCTGCAACCCGCTATTGATCTAGCCCGCCGCGGCTATAACGTGACCCCGGTGGTTCAGCGCAAATGGGCAGCGCAAGTCGATAAGCTTCGCGACCAGCCGGGGTTTCAGCAAGCCTTCATGCCGTACGGCCGTGCACCCGAGATCGGCGAGCGGTTCGTGTTTGCCGATGCGGCGCGCTCGCTCGAGCGCATCGCCAAGAGTCGCGGCCGGGACTTTTATGAGGGCGAAACCGCCGCCGCGATCGCCGCGCACGCGAGCGCCAACGGCGGTGCGATTACCCTGGACGACCTGCGCAGTTGGAAGCCTGACTGGGTCGGAACGATTTCACGCGACTACCACGGTTACACGCTTCACGAGATCCCTCCCAACGGTCAGGGGATCGCCGCGTTGATGGCGCTCGGCATCCTCTCTCATTTTGACCTGCCTTCGCTCGGCGCTGACTCAGCCGACAGCCGGCATTTGCAGATTGAGGCGATGAAGGCGGCCTTTTCCGAGGTCTATCGCCATGTCGCAGACCCACGCGCAATGACGCGGGTCTCGGCGGAAGACCTGCTCGATGACGGGCGGCTCGCTGGGCTCGCTGCCCGCATTCGCAAGGACCGCGCGACTGACTTTGAGCACGCGCTGCCGCCCGCCGGAGGCACGATCTATCTCACTGCAGCCGATGAGCGCGGCATGATGGTGTCCTACATTCAATCCAACTACATGGGCTTCGGGTCCGGCGTAGTGGTGCCAGGCGTAGGCGTATCGCTGCAAAATCGCGGCTACGGGTTTTCAATGGATCCCGCTCACCCGAATTTCGTCGCTCCGGGCAAGCGCCCCTTTCACACCATCATCCCGGCCTTCCTGATGCGCGGCGACAAGCCACAGATGAGCTTCGGCGTGATGGGCGGCAACATGCAGCCCCAGGGTCATATGCAGACGCTCGTTCGAATGATCGACTATCAACAGCACCCGCAGGCCGCGTGCGATGCGCCGCGCTGGAAGGTCAATCGCGGTCTTTCGGTGGATGTCGAGGACATCATGGAACGTAGCGTCGTTGAGCAACTCGCCGCGCGCGGCCACGAGATCGCTCGCATCGAAGATCCCTACATGGACTTTGGCGCTGGCCAGTTCATCTGGAAGCTGAGCGATAACCCCGAGGACGGATATGTGGCGGCCAGCGATAGCCGCCGCGACGGTTCCGCCGTTGGATTCTGAGGAGTGCGACCACTATGAACACCAAAACCTACGAGTCAGTTCCTTCAAAAAAAGTAGCCTTCCTGGGCCTTGGCGTGATGGGTTACCCGATGGCCGGTCATCTGAGACGGGCCGGTCACAGTGTCACCGTCTACAACCGTACCGCTGCCAAGGCGAGCCAGTGGGTTACAGAATACGCGGGCGCTTCGGCAACCACGCCGCGCGCAGCCGTCCAGGGCGCTGAGATCGTGTTCGCGTGCGTGGGTAATGACGATGACCTGCGCTCTGTCGTGCTCGG
>CAZZKA010000062.1:0-14909 GCA_964654745.1 uncultured Bordetella sp. | reverse complement strand
ATTTGCTGGATGCCGCGCTCAAGGACGAGGCCGGTCAGGCCTTTGACCAGGCGCTGCGCGAGCGTGGCTTACCGCCACGGCCGGTGCCGACGCGGCCAGTCCTCTGGCTGAGGAACCCGCGAACCGGTCGGGGCTGACCCAGATTCCTGCTCAGACCCAGACTCATACTCATATCGCCACGCTCATCCGGAGGGTATCTCATGCCGTCACACTCAATTCTGCGCATCGTAATCGGCGCATATCTCGCCGTCACAGGGCTCGCGGTGGCCATACCGGCGTCGGCACAGTCCGGATTCCCGTCGCGTCCGGTCAGAGTCATCGCAAATTTCCCCCCGGGCGGTGCGGCGGATCTGATTGCCCGGGCGGTATCGGCGCCGCTCTCCGAGACGCTCGGTCAGCCGGTGGTGGTGGAGAACCGCGCCGGGGCTAACGGCAATCTCGGTGGCGAGGCGGTCGCGCGCTCGGCCCCGGATGGCTACACGCTGTTGCTCAGCTCAGGCGGCATGGTGTCGGTCAATCCGCACATTTACCCCAAGATGAGTTTTGATCCGGCGCGCGAACTGCTGCCGGTTGCCTCCGCCGCCCGGGTGCTCGTCTTTCTGGTTGCACGCGCTGACCTGCCGGTGGCCGATGTCGCCGAATTTCTTGCCTACACCAAGGCGCGTCCGGGCAAGCTTTCATTCGGTTCGGCTGGCAACGGCAGTTCGCCTCACCTCGCTGCTGAAATGATGAAGAGCCAGGCCGGCCTGTTCGCGGTGCATGTGCCGTACCGCGGCGCCGCGCCAGCCCTACAGGACCTGCTGGCCGGTCAGATTGATTTTTACTTTGACCCTGGAATCGGTCTGAGTCAGGTTCGCGCCGGCAAGCTCAAGCTGCTTGCCGTTGGCAGTCTGCGCCGGTCCCCGATGTTTCCTGATACGCCGACCCTCGACGAGGCGGGGCTCAAGGGGTTCGATGCCGACACGGTATTTGGCTTCTACGCTCCGGCCGCAACGCCGCCGGAGGTGGTGACCCGGCTCAATACCGAAATCAATCGCGCGCTGGCAACGCAGGCTGTAACCGAGCGTATCCGGGCCCTGGGCGGCGAGCCTGTACCGCAGTCGCCAGCGCAGTTCGGCGCGCGGATTGCCGAAGACTCCAAGCGTTTCGGCGCGATCATTCGCGAGCGCAACATCCGCGGCGACTGATGCTCTCGCCAGGCGTCTGCATGCGAAGCGGCGTTGTGGCGACCGTTGGCGCGTCCAATCCGGACGACTCGCAGCGCTTGGACGGGCCGGGTTTACTGGGTGCAATTCGGTTCGCGAGGGGTCTGCTGCTCGCCTTCGCAGTGGTGGCGGGTTGCGAGCTGCACGCTCAGCCGCCTGGCGGTGAGAACACTCGTGCGACCGCCGACCGCCGACCTGTGGTCGCGCTGGTGCTGAGCGGCGGCGGTGCTCGCGGCGCTGCGCACGTTGGCGTTATCAAAGTGCTGGAACAGTACGGAGTGCCGATCGACATTATCGCGGGAACGAGCGCTGGAGCGATCGTCGGCGGACTCTATGCGGCGGGAAAGTCCGCGCAACAGATCGAAGAAGCCCTGCTGTCGATCGACTGGCAACAGGTCCTAAGCGATGCCCCGCCGCGCGCCCGCCGGACGCAGGAGAACCGATCCGAAGAGCGATCTACGATCACTCGCGAGGTGGCTGGTATCGATAATCTCCAGATCCGGCCGCCAGCTGCGCTGATACAGGGCCAGCAGCTCGACGTGATCCTGCGCAACCTCACTCTGGCCGCTTCAGGCGTAGACGATTTCGACCGCATGCGCGTGCGTTACCGGGCCGTGGCGACCGACGCAGTGACGGGCGATCCGGTGGTGTTGCGTTCCGGGGATCTTGCGCTTGCAATGCGCGCGAGCATGGCGGTCCCCGCGGTCTTCTCCGGGGTGGAAATCGGAGGGCGCCTGCTTATCGACGGAGGCCTTTCCAACAACATTCCGATTTCGGTAGCGATCGAGATGGGTGCCGATGTCGTCATCGCTGTCGATATCAGCACGCCTCTGCGCAATCGCGAACAGATCCGTTCGGTGTTGGGAATGATGGATCAGATGACAGGGTTCCTCACGGTCCGCAATACGCAGGAGCAGCTGTCCAAGCTACGGGCCTCGGATGTTCTGATCACCCCCGCCGTCGATGGCTTATCGTCGGTGGATCTTCGCCTGGCGAGTACGGTTGTCGCCTCGGGTGCGGAGGCAGCGCGCAGGGTTCGTGACCGGCTGGAGCAGATCGCCTCGAGCGCGAGGCCGCCGGGACTGACGGACACTGTCGCGCTTCCCGAAAAGAGTCATGGGCAAGGCGCCTTCAGGGTGCCCGTGATTCGATTTGTTCGGTTTGAGACGACCTCGGCGCTGCGCGAACCGATGTTGCGGGCAAAGCTTGGCGATCTGGAAGACAAGCCGCTCGACCTGGAGGCCCTCAAGCTCGGTCTGGACCGTCTTTATGCGACCGATGCTTTTGAAAGCGTACGCTACAGGCTGGTTGAGGAGCAGGGCGAAAGCGGACTCATCGTCACGGCGGTGCCGCGATCCTGGGGTCGAGACGCGCTGCGACTTGGCCTGAGGCTTGCGAGCGAACGCCGTAAGGGATCGGACTTCGATCTGGCCGCAGCCTACGAGGCCCGTGCGATCAACGATCTCAACGGCCACTGGCTCAACGAGGTTCAGTTCGGCCAGAGCACCCTGCTTGCGACCGAGTTATATCAGCCGCTGCATCCTGCGGAATACTGGTTTACCAAGATACGTCTGGCGCACAGCGAGATTCTGCGCAAGCTCTATCGGGCCAATGATGCACAGGCCGAGTATTTGATCGCGCGTACCGGCGCCTCGTTTGCCCTGGGGGCTAACGTCGACCGACACGGCGATGTCAGAGCCGGGTGGCGCCGCAGCACGGGCCGCGCCAGTGTTTCGGTTGGTGCAGCCGACATTTACTCAGCCTACCGCTTTGATGAATCGATCGCATTTGTATCGGCGGAGTTCGATAATCTTGATTCGATCGCGTTTCCCCGGTCGGGGGGCCGCCTGATGGTGATGCGCTCGCATTCGCTGCCGGGCCTGGGGGCAAGCGCCGACTACAGACAGGTCGAGGTGAAGGCGACGCTTGCCCGGGCGCTTGGTGCGCATTCGTTGATTGCCGGTACGACTGTCGGGGTCACCACAGGCGGGCAAGCGCCTATCGAGGCGCGCTACACCATGGGAGGGCTGTTCACCATGCCCGGATACAATCTCGACGCGCTTGTGGGACAGCAGCTGGTACGTAGTTCCGTCACGTATATCCATAGCGCAGGGCGGTGGGCTTTCCTGCCGGTCTACATTGGTGCTGCGTGGCACGTCGGCAATGTCTGGGAGGATCGCGCGGCGATCAGCGGGTCCCGATGGCTGCAGGGTCGGGCGATCTTTGCGGGGACGGATACTCTGGTTGGCCCGATCTACATCGGAGTGGGCATGTCCCCGGGGATTGGCAGCGCGGTTTACCTGAACCTCGGCGTGCCAGGCTTCTGAATTCTGTTTGGCGATGAACGCTGTGCGACCTGATTTGCAATGAGAGCCTTAGACCAGATTGCTGAACGCCGGATCGCCGAAGCGATCGAGCGCGGGGAGCTGTCGAGGCTTCCAGGCGAGGGTAAGCCGCTCGATCTCGACGATGACCGACTCGTACCCGAGGAAGTGCGAGCGGTTTACAGGGTCTTGAAGAACGCCGGGTTCGTTCCCCCGGAGATCGCATCGCGATGCGAAATTGCGACGCTTGAGGCGGCGATTCGCGAGGCGGGCGAAACGCTCGCCGATGAGGCCCAACGCCGACGCGCGCTGACCCAATTGGCGCTTCTGAAGCTCAGGATCGATGCTCAGTATCATGACCAGGTGATCACCCGGCTCACCGGGCGCGGCTGAGCCCGACTCAGAGCGATTGCCCGAGGTAGAGTCTCGCCATCGCCTGATCTTCGAGCAGGGCTTGCGCCTCGCCCTGCATCACTACGCGCCCCTGATCGAGAATGTAGCCACGGTGGCTGATCGCGAGCGCCTGACGCGCACGCTGCTCAACCATCAGCACCGCAACCCCCAGAGCAGGCAGACTGCGAACCTGTTCGAATACCTTGGCAACCAGCGCCGGAGCCAGTGCTGCGGTCGGTTCGTCCAGCAACAGCACCCGAGGCTGCCTGACCAGCGCGCGGGCAAATGCGAGTTGTTGACGCTCGCCGCCTGAGAGGGTGCCCGCCCGCAACACGAGCCGCGGACGCAGAGCGGGGAAGGCGCCAAGCATGCGCTCGAGTACGGTGTCTGTGATTCGGCCGCCAGCTGCGACATGAAAGTTCTCGAGAACCGTGAGTCGTGCAAAAACATTGGCCACCTGTGGCACACAACCAAGCCCCTGGCCGACGCGCTCCTCGGGACCGAGCCCTTCGAGGTTCTGCTCGCCCAGGATCACGCGACCATGCATTCGCGGCAGCATGCCAAGCGCTGCGCGCAGCAGGGTTGATTTCCCGGCGCCGTTGGTCCCTGCGATGGTGACGATTTCACCTGCTTCCAGCCGGATATCGATGCCGTGCAGGATGTCGGCTGCGCCGTAGCCGCCAGTGATCGATTCGAGCCGGAGCATGGACATCAGACGACTCCGCCCATGTACGCTTCGGCAACCCGGGGGTCATCGAGAACCGATCCCGGATCGCCTTGCGCGATGATACGGCCCTGATCCATCACGATCAGGCGCTGGACCAGGCTTCGGAGCGCCTGCAGATGGTGTTCGATGATGACGAGTGCGATACCCTGTGCGTGGATTTCGCGCAGCACCGCGATGAGTTTCTCGATCAAAACCGGATTGACTCCTGCAAACGGCTCGTCAAGCAGGATGCAGCTCGGCCGAGTCATAAGCGCCCGGGCGAGTTCGAGGAGTTTCTTCTGCCCCCCTGAAAGATTGGCCGCTGCGGTGTCAGCCTGATTGAGCAGACCCGTCAGGCCTAATACCGTCTCAGCCTGCTTGACCAATTCTGCGTCGCTCTGCTGCGCTGCTCTTCGCCCGATCCACGCGGCGATCAGGGTCTCGTGGCGATCGTTGGGTGCGGCCGCGAGCAGATTGTCGCGAACCGTGAGCTGCCCGAATTCTCTCGGGACCTGGAAGGTCCGGGCGAGCCCGAGGCGGGCACGGCGATGTACCGGCAGCCGGGTGATGTCGATATCCGCGAAGGCGAGCGAGCCTTCGTTCAGAGGGACCTGCCCCGCGATGGCGCCAAAGACGGTGCTCTTGCCCGCGCCATTGGTACCGGCAATACCGAGCAGTTCGCCCCTTTGCAAATCAAGGTCGAACCTATCGACTGCCTTGAAACCGTCAAAGGCTACGCTGAGCCCTCTCGCCTGAAGCAACATCAGCGTTGTGCCTTTCCGAACAGGCCCTGAGGGCGCCAGAGCACGAAAATAATGATCGCCAGTCCGACGAGAGCCAGACGGACGCTCGCCATCTGGACCTCCGCGATGCCAGGAAAAATATCCCGGATGAATCGAGACCCCTCGAGAAAGGCCACCAGTAGCAGCGTGCCGGCAAGAGCGCCTCGCAACGACCCGATGCCTCCAAGGATGATGCTCATCCAGACATAGAAGGTGACCAGCGGTACGAACTGCTCTGGGGAAATGAAAGTGAGGAAATGCGCATAGAACGCGCCCGCCACGCCGGCGAGCGCAGCCCCGAACATGAAAACCTGGATCTTGAAGCGCGCAGGGTCCTTGCCGAGCGCGACCACCGCCGCTTCGTTGTCGCGGATCGCGCGCAGCAGCCTGCCGAACGGACTGTCTTTGAGCCAGTGGGTCGCCCAGGCGGCGAGCGCGACTGCCGCGACCAGGCTTGCGAGGATCGCCCAGTCCGAAAACCCGGGGCCGAGCGCACCGAACAGCTTGGGGATTCCTGGCACGCCCTGCACGCCGAAGGTGATGTCGCGCTCCTGTTGGAGGACCAGCCTCACCGATTCGGAGAAGCCGAGCGTGACGATGGCGAGATAGTCCTCGCGCAGCCGGAGCGCGGCAAGGCCGAGCGGTACCGCCGATACCGCGGCTAGCAGCGCGGCGACGGCAAAGCCGATCGCGATCGGCCAGCCTTTGAGTGCGGTGAGTGCCGAGGCGTAAGCGCCGAGCGCAAAAAATGCCACGTGCCCGAAATTGATGAGTCCGGTTTCCCCGTACTGCAGGTTCAAGCCGATCGCAAGGAGCGCATAGATGAGCACCACGGTAAGCACCGCGACCAGGTAAGCCTCCATCAGCGAACCGCCTCGGCGCGGCCGAATAGCCCTGCAGGCCGCACCAGAAGCACGACGAACAGCACGACAAAGGAAACGACGATCTTGTAGCTGGGCCCGACCCACTGAACCGATAACTCCTGGCCTATGCCGAGGAGCAGAGCACCGGCAACTGCCCCTGCCGGGCTGCCTATGCCGCCGACTATCATGGCGGCAAATGCCGGCAGCAGCAGCTCCCAGCCCAACTCGGGCATCACCACCGACTTCACTCCCAGCAGGACGCCTCCGAGGCCGCTCAATGCGCCGGCGATCGCCCACAGGCGCCACATTAGTGCGTCGGTGCGAATCCCCGATAAACGCGCCAGGTCCTCGTTGTCGGCGAGTGCCCTCAGCAGGCGCCCGCTGCGCGAGTAACGCAGCCATGCAAAGACCGCCGCCAGGACCACGAGCGCAGTGAGCGCAATCACGAGGTCCGCTGGTAACAGTCGCACACCGTTGAAATTCCAGGCCCGCACCAGAGGCATCTGGAATGTCCGCTGGTCGTGGCCGACCGCAAGCGTGATGAGGCTGCGCAGCAGAAAGGCAAGTCCGATCGCGGCGAGCAGACTCGACACCATGGGCGCCTGGGTGATCCGGGAAAAAATCCAACGCCAGGCAAGTACCGATGCCAGCGCGCCAGCGAGCGCGGCGCAAAGTGCTGCGGCGGCCATGTTGCTCAGTGTGGCGGTGATGCCTGCAGAGATGGCAAGCGTCTGCAGACCCACCGCCGAATAGGCGCCCAGCGTAGCAATGTCGCCGGTCGCCGCTTGTGGAAAGCGAGCGATCGACATGATCAAGGTGAGAGCGAGCGCCGGCAGCGCGATCACCGCACCCTCGATCAAACCATTGATCAGCAGGTTAAGCAGCGTGACGGCGCTCATCGCGGCCCGCGCGCGCCGCGATCAGGGTCGATAGTCGGCCGGGATGGCAACGATGTCGCGGCGAACGAGCTGGCCCTTTTCGATGATGTAGACGCCGAAGTCGGGGGAGACATCGCCATACTGATCGAAATCCAGCTTGCTTGATGCACCTTCGTAATTGATCTTTTCTCTCGCTCCGAGCTTGGCCTTGCCCTCGGCGAAGGTCGACACGGGTGTACCGCCAGGATTGGAAACCTCACGAATCTTGGCATTGATCTGAGCGACGGTCGCCCCCGGACCTGCCGCTTCCATAGCGAGTGCGAGGCTGATTGCCATATCGTAGGCCATGGGGGCATAAACGTTGGTGAGCGCCGAGCGACCCATCGCCTTGGTGTACATGGCGTCGAAATGCCTGAAGGCCGGACCGTTCTCTGCCGATACTGTGTCGACTGAAATGATGCCTTCGCAGACCTCGGCGCCGAGCGCCTTGACCAGATCCGGATTGGCCGCCCAGCCCGGGATGATCCAGGCGGTCTTCTCACCGCTTTGAAACCACTCTCGCAGGATGATGGTGGTATCGGGAAGATACGAGCCGGTGACGATAACATCGGGCTTTTCCGCGAGTACTTTTTGGAGCTCGCTTCGGTAGCTTGGACGGTTGGGCTCGTAGACGACATTGGCGACTACTTTGCCGCCGCGCTTCTCCCAGGCCTTGCGAAATCCCTCAGTGTTGCCGATGCCGGACGCGTTGTTGAAGGCCATCGTGGCCGGGCGCTTGAAGCCGCGCTTGACCGCGATCTCGCAGAAAGCGGCACCGAATCGATCGTTGGTGGCCTGAAAGCGCCAGACCAGATCCTTTTTGTCCAGCGTCGAGATCGCCGGCGCACCCGATACGTTCATCTGAATCAGATCGGCCTGATCGGTGAGCGGGATCACCGCCAGCGTCACGCCCGAGGCCCAGGTGCCGAGCACCGCCTGCACCTTGTTGACATCGATCAGCTTCTTGGCTGCGAGCACTGCGGCATCGGGTTTGGTCTGTGTGTCCTCGGCAAAGACTTCCAGCCTTCGCCCGCCCGCGCCGCCGGCGGCGTTCACCTCTTCGGCGGCCAGGAGGATCGCGCGCTGCATGCCCGGGCCGTAGGGGCTGCCGGCGCCGGTGACAGGATTGAGCGCGCCGATGCGGAAACTCGGCGCGGCCTGACCCATGACGCTGGCAGAGGCGCTCGCCAGGGCAGCGGCCGCGGGTGCGATGAGAATCTGGCGGCGAAGTTGTTGGGTCATGTCATCCTCCGGTGTCGTCGTTGTGAAGAAAATGTTTGGTGATACGTCCGGCCTTCATGATCAGCGCGAGCGATTCGCCCTGGCCGGCAAGCAGGCTGATATCGTCAAGCGGATTGCCATCGACTAGCAGCAGATCAGCGATCGCGCCGGGAGCTACGATACCGAGCCGGCCAGTCATGTTGAGCAGATGGGCCGCGTGCGTGGTCGCCGCCCGGATGGCTTCGGCGGCACCGAGCACCTGCGCCCGCAGCCGGAACTCGATGCCCTGCAGCCGGTGCGACTCGCCCAGCAGGTCCGTGCCAAAGGCCATTCGGACGCCCGCCTTGGCAAAAATCTCGAGCGAACGCAGCCCGCTACCGCGCACCGCTTCGATCTTGGCCACTGATTCGGCTGGAAATCCCAGGGAGGCACCCTCTGTGGCGAGCGCCTCGTAGGTAGCGAGGGTAGGTACGGCGATGGCCTGATGAGCGGCCATCACTGCCGCAGCCTCCTGATCGACCAGATTGCCGTGTTCGATGGTGCGTACCCCGCAGCGCACTGCCCGGGCGATCGCGCGCGGCGTATAGGCGTGGGCCATCACATAGGTGCCGGCGTTGGCTGCTTCTTCGACCGCAGCCCGGATCTCGTCTTCGCTGTAGCCGAGGTAGTGGATCGGATCGTTGGGTGAGGCCACGCCGCCCGAGGCCATGATCTTGATCTGGGTGGCGCCCTTCTGGATTTCTTCGCGCACCGCCTTGCGAAGTTCGTCGACGCCGTCTACCACCCGCGCGATGGCGCCAATTTTAGGCGTGCATGCGCAGGGTTCGATGATGTCGTTGCGCTCGCGCATATCGCCGTGGCCACCGGTCTGCGATAACGCTTTCCCAGAGGGGAAAATCCGCGGCCCTTCGATGACTGCCGTCCTGGTTGCCTCGGCGAGTGACCAGTCGGCGCCTCCGGCATCGCGCACGCTGGTAAAGCCGCGTTCGAGCATGCCGCGCAGAATTGGCACCGCACGCAGTACCGCAAAGACGTTGGGTACCGTCGCCATGCGCCCCAGGTTGAGCATCGAGGCGAGGACATGCACATGGCAGTCGATCAGACCCGGCATCAGAACGCGACCGCCGGCATCGATCGTCCGGACGCCCTGCCGCCGGATCGGCGTCGGCGACACTTCGCGAATCAGATCGCCTTCGACGAGCACATGGTGAACGCCTGCTAGGCGGCCGCCCTCTGCGTCGAGCAGACGGGCATTGGAGATGACTGTAACTGGATTCTCCGGGACCGGGTTCATGACGGAGCAAGTTAGCCAAAGTCCCGGAGTTTACAGCCGCCCGCCGATGTGGGGGGCGCAACCGAAAGGTGCGGACTCCAATCAGTCGGCGAAAACGCCCGCCTTTTTAATGATGGGGCCCCACTTATTGATCTCGGCTTCGAGGTGGGTGCGCAGGCCCTCCGGAGTGATCTTGTCGGCGCTCGGAATATCCGAACTGAGGTCGGCCATCCGCTTGACCACGGCGGGGTCGGAGAGCGCCTCGCGCAGCGCGCGGTTGAGCTTGTCGGTGATGTCGCGCGGCGTGCCCTTGGCGACATAAACACCATGCCAAACCTTGACCTCAAAGCCTTTCAGTCCCTGTTCGTCAAGGGTCGGCGCGCCGGGTAGAGCAGCCAGACGGGTACGGGATGTCACTCCGAACAGTTTGACCCGGTTGTCGCGGATCAACGGAACGGTCTGCGTGGTCTGGTCACAAAGCAGGTCAACCTGGCCGCCGAGCAGATCGGTCATGGCCGGGCCGGTTCCCTTGTAAGGTACGGTGGTGAGGTCGGTCTCGATCGCTGACATGAACATCATCCCGCAGAGATGGGATACGGCGCCGAGCCCTGCGTTGGCGAGCGTGACCTTATCCTTGTTCGCCTTGACGTAGGCGATCAACTGCTGAAGGTTGTCGGCCGGGAAGTCCTTTCTTGCCAGCATGGTCATGGGAACGTCGAGCGCCTGACCGATGTATTCGAAATCGGTGAGGGGGTTAAACGCCAGCTTGCGGTAGAGCGCCGGCGCGGTCGACATGCCCATATGATGAATCAGGACGGTGTAGCCGTCGGGTGCCGACTTGGCTGTACGCGCCGAAGCGATCGTGCCGCCCGCCCCCACGGTGTTCTCGACAACGACCGTCGTACCCAGGGACTTGCCCATGGGAGCGGCGATCGCACGCGCAACGATGTCGGTCGGGCCCCCAGCCGCAAACGGTACCACCAGCGAAACGGGTTTGCTGGGGTAGGACTGCGCCAGCGCAGCCGGCAGCGTTGCAAGCATGGCTGCGGCGCTCGCGGCGGCCGTGATCAGACGAGAAAAGATATTCATGAATTGCCTCAATGAGTGATTCAAATGCGGACGCAGCGCGCACTCTATCCGTGCAGACCCGCCCCTGTCACGCGGGCGGGATATCGTCGGCGGTGGCGGTCCCTGCCTTGCGGGCTTAAGCTTCGGGTTTGCCCTAGGCCCCTCCGTCATGAGTCTCGCCCAGTGATCCCGACCCTATCAACCGACCTCGCCGGCGCACGGATCCTTTTCCTGTGCGCCGATCCCGAGGCGATCGAGCGCCAGTTGCGCGGGGAGGTTTTATCCCTGTCGGAGGCGGGCGCGCTGCGCGACAATATTTCGACCGACGAAATCACGCCGGTTCCGACGATGACCCTCTGGGACGATCGTCTGGGGCATGTTCCTTACACTGGGCTCAAGGTAGGCGACCGTTGTCCGATTGGCCGCGACGCGATCCGCCAAGCCGGCTTCAACGTGATCGTTGCGGGGTCTCGCTACGGGAAGGGGTCCTCGCGCGAACACAGTCCGGCGGCGGAGTTGGCGGCGGGTGTGCGCCTGGTTATCGCGCGCAGCTTCGAGCGTATTTACCGCCAGAACGCCGACAACATCGGACTATTCACGTCGACCGACTTCAGCCTGATCGAACGGCTCCGCAATGGCGAATCCATAACGGTTGCGGAATTGACGACGGGGCGCGACGCGCTGGCCGCGGCGATCCTTAAGGCGGGCGGGCTTATCGCATTTGGCCAGCAGCATCTGCGCGCCTCGGTGACGGCCTCTTCGGCCAGACCGTCCGGCTCGCCGCAGACCCTGTTTGAAAAAATCTTGGTCAGAAAGATTCTGCCGACGCCAGTCACCGGGTCGAGCGTGACGCCTGGCCAGGGTGTTTTCGTCGGTACCGACTGGCGTTTCATCATCGAGTATTACGGCGGGATGGCGATCCATATGCTTGAGCGCCGTTTCGGCGACTCGCTCGCGCTCAATGCGCCAGATCGGATCCTGATGTTCGAGGATCACACCTCGTACGCAGACGAAAGCCCGACCCATGTGAGACTGGGCCTGTTGCCCAATGTGGCGGCGATGTGCGCGGTGCAGAGGGACTTTGCCGCCCGCCACGGTTTGCGCCTGTTTCGCACCCTGAGCGAGACCGAAGCAAAGGACGATGACGGCGGCCATGTAGCCGGTATCTCGCACGCCATGATGTCGGAGCATTTCGCGCTTCCCGGGCAATTGATCGTGGGGACCGACTCTCATACCCCGCATAGCGGCGCTTTGGGTTGCGTTGCGTTCGGCGTCGGTACGACCGATATGGCCAACGCGTTTGTGACCGGTGCGGTGAGGCTGGTGGTACCTGAAACGATCCGGGTCGAGCTGTCCGGCCGGTTGCGCGCCGGCGTGACGGCAAAGGATGTGTTGCTTCATATCCTCGCGCTGCCTGAGATCCGAAGTGGCGCCGCGATCGGCAAGGTTTTCGAGTTTGGCGGCGAGGCGGTCGTGGCGATGGATACCGACGAGCGTGCGACGCTCACCAATATGGTGGCCGAGCTCGGCGGCCTGACCGGTATCATCGAGCCCGATGGGGAGACCGTTCGTTTTCTCAAGGAGCGCCGGGGCTTGGCTGTCTGCCTCGAGCCTTGGATGAAGAGCGACCCGGGGGCACGCTACGCGCAGCGCCTGACGATTGACTGCGCATTGATTGCGCCGATGCTCGCGAGCCCAGGTGATCCCGGTAACGGGATCGCGATTGCGTCGCTTGGCGAACGGGTGCCGATCGACATCGCTTACGGCGGGTCTTGCACGGGGGGTAAGCGCCGGGACTTCGACCATTACCATGCCGTCTTGAAGTGGGCATCCGACCGGGGGCTCAAGGTCGCTCCCGGCGTGCAGCTTTTTCTTCAGTTCGGAACCACCGCGGTGCGCGACTACTGCGTCGAGCGCGGGTACATGCCGGTCTTCGAGCGATCGGGTGCCCGTATGCTGCAGCCTTCCTGCGGGGCCTGTGCGAATTGCGGACCCGGCTCATCGGAGCGATCCGACCAGGTCACCATCAGTGCCATCAACCGTAACTTCCCTGGTCGCAGCGGACCGGGCAGGGTCTGGCTCGCCAGTCCTCCCACCGTGATTGCGAGTGCGATTGCTGGGGAAATCGTATCCTTTGATGCGCTTCAGGCGCGCCATGCCGAGCGGCTGTAAGCGGACTTAAAAACATCCCGCCGTTTAGGCAATTGGCTCAAAATAATTTTTTCTGCCTGAATGAGCAGACGGCTTGCTAACATTGAACGGTCTCGGGAGTACGGCGCCGTCGTCTGCCGGCGGCGAATCCGATTACCTTTCCCCATTTAAGCGCTCCCATGTCTCTGTCCAGAAGCGTTTTTGAAACAGTGCGCGCATCGGCCTGGGTTCTGGCTGTCATGACGGCGGCCGCGCCGGCATTCGCCCAGGCTGATCCGCGCGCTTTCACCATCGAACAGCTCACCGAGCGGATTATTGAAGGCAATCGAGAGCTCAAAGCAGCACTCATTGCCCGGGACGCTGCGCAGTCGGCGGTGACGGTTTCTCGTGCCCTGCCCAATCCACGGTTGGAGTTCAACTCGGGAAGATCATCGCCGCGCTCGGGGTTTGGCGGTTCGGGTGGATTGCAGCAGGTCACCGCGACCCAGCTGGTTGAATTCGGTGCGGTACGGTCCGCGCGCCTCGACACTGCGCTCGCGGGCGAGCGTGGCGCCTCCTCATCGATCGCGAAGGTGCGCAACGATCTGGTAGCCCAGATCCGGCTTGGCGCTTTCGAAGCCCTGCTCCGGCAGGAAGAGGCGCTTGCTGCGGCAGATGCGCTGCGATTGCTGGACCAGGTCAGGGAACGCGTTCGCGTGCGTGTCGACAGCGGCGAGGCGCCGCGCTACGAGATCATCAAAGCCGACGCGGAAATCATCACCGCCCGCCAGCGACGGGACTCGGCTGCGCTTCAGGCGGAAAAGGCCCTGCTCGAACTCAACCGCCTGGCGGGTGGAACGCTGCCCCCGTCGTGGCGGCTCGCCGCGAGGCTCGATGAGGCACCGCCTAAATTGGCGCTCGAGACTTTGACCCGCGAGACGATTGAGCGCAGTCCGGAGCTGGCGATCCTTCGTGCTGAGGTCGAGCGGGCGCGTGCGCAATTGCAGTCCGCGCAGGCGAGTCGCTGGCCTGGTGTCGAGTTCAAGCTCGATCATTCGCGGGACCCGGAAGTCACGCAAAACCGCGTTGGCATCAGTTTTTCTGCGCCGGTCCTCGATAACCGCGCAAGCGCCATTGAGCAGGCGAGCCTGGAGCTGGTTCGCGCTCAGCGCCTGCTTGACGGACGACGCGACCAGCTGATCCAGGAAGTCGTGCTTGCTTGGAAAGAACTGGAAATCGCGCTCGGTGCCGTCGATGCGCTAGGGCAGGGGGCGGTGCGCGAGGCAGAGTCGGCGCTGCGCGTTGCCGAGGCGGCATACCGTTTCGGTGAGCGCGGTATTCTCGAGGTGATCGACGCCCAGCGGGTGCTGCGATCGGTACGTTTCGAATTGCTCCAGGCGCGCTTTCGGCTGCAATCGGCCCGGATATCCCTGGAGCATCTTGCAGCCCGATACGCCGGTGATTGATGATTCCCGGGCTGAGATTCTGTCGTGGACGGGGCGCCCAATCGCCGGCCGGATAGTCCGGATGCCGCCCGAGCGCCGGCTCTTTTTCTGTAGCTGAGGGTGATGATGGTTCAATCGAATTCCGCGCTGATCGCGTTGCTCGCTGTGGCTTTTGCCGCGACCGGCTGCGGCGACAAGACTCCCAGGCAGGCTGACCCGGCGGCGGCTAAATCTAGTGCGCCGGCAGCGTCCGCGGCCTCAGCAACGGCCGCCTCGGCGCGTGCCGCGGATCCGATGGAGGCCGTGTTACGCCCGGGGATGGAGTCCTACATCAGGGTTGGCAAGGTGCAGCGAGCCGAGGTTGCGCAGCCCATTGACGCAGTCGGCCGCGTCGAGGTCGATCCGCGTCTGGTGGCACGTATTGGCGCGGCGGTGTCTGGCCGCGTGACCGAAATCCATGCCGAGGTCGGCGAGGCGGTGCAGAAGGGCCAAAAGCTCGCCGAGTTGGCGAGCCCGGAACTCACCACCGCGCAGCTCAATTACCTTCGTGCCTATTCCAGCAGCCAGCTTGCTGAGCGGGCG
>CAZZKA010000061.1:0-14914 GCA_964654745.1 uncultured Bordetella sp. | reverse complement strand
CACGTATTCGCCTCGCTATACAACGACAGGGCGATCGCCTACCGCGTAGACAAGGGGTTTGTGCATGCGGGGGTGGCGTTGTCTGCCGGTATCCAGCGTATGGTGCGGTCGGACCTCGGAAGTTCTGGGGTCATGTTCACCATGGATACCGAGTCCGGGTTCCGCGACGTGGTGTTCATCACCAGTGCGTGGGGCCTGGGGGAGACCGTTGTCCAGGGCGCGGTCAATCCAGACGAGTTCTACGTCCACAAGCCCATGATTGACCGGGCGCATCAGCCCATTATTCGCCGCGAGTTGGGGTCCAAACTGCTTCGGATGTGTTTTTCCGATGCGCCGGGCGAGAGGGTGAGGGTGGAGGATACTGCGCCCGAGTTGCGTAACCGCTATTCGCTCACCGATGCAGAGGTCCTCGAACTTGCGCGCTACGGCGTCACGATAGAGAAGCATTACGGCCGCCCGATGGATATCGAATGGGGTCGGGACGGACTCGACGGCAAGCTCTACATCCTGCAGGCGAGACCGGAAACGGTTAAATCGCGCGAGTCCTCAGGTCGACAGCAGCGTTACAGAATCAAAGGCCAATCCGAAGTCTTGGCTTCGGGGAGGGCGATCGGTCAAAAAGTGGGAGCGGGTCCGGTTCGGGTCATCCTCGATGCTTCACAAATGGACAAGGTACGACCCGGTGATGTTCTGGTCACCGACATGACCGATCCCAACTGGGAGCCTGTCATGAAGCGTGCTTCGGCGATTGTCACCAACCGCGGCGGCCGTACCTGCCACGCAGCGATCATCGCCCGCGAGCTTGGGATACCGGCGGTGGTCGGATGTCACGACGCCACCGACAAGCTTCGGGACGATTCGCTTGTCACGGTCTCATGTGCCGAGGGCGATACGGGCTTCATCTATGACGGTCTGCTGGAGACTGAAATCAGCGAGGTCAATACCGGCGAGATGCCAGACGTATCGGTCAAGATCATGATGAACGTTGGTAATCCGCGCCTCGCGTTTGAATTCGCGGCACTGCCGAATGCCGGAGTCGGCCTTGCGCGCCTCGAATTCATCATCAATAACAACATTGGCATTCATCCGAAAGCCATTCTCGATTATCCGAATGTCGATGGCGAGCTGCGTAAGGCGGTAGAAAGCGTTGCGCGCGGGCATACGACACCGAGGGAATTTTTCGTCCAGCGGCTGGCTGAGGGTGTGGCGACTATCGCTGCGGCTTTCTGGCCCAAACCGGTCATCGTTCGCTTGTCGGATTTCAAATCGAACGAGTACCGAAAATTGATCGGCGGTTCGCGGTATGAGCCAGAGGAAGAAAACCCGATGCTTGGTTTTCGGGGAGCGTCTCGCTATATTTCGGCCGGATTTCGAGATTGCTTCGAACTTGAGTGTGAGGCTCTGCGCCGCGTTCGCGAACAAATGGGGCTGTTGAACGTGGAGTTGATGGTCCCGTTTGTGCGCACTGTCGATGAGGCTAGGCGCGTGGTCACCCTCCTCGGCGAACACGGCCTCGCGCGTGGCGCCGGCGGATCGGCAGACGGTGAGGGTGGACTGCGGCTCATCATGATGTGTGAACTGCCCTCTAATGCCATCCTGGCAGATGCTTTCCTTGAACATTTCGACGGCTTTTCGATCGGTTCGAACGACCTCACCCAATTGACGCTTGGCCTTGATCGGGATTCTGGTCTGGTTGCCGAAGCGTTCGACGAACGCGACCCTGCCGTCAAGCGATTGCTTGAATCGGCGATTCTCGCCTGCCGGCGGGCCGACAAATACGTGGGCATATGCGGTCAGGGGCCATCGGATCATCCGGATCTTGCCGAGTGGCTGATGGAGCAGGGGATCGCGTCGATTTCGCTCAATCCTGATACGGTGGTCGCGACCTGGCAGCGGTTGGCGACTCTGGAGTCGGGCAAGGCCCACTGAGGCGGCCGCTCGATGGTCTCGGCGACCCTGCTCAAGGAAGCTGCGGCGCAACTCGCCAGGCACGCTCCTTTTTCCGGGATGTCCGCGGAGGACCTCGACTTTGCCGCTGCGCACGCCAAGATCGTCTATTTCGCCCCCGGGCAGTGCCTGATTGAGCCGGGACACTCTCCGCTTCCAGGCTGTTTCGTCGTGCGCGAGGGCCGGGTCAGAGCGGCCCCACCCGGCAAAGATACGGTCGAGGCGCTCGCTGCATCGGACCTCGAGGCGGGCGATATCTTTCCGGTGGGCTCGCTCCTGAGCGGGCGGGCGACGCTGCTTCGCTACACCGCCGAAGACGATGTATTTTGCTGGCTGCTGCCTGCCGACAGGTTTGACGAACTCATTCGAAGAAGCGCAGTCTTTCTTGATTTTTGCAAAAGGCGCATCGCTGCACTCGCCGAACTCTCGCTGCAATCGGTCCAGGCGGCCTACGCGACCCAGGCCGCGCAATGGCGCCTGATGAGCCAGCCCCTGAGCTCAATGGTCAGCAGGCCTCCCGTTACCTGCGCGCCGGATGATTCTTTACGATCGGTATTTGAACTTATGGACCGCCAGAGGGTAGGGTCGATCATGGTACTGCCTGAGAGCGGCGGCGTTCCGATCGGCATTCTCACACTCCAGGACCTGATCGGACGGATCGTTTTGCCGGGACTCTCGCTTGATGAGCCGGTCTCGCGGGTCATGAGCAGTCCGGTACAAAGTCTCCCGGCTGGAGCAAGCGTCAGCGATGCGGTCATGCTTATGGCCGAGCAGCGCATCCGTCATGTCCCGGTCGTGGAGGATCAACGACTTCTTGGTATCGTCACCGAGAGGGATTTGTTCGCGCTACAACGTCGCAGCCACCGCCAGATAAGCGGCGCGATTGATAGCGCCGAGTCAGCCGAGCATCTGATCACCGCGGCAACCGATATCCGTCAATGGTCGCGAGCGCTGGTTGCACAGGGGATGTCAGCCCGGTATGTGACCCGGCTTGTCAGCCAGCTTAACGATATGCTGACCTGTCGCTTGGTCGAGCTTCTTGCAGAGGCATCGCGTGTCGACCTGCGATCGTTCTGCTGGCTCACCTTTGGCAGCGAGGGCCGTGAAGAGCAGACTATTGCCACCGACCAGGATAACGGCATGGTGTTCGACGACACCGTCGACGAATCGACTGCAGCACGACTGCGCGCGTTTGGCGGCGAGGTGAACCGTTGGCTGGACCGGTGCGGCTTCCCTCTTTGCCGCGGCAACATCATGGCGGGTAACCCGGATTGCGCCATGACGCTGGATGCCTGGCGCGCGAGGTTTGATCGGTGGCTCGCGAACGGAAGCCCGCAGGACCTGCTGAATGCAAGCATTTTTTTCGATCTTAGACCGCTCGCGGGTCGGCTCGAACTTGGCGAGAAGCTGCGCGATCACATCAGTGCGACTGTTCCGGGAAACCGCAGGTTTCTCAAGCTCCTGAGCGATAACGCCCTTCGAAATGTTCCACCACCCTCGCTGCTTCCCGGTGTTCTGGGCGCGCTGATTCCCGATACGCCAGCGATCGATCTCAAACTGTCTGGATCGATGCCACTGGTTGATGGAGCGAGGCTCCTGGCCTTGGCGGCGGGGATCGCTGCTACAGGGACGGCCGAGCGCTTCGAGGCACTGGTCCGGCGAGGCACGCTCCGCGACGAGGACGCGAGGTCTTGGGTGGACGCCTTTGAGTATCTGCAGGGACTCAGGCTTCGGGTTCAGTTGGATCGGATCGACGATGAGAGTGCTGCACCGCCTAACCTGCTGAGGCTCTCCGATATTTCCGAACTGGACCGACGGATTCTCAAGGAGTCGTTCAGGCAGGTCCGAAAACTGCAACAACGCCTGTCCCTGGATTACCCCTGACGATCATGCCCGGGGAGCTGAGGCAGCGCATCTCTGAGTGGTTCGGCAGCGTGCTGCCAGGCTATCCGCACGCCTCCGGTCGATGGGTTGTGCTGGACTGCGAGACAACAGGATTAAATTCCGAATCTGATCAACTGCTTTCGATCGGGGCGATCGGTGTTCGCGACGGCACAATTGACCTCTCCGACAGCTTCGAGATCATCCTGCGACCGGATCGGCCCTCGGCTCATGACAACGTGCAAATCCATGGTATCGGCGTCGGCGGGCAGATGGCGGGGGTCGCCCCCCTGCCAGCGTTGTTAGAGTTCACCAGATTCGTTGCAGGTGATCCGCTGCTCGCCTTTCATGCTCCCTTTGACCGCGCTTTCATCAACAAGGCGCTGGGCGCGAGCGGAATCCGGGCACGTTTTCGCTGGCTTGATGTTGCGGCACTTGCCGTTGCGGCAATGCCGGGCCACAAAGCCAATTCTCTCGATGACTGGCTGGATGTTTTGCGTATCCCGGTATTCCGTCGGCATCACGCCGTAGGGGACGCGCTCGCGACCGCCATGCTTTTTCTAGCAATTCGTGCCCGGGCCGGATCAGCGGGCAAAGATCTCAAGAGTCTGACCCGGCTCGCGCGCCAGGCGCGCTGGCTCGGCACCGCGAGGTCCGACGCTTGAGACTCCCGCGCGCGCGCGCTGGCAATCGCCGGGTCAGTCATCACGCTTACGGGTCTTTTCCTTCATCAGCTTGGCGTGCTCACGCTGCCAGTCGCGGTCGCGTTCCGTCGCCCGCTTGTCGTGCTGCTTCTTACCCTTGGCAAGGCCGACCGCCAGCTTTACGCGCCCCCTGGCGTAATGGAAATCCAGCGGAATCAGGGTGTACCCGGCGCGTTCGACTTTACCGATGAGCTTGCGGATTTCCTCCGCGCGCATGAGCAGCTTTCGGGTGCGTACGGGGTCGGGCTGGACATGGGTCGACGCCTCCGGTAACGGAGTGATATGGGCCCCGATCAGGAAAAGCTCGGCCTGACGCACAATCACATAGGCCTCCTTGATCTGGGCGCGCCCTCCTCGGATCGCCTTGACCTCCCAGCCTTCAAGCACCAGTCCCGCCTCGAAACGCTCTTCAACCGCGTAATCGTGCAGGGCCTTTTTGTTCTGAATGATGCTCATGACACAATCAAAGTCTGTTTTTGGACCGCTTTGCAGCGAATGCCTTCAATCAACAAATCCGCTCTCCTGGCGCATCCTCGCGAACTCATGTTCGAACTGGTTGCCCGCGTCGAAGATTACCCCCGTTTCCTTCCATGGTGTGGTGGCACGTCGGTATCACACCGGGACGATGGAGCCATTCTTGCCACGGTCACTATTGCGTTCAAGGGGATTCGGCAGTCATTTACCACCGTCAATCAACAGGTCGCCTTCGAATCGATAGCGATGGACCTGGTGGAGGGCCCCTTCACGGCCCTCCATGGACGATGGCGTTTCGTTGAGATTCGCGAGGACGCGTGTCGTGTAGATTTCTCGCTCGAATACCAGTTCGGTCCCGGAATCCTCGGCAGAGCGCTGTCTCCGGTGTTTGATCATATCGCAAGCACCATGGTCGACGCTTTCGTGCGTAGAGCCGACCAGATCGGCGCGAGCCGTGGCTGAGCAGTCGTCCGGCTCCGGCGACATCACCGAGTCGGCAATCAGGGTTGTCGTGTGCTGGGCCTGCCCGGAGGATGCCGTATCAGGCGAGAATCGGGTTCGAGTCTGGCGTTTGACGCTTGCACAGGGGGCGACTATTCGAAAGGCTCTTTTTGAATTGCCCGATGCGGAACTTTTGGCGGCGGTTCTATCCGGCATGCTCAAGGTTGCCGTATTTGGGGAGCACCGATCCCCCGATGAGGTGCTGCGTGACGGTGATCGCATCGAACTGCTGGGTCCGCTTGTCGTTGACCCCAAGGAGTCGCGAGCAAGGCGCGCGAGCGTCCAACGCCGTAAACGGGGTGACAAGCGCTGGCAGCGCCGCTGAGGCAGCGGTAGCCCGCGCGCAGCCGGTATAATCACCTTTTGCGCGCTGAGGCTCCCATGCGACTGGTCAAGAAGGCACTCACCTTCGATGACGTACTGCTAGTCCCCGCATATTCCGAGATTCTTCCTCGGGACACCTCTCTGCGATCCAGATTCAGCCGCGATATTGTGCTGAACATCCCTTTGGCTTCGGCCGCGATGGATACAGTCACCGAATCCCGTCTTGCGATCGCGATCGCGCAGGAGGGCGGGATAGGCGTGGTTCACAAAAATCTGTCGCCCACCCGACAGGCGGCGGAGGTCGCCAGAGTCAAACGCTATGAAACGGGCGTGCTATCCGACCCGATTACCGTCGACCCGGATATGAAGGTACTCGACGTCATCCAGTTGACCCAAAAACACCGCATCTCGGGGTTACCGGTTGTCCGGGACGGTGCTGTGGTCGGAATTGTTACCAATCGCGACCTCCGGTTTGAGACGCGTCTGGACGAGCCTGTCCGAAACATCATGACCGCCCGCGAGAAGTTAGTCACAGTTCGCGAGGGCGCTACGCTTGAGCAGGCGCAGGCTTTGATGCACAGGCATAGGCTAGAGCGTGTCCTGGTGGTCGGTGAGAAGTTTGAACTCAAGGGGCTGATCACCGTCAAGGATATTCTCAAGGCTACCGAGCATCCGAATGCGTGCAAGGATTCCCAGGGGAAACTTCGCGTCGCCGCGGCAGTCGGCGTTGGCGGAGATTCCGAAGAGCGCGTTGCCCACCTTATCAAGGCCGGTGTTGATGCGATCGTCGTCGACACCGCCCACGGTCACACCCGCGGCGTCATCGAGAGGGTGAGATCGATCAAACGCGAGCATCCGTTTCTGCAGGTGATCGGCGGCAATATCGCTACCGCAAAAGCCGCTCGTGCCCTGGCTGACGCCGGCGCCGATGGCGTCAAGGTAGGCATCGGTCCTGGTTCGATCTGTACCACCCGCATTGTGGCCGGTGTGGGTGTCCCGCAGATCAGCGCAATCAGTGACGTCGCTCAGGCGCTTGAGGGATCCGGGGTTCCGTTGATCGCAGACGGTGGTGTCCGCTATTCGGGTGATCTCGCCAAGGCGATCGCCGCTGGCGCTTGGGCGGTCATGATGGGATCGGTATTCGCCGGAACCGAGGAGGCACCAGGCGAGGTCATCCTGTTTCAGGGACGCTCCTACAAAAGCTACCGCGGGATGGGTTCGCTGGGAGCGATGGCAGAGGGCGCTGCGGACCGCTATTTTCAGGACCCCGCCTCCAATGCCGATAAGCTCGTTCCCGAAGGCATTGAGGGCCGGGTCCCCTACAAAGGCCCGGTAAACGCGATTCTCTATCAGATGTGCGGAGGTCTGCGCGCGAGCATGGGCTATTGCGGATGCGCTGATATCGAACAGATGCGAAGCAAGCCAGAATTTGTTGAAATCAGTTCGGCCGGCATGAGGGAGTCTCACGTCCACGACGTACAGATCACCAAGGAAGCTCCCAATTATCAGGTGGAGTAGGGATTAGGTGGGTCGGTGGCTTCCCCGTCGCCGCTATTCCTCGCTGGAGCCATCTCTAGATTAAGTGATATCAGGCATGCATGACCGAATACTCATTTTGGACTTTGGCTCGCAGGTCACACAGCTGATCGCCCGCCGCGTAAGGGAGGCGCACGTCTACTGCGAGATCCATCCGTGCGACGTAAGCGATGCGTTCGTGCGAGACTTCGCTCCGAAAGGCATTATCCTTTCGGGTAGCCATATGTCGGCCCATCACGAGTCGACAGATCGTGCTCCCGGGGTGGTTTTCGAGCTCGGCGTTCCCGTGCTCGGTATCTGCTACGGCATGCAGACCATGGCGCAGCAGTTGGGCGGGCGCGTGGAGAGCGGACAGACGCGCGAGTTTGGGTACGCGGAACTGAGAGCACGCGGGCACACGCGTTTACTCGACGGTATCCAGGACTTTGGTACTCCCGAGGGATACGGGATGCTTAAAGTCTGGATGAGCCACGGCGACAAGGTTGTCGAGATGCCGCCAGGGTTCAAAGTGATGGCTTCAACCGCGAGTTGTCCGATTGCCGGGATGGCCGATGAGTCCCGCAGCCTGTATGCGGTCCAGTTTCATCCGGAGGTCACCCATACGATCCAGGGTGCCGCGATCCTCCGGCGGTTTGTTATCGATTTATGCCAGGCTCGAGCCGATTGGGTCATGGGTGATTACATTGGTGAAGCGGTATCGCGAATCCGCGCATCGGTGGGTGAAGAGGAAGTCATCCTGGGACTGTCCGGGGGCGTCGACTCGAGCGTTGCAGCGGCGTTGATCCATCGCGCGATTGGCGAGCAATTGACGTGCGTTTTCGTCGATACGGGGCTGCTTCGACTAGGTGAGGGGGAGCAGGTAATGGATACCTTCTCGCGTCACATGGGGCTCAAGATCATCCATGTCAACGCCTGCGAGCGCTTCATGGGGAAGTTGGCGGGCGAGGCTGATCCTGAGGCCAAGCGCAAGATCATCGGACGCGAATTCGTGGAAGTCTTTCAGCAGGAGGCGGGAAAGCTCAGCCGCGCGAGGTGGCTCGCACAGGGAACGATTTATCCCGACGTGATCGAGTCGGCGGGTGCAAAAACCAAGAAAGCGACTACGATCAAGTCACACCATAATGTCGGCGGACTTCCCGACACCCTGCACCTCAAGCTCCTCGAACCGCTACGTGAGCTGTTCAAAGACGAGGTCCGCGAACTGGGCATTGCCCTGGGACTACCGCGAGAAATGGTCTACCGGCATCCGTTTCCTGGGCCAGGGCTCGGTGTTCGAATCCTCGGAGAGATAAAGAGCCACTACGCCGACCTGTTGAGACGAGCCGATGCAATTTTCATAGAAGAGTTGCGAAAAACGACTGATCCGACTGACGGTCAAAACTGGTACGACAAGACCTCGCAGGCCTTTGCAGTCTTCCTGCCGGTAAAGTCGGTGGGTGTTATGGGTGACGGCCGGACCTATGAATATGTAGTCGCGCTGCGCGCGGTTCAGACCCAAGATTTCATGACAGCGCACTGGGCGCACCTGCCGCATGAACTGCTTGGTCGCGTATCGAACCGCATCATCAACGAAGTACGCGGAATCAATCGAGTCGTCTACGATATTTCAGGCAAACCACCGGCTACGATTGAGTGGGAGTAACCCCTAGGTTCCCTCGAGATTGAGGACCGTGAGCCACTAGAGGTAGTAGGCTCCTCGCGCTTCCATTTTCGACCCCAGATGGCGAGGTGTGACCATGATGTCATTCAGACTGACTTGCTTCGTTACGGCGTTCGGCGCTCTGCTCGCCGCTGCAGGCTGTGGAGGGGGCGGAGGCGGGTCCACATCGCCGTCGGTTCCTCAGACCTTGTCGGGCAATGTCATCGACGGCTACATCGCGGGCGCCAAGGTGTGTCTTGATGTTAATTCGAACCTGAAGTGTGACGCGGACGAGCCGTTCGGCGAATCGAAAGATCCGAACGGGAGTTATTCCATAGATCTTTCAAAGTATCGCGGCTCAATTGATGGATTGAAGGTTGTCGCAGAAGTCCCTAAGGGAGCCATCGACTCTGAACTCGGCAAGATCGAGAAGCCGTTCGATTTGATGGCCCCTGCCGAAAATTCCAAAACGGTTACCCCGGTTTCTACTATGGTCGTCAGTGACATGACCGTACGCAAGGTTACGGCGGCTGAGGCAGAGAAGGCCGTCGTTGCAAAGTTTAATCTGCCCGCTGAAAATGGCAAGCTTCTGGATGTCGATGTAACCAAGCAGGCCGAGCTTTTGAAGGTCTCTCAGGTAGTGACCGCCGCGGTGGCCTCGGCGAAGGAAAATCTTGTTGCCTTAAACGATAGCAAGAACCTTGGGCTGACCAACGCACAGATTGTTAATGCAGCGATCCAGGACGTAAAGGCAAATGTTCTAACTCAGGTCTTGGGCTCGGACGGCAAGGTCACGCCCGCTGTCGCTGCCGAAATTTCCAAGGCGAAAGAAGCCGGGTCTAACTCTGCGCAGAGCGTGCTTGTTGCCGCGATTACGAAGGAGGCAAAAATTGATTCGCGGCTTGAAGGCAATGTTCAGCAGATCGTCGCGCAGAGTAAGGCAGGTGACGGCGCTGCCTTCGAAATGAGAAAGGCTTTTTTAGAGGGGTTTTTCGTAGTCTCGAAAGACAGCGGAGACTACCTCGACGACTCGGGTACGAGAATTGGCCGCAACAACGGTTTCAACGACGCCTTGACAGCCGAGTTTATTCAGCTTGTGGAAACCCGTCCTAATGCTTCCCCGACGCGCAAAGTTTGGTTGAATGGGGTAAACGGCCAAAAGTGGTACACAAAATACGACACATCAAATGTGAAGTGGATTTACGACGGGAGCAAATGGTTTTCCGCAGTTGGAGACGACCTTAGTCGACAGCCCATTTTTAAGGAAAACTGCGTTGTATTGCCAGCTGCTGACGGAGTGACTTTCGGAACAAAGGCGTGCGCTGTCGCGAAGGATCTTGCCGGTAAGCCGATCGCGGACTTTCTCAAGGACAGCAGCGGAAAATCCCTGATTTGCACAATGATGGACGGCGTGACACCCGTTCCAAACTGCGATCCCAAGGCGGTTTTTCCTACCGGGTCTGGCGTTTCGGACCTGACGTTTGCGCCGACCACCGATCTGATCGAAATTTGGACGGGAGACGATCCGAAGTGGTACGGCTATAACTACGAGGGTCAAAATTGGAAGGATCCTTCCGCTACAACGCCGACGATTGCGAAATTTCTCTCGGCACTGCAGTCTTCGCCACAGTGGACGGGTAGCAACTGCGGCATTGGCTTTAAGGTTAAGTCAATCGATTCGACCGGTACGAGCGGCGTTGTCGAATTTGGCGAGAACACATCCAAGACGGGGTGTACAGGCGCGACGGTATCCAGCTTCACGGAAACCGAAAAATTTACGGTCACCAGAGTCGGGGACCGGGACGTCCTGAGGATCCCTACGCCGAATCTTTACCGCAAGCGGTACCCGGGTGATTTCAAACTCGAGTCGGTGTTCGCGGTTGTCGACAAGACGGTCGAGGTGACAGTCGCTGGATCTTCTACGCCGGTTTCCAAGACGATCCAAGGAATATTCTCGGGTGAAATTTCCAAGGCAGATCGCCCCATAACGATGATATTTACGGGCAACATTGACGCGGGTTTCCAGATGATGAGCAAGGTTGCTTTCGATGCAACCGCTAAAGTTCGCGGAGTCGATGTTTTCAAATAGCCGTCAGATGTAGCGCCTGGCGTTTAGGGCATTGTTTCCTGGCTTCTCGTTTATTTCATGCGAACCTAGCCCTCGCCAAACTCTGCGTCAGCTGGGCGCACGAAGCAAACCGTGCGCGCTAGCGCCTGTAATCGGTAGCGGGCGATAGCTCCGCATCAACCTCGCGCCGGAGCGAGGCAAGCACGGTCCTTGCAATACGGGGATCGAGGCGCGAGCGCTTGCGATCTTGCCGGGTGCGCGCGCGGACCTCGGGTGTCAATACCTCGTGCGACCCTGCAAGCGACTGCGCATCGCACTGCGTTTCGCAGGCTCGCTGCAGCAGCCACATGGCGAAAAACGCGCCGGGAATGTCGGGCCCGCAGGCAAGCAGTCCGTGATTGCGCAGAATCATCATGCTACGCTCTCCGAGGCTCGCCGCGAGCCGATCCATCTCGCCTTCGTGGACAGTGATTCCTTCGAAGGGATGGTAGGCGACTTCGTCGGTCAGCATCGCGCCATAAAAGCTATCGTGCGATAGACCCTCAGCCTTGCATGCGACGGCCATGCCCTCGCGGGTATGCGTGTGGATGACGACGTGGGCGTCGTCGCGGTGCCGATGAACGGCACTGTGCACGACGAAGCCAGCTGCGTTCACTGGCCAGGGTGATGGTCTAACGGGCTGCCCATCCAGATCGATGAGCACCAGGTTGGATGCGGTGACCTCGTCGTAGCGCAGACCAAACGGATTGATGAGATAGACGCGCTCGGGCCCTGGCACGCGGGCCGTAATGTGGTTGAAGATCAGGTCGCACCAGCCCAGGCGGTGTACGACCCGGTAGAGCCCGGCCAATTCGATACGCAGTGCCCACTCCCGCGGTGGTATGCCTTCAGGCGCGGGCGTGCTCCCGTTGCAGGCATCGTAAGCATCGGCAGCCGCCGGCGCAGGGTCAGCACTAGGCTTCATGGATATTTCTTTCCTCAAGGGCTCGCTCGCCTGCGCAGATCGCGACTGCGTTCGGCGGCTCGGGCCAGATCGCGGACGAGACGTGTGATGGGCATCGGCACCCGTACCCTGTCGGCTAGCTCAATGGGCGCGTCAGCGATCGCCCCAAGTTCCAGCGGCCGACCCAGGTCAAAGTCTTGCAGCATCGAGGTACGAAATGCACCCAGTCGTTGGCCCACTGCGATCCGCGCCGGTACATCTAAAGGAAAGCGCACGTCCAGTCTCAGCCCCAGCGCCATCGCCTCCCGCATCACAGCCTCTACAATCTCGCGAAGCCCAGGCTCGCTGAATAATCGGTCCAGCGTTGCGCCGCTTATGATAGACAGCGGGTTGGTCGACAGGTTACCGACAAGCTTGCTCCAGACCTCGTCTCTGATGGAGGGGTGAACCTGGGTGGGCAAGCCCCCAGCGCCCAGGAGCCCTGCGAGGTGTCCCGCGCGATCGCTGACAGACCCGTCCAACTCGCCCAAGGTCAGTCGCCCGTCGCCGGCCTGTCGAACCCAGCCGGGTTCGACGATTTCGGCGCCCAGATGAACAACCGCGCCCAGTAACTGTCTGGCGGAAACCGACCGCCAAAGCCATGCGTCGGGATCGACTGCAGCGATCGGACCGGAGCACGAGCCGCTGGCGCCGTGAAACAGCCACCAGGGAAGGCCGTTTAACAGGGGAACGATCGTCGTGTGCGCTCCGAGCAGGGGGGCTGCGCAGTCGAGCGCGCCTCGTACATCCTGCGCCTTGACCGCGAGCAACAACAGATCACACGGAGCCTCCTCGGCTAGCGCACTGCCGATCGATACCACACGGACAGGCAAGCGGGCGTCGTCAGCGCCAGCGCTAAAACGCAAGCCCTGGGCGGCGATGACCTCCAAGGCGGGGCCGCGCCCGACGAGCGTCGGCCGTGCCCCGGCCCGCGCAAGACGCCAGGCGACCACGCATCCCACCGCTCCCGCTCCAAAAACAGCAATTCGCAACGCTGTCACCTGATCAATATCGAGGGCTCTGCGCTACGCGAAGCCCAGATCCCGAACGACGGGCCCACCAGCAATCAGTCAAGTTTGATCCCCAGCGATTTGATCACTCGCTCAAAGCGCTGGCTGTCTTCCTTCATCTCGGCCGCCATGGTCATGGGCGAACTTGTGAACATGGTCAGACCCCGAGCCTCGTATGCTTTCTTAAATTCGGGAGTGGCCAACGCCACCAGCGCCTGGTTGATGCGCTCTACCAGGGCGTCGGGCGTACGGCCTGGCGCGAAAAAAGAGAACACCGTCGAGGGGATGCTGCCAGCCTTGCCACCCGCCTCGACGATCGTGGGAACGTCCGGCAGATAAGCCGCTCGCTGCGTATCGCCAACGGCGAGAACGGCCACCGGCTTGGTCTGAGTCATGCGCTGCGCCGATAGGCCGCCAGTCAGGATCGCCTGCACGTCGCCCGCCAGCACCCCATTCATTGCGGGCGCCATGCCGTTGTAAGGAATGTAGTTGAGGCTGATGCCCTCTGACTGGGCCGCCATCTCCATACCGATATGGTTGACGTGCCCGTTGCCGGCAATCGCCACATCCACTTTCTTGGGATTGCCTCGGGCATAGGCCACAAAGTCGCGCCAGTTACGCGCCGGGAACGACGGACTGACCACCACGAACAGGCGAACTCCCGCCATGTCAGTGACCGGTTTGATCTGCGAGGCAGTGTCGTAGGGCAGCTTGCTGTAGAGCAGGGGATTGGTGACCACCGCAAGCCGATCCACCATCAGCAGCGTCGTACCGTCCCCCGCTGATTTGGCCACAACCTCCGTGCCGATGATCGAATTGGCTCCCGGCCGGTTTTCCACGATGACATTCTTTCCAGAGGCTGCGCTAAGCCGCTGTGCAACGTCGCGCGCCAGTACATCAGGCTCGGCGCCTGGGGGATAGGGAACGACGATCCTGGTGTCGGCGCTTGGCCAGCTCTGTGCATTCGCAGCAAGCGGAGCCATGACGACCATCAGCAAAGCGAAAGCAGATCCCAGCACCGAAGTCAGAGCTGAAAAGACGGGGGCGAATGTCATGAGCTATCTCCTTGGGTCGAGACGAAAACGATTAAGCCACACGGTAACGGGGTCCTGTCGGCGCGGTCAAGCCACCTCGGTCTCGCTTTGTCGACGGCGCTCATTGATCGCCGCGCGCACGCGGTTTGCCCAGAGTCAACGGGCTCCAAGCGCAAGCAGCGATCCTCTTCACCACCGTTCCCGCCTGTGGGGCCGCGCATTTAAAGGAGTTGACCATGAAGCGACGCCTGTCTGCACTGTTGCTAGGTGTGGCCTGTTTCACGGTGTCATTACCCACCCCCTCCGCTCAGCCACGGCCAGCACGGGTCGATCAGGGCCAAAGGGAATTTCTCGCCAACTGCGCCAGTTGCCATGGCTCCGACGCCAAGGGACGGGGCCCGATCGTAGAGTGGCTCACCAAGTCCCCTCCGGATCTCACGGCGTTGGCAGCCGGTAACGGCGGTGTATTCCCGATTTCGCGGGTCTACGACGCTATCGACGGGGCGAGCGTCGCAATTCACGGAACGCGAGATATGCCCGTCTGGGGGCAGGTCTATCGGATCGAGGCGGGCGAATACTGGGGGGAACTGCCGTACGACCCCCAGCAAGCTGTTCGAGGTCGGATTCTCGGACTGATCGATTATTTATACCGCATTCAGAGGCGTTAGGCGCGTTGCGATTTAGAATGGGATCATCTTTTAACTATCCCCAATCCGCCCATGGCCATCTCCCTTTCTTCGCGCGCGTCGAATCTTGCCGATCAACTGATGGAGGCCCGCAGGCTTGGGCGGGGTCTGCAGGCAGCCGGTATCCC
>CAZZKA010000060.1:0-14948 GCA_964654745.1 uncultured Bordetella sp. | reverse complement strand
CGACCGCCATCGCCTTGTCGGCCTCGGGCGTGCCGTCATAGGCGACGAGGAAATGCCGCGCCCGCATGCGGCCTTCGCGCAGGACGATGACCGTGCTCCGCGCGTGCCGGGCCGCGGCGCGGGCGCTCGACCCCAGCCGCATGCCGCCCGCGACCGGCCGCGCCATGCCCTCGAGGATGACCAAGTCCGCGTCGGCCGCCGCCGATGCGACTTCCGGGCCGACCTCACCGCGCGCCACGCGGAAGGAAAAAGCGACGCGCCGCCGGCGCGCGGCCCGGGTAAGGGTCCGGGCCCGGGCGGCGGGATGGGTCCCGGCAGCGCGGCCCCGCAAGGTGCAGATTCCACTGGGGTTTAGGTATCGGTTTCCGGTGTCCAGGGGCGTACCCGCGTCAACGGCATGATCCAATCTCCCGACTCGATAGGTCAGGGAGGTTTTATGAAGCGTCGCCACGCCCTTGTTTCGATGAGCGTGATCGGGTTGGTGCCGTGGTCAGCGCGTGCACAAAACGCGGCCTACCCGGTTCGCCCTGTGAGCCTTGTCGTGCCCTTCGCTGCCGGCTCTTCCTCCGACACGCTGGCGCGACTGATTTCAAGTCGCGCCGCGGTACCCTTTGGCGGCTCGTTCATCATCGATAACCGGCCTGGGGCGGGCGGTCTGGTCGCGGTGCAGCGGATCGCGCGAGCCGCGCCTGACGGCTACTCACTGATGTGGGGTGGCGGGACCGCCATCACCCATGCGGTCATGCAGGCCGATCCGGGTTATGACGTGATGAAAGACTTCGCGCCCGTCGTAACCTTGGCGGAGCACCCGGCCGTCCTTGGAGTAAGGGCGGACCGTCCCTGGAAATCGATTCAGGACGTCTTTACCGCCGCACGGGCTGCGCGCGATGGCCCCCTCCGATATGGCTCCGGCGGTATCGGTACCCCGGCACACATGGCCGCTGCGGCGATGCTTAAACTGATCGGCGCCGAGGGGATTCATGTGCCCTACAAGGGCGCAAACCAGGCAACACTCGCAGTCGAACAGGGCGAGGTCGATTTCGCCTTTGCAATCAGTAATATCGCGCTCCCCAGGCATCAGATCGGCCGCATAAGGATCCTGGCTTCATCCGGCTCGGTCAGGATGACAGCACTGCCTGAAGTGCCCACGCTCGCTGAAACGATCAGGGGTGGTCCGGTCGTCATCAGCGGCTCATCGATCATCGGACCGGCGGGGCTTCCATCTGTCATCGTGGACAAACTCGCCGCGGCTTTTGCGGAGGTCATGAGCAAGGACGAGGATCTGCGCCGTCGGATAGCGGAGGAAGGCGGATCCGTCGTTCTATCCGCCAGTCCAGCGGCCTACCGCGATGAATGGGCCGTTGAGCTGCGCCGACTGAAGGAGCTTGTCGCTCTGTCTGGAGTGCGCGCGGAATGAGCCAACGCGACGATGCGGCGGCCTTCTTCGCCGCGTACGATGCGCTGGGCACCCGGCGCGCGGGATCGCAGGCCGATCTCGATTCGGCACGCTGGCTGGCCGATACCCTGGGCACAGCTCCGGCTGTGCCGGTGCGCCTCCACGAGGTCCCGTTCGAGCGCTTCGTGCCGGGAAAGGCCCGCCTGACCGCAACCGACAGCGTGCCTATCGACGGCCTGCCGCTCTTTGACGGCGGGCTCACAGGAGACGAACCCGTATCGGGCTTGATCGGCTCCCTGGGGTCGGACGCGCGGATCGGCTATGCAGTCATGGATCCCGCGGCAGCCAGTCTGCCTGACAACGCATTTGCCAAGGCGCGGGCGGACAGCGACCATGCCGCGATCATCATCGCCCTGACCACGCGCGAGGGCGGACTCGCGCCGCTCAACGCGCACGATCTGGCCAAACCGTTCGGGCCGCCAGTCCTGCAGGTAGCGGGGCGTGATGCCGCACAGATCGCAAGCCTGATGAATAGAAAATGTATGGTCTCGGTCATCGTCCAAGGCCAGCGCGAAGCCTCTTTCTCCTTCAACCTCAGGGCCGAATTGCCTGGACAAACGCCACCTGTCCTGCTGCTTACCCCCCGCACCTCGTGGTGGACGAGTACCGCAGAGCGCGCCGGCGGCATCTGGGCCTGGGCTCAGACCCTGAGGGCGCTTGCCGCCTCGCCGGCGAGACGACGCTCTTTCGTGGGACTGGCAACCTGCGGGCATGAGCTTGGCCACCTCGGTGCGCGCCACGCGTTTGCAGTCGACCCTGATCTGGCCAGCGAGGCTTCGCTCGTCATCCATCTCGGGGCCAATCTCGGCACCGCTATCGAAGCCGGGTTGACGGTGCGCAGTAATGTCGCCGGGCTCGCCGATCACATGGCTGGTCTGTTGGCTCATGAAGGCTATCCCGCGCAGTCGCTGAGGGCGGTCACCGGCGGCAAGGCGGGCGGAGAAGCCCATGAAATCGAGCAGCGAGGCGGCCGCTATCTGTCGCTCATCGGCAGCAATCCCTGGTTCCATGCACCGGAGGACAGATGGCCGTCGAGCATAGACTTGGACCGGGCACAGGCCATTGCGCGCGGCGTCACCGCATTCGCGCTTTCGTTAAAATAGTCAACGATCTTCCGGGCTAGGAGCACCTTTCGGGATAATAGGCCTTGTCTGTTTCCAGATCGGGCACCTTATGTTCGACACCTCCAGTCTCTTCCGGCGATACCTGATCGCCTTTTACTTCTCGGCCTCGCTTGCAGCCGCTTCGCCGTCAGTTGGTGCGCAGCCGTTGCGAGTGCTGACCGCAGGCGCGTTCAAACCTGTAGTGGTCGAACTCACCGAGGCTTTCGAGCGCGAATCGCAACAAAAACTCATCGTCGACAACGATACTGCCGGCGCCATCTTGCGTCGGATACGCTCGGGCGAGCCTTGGGATCTGGTCATTGCACCGCCCGCTACGCTTGCCGCGCTTGCAAAGGACGACCGCATCGATTCTGCATCGCTTGCGCCACTGGCGCGAGTCGCCATAGGCGTAGCGGTAAGACAGGGTAGTCCCAAGCCCGAGATAGGCACGGTCGAGCAGTTCAAGGCAGCAGTACTGGCGGCACGAAGTCCCGCCTATATCGATCCCAAAGCGGGGGGCTCGAGCGGCATCTATCTCGACGGCCTCTTCCAGAGGCTCGGCATCAGCGAAGCCCTTCGGGGAAAGGCTGTGCTGGTCCCCGGCGGGCTGGTCGCTGAGCGCCTGATCACCGGCGAGGCGGATCTGGCGATCCACCAGATAAGTGAAATACTACCGGTGAAGGGCGCGGAATTGGTTGGCCCCCTGCCCTCATCCATACAGAATTACACGGACTATTCTGCCGCGATCGTCCGGGGTTCGAGCATGATCTCTTCAAGCCAGACCCTTGTCGCGCTGCTCCGATCGGAGCGTGCCGCCGCTATCATCGCTCTTCGCGGTATGGCTGCGCTCAAGTAGCTGTCCGTACCCGGTCTGCGCGATTTTCTGTAGAGATCCTGATTCGTCGGCACGCCTTTTCTCACCATCATCACAATTTCTGTTTTTCAAACTCGCCATGATCTCCCTTAGAAAATCTTCGCGCGGCAAAGCGGTCTTCATGATGCTCGTACTGGCCCTTTCCGCGCTTCTCGGCGCCTGTTCGGGTGAGTCCGCTCGGCTCGCGCATTGCCGGCAGCTGCCCGCTCTCGCAGAACAATTACCGGGGATACAGGATGTCGCCGCGGCGACCGCGCATCTCCAGAGCGTGGCGGCAATGTCTGACTGCGAGGGCACCCAGGCGACCCAGGCGGCCACCCTGATGTATGACAGCGCGAGTTTCCTCGCCGCACGCGGATTGCTCAGGGGCGCTCTGGTATCGCTTGCTGAGCTCGCCATCAAGACCGGAGCGTTTCCCGATATCGATGTCGCGCAGGCCGCTGCCAAAGCCGGGCCGTTTGCCGATCAGGCGGTCACGATGATTGAGGCGGAACTTTGCTCGCGAGGCAAAACAACCGGCTGCGCCAGTCGCAGCTATACGACCTGGGAAACCCTGGGGGAGCAGTTGCTCGCACAGGCGAGGCGCGTGCCAACGGCAGTCGGTGAGGCCGCATTCAAGCAACAGATCGAGTCCCTGTCCAACTCGACCTTTTTAGACGGTAATGCGATCGAACTGCTGGTAGACGGACCCGCATCGTTTGCCGCCAGAAAACAGGCGATCGAGTCCGCGCAAACCTCGATCTGGCTCATCACCTGGGCCATGCTCGAAGACAACACCGGCAGGGACACCGCCGCGCTGCTTCTTGCCGCCAAGGCCCGGGGGGTCGACGTGCGAGTCATCGTGGACGGCCAGGTTGCCAGCCGCCCGGGATATGACGGCACCAAGCTGCTCCGCGACGCGGGCATTCCGGTCAAGCGGTGGGCAGACCCGACAAGGCCTGGCCAGGGCGTTCACCTGAAGGCCATGATCGTCGACGGCAACATGGTGATCGGCGGGGGCATGAATATTGGCGATGCGTACTCACATCACCCCGCTTCGACCAAACCGAAGTGGCGCGACACCGATGCCAAAATCCGGGGGCCGGTCGCCGCCCAGGCCGCACAGACCTTTGCGCGGCTCTGGGGAGAGGGCCTCACCAGTCCCGACCCGGCCTCGGTAGCTCGTGCGGGAACGACCCGGATAGCCTTCACCGCCCAGATTCCCGATGAGAGATATATCCAACTCGCGATCCTCAAGTCGATAGAGTCCGCTCGTTCGCGAATTGACATAGAGAACGCCTACTTCATCTCTACGCCAGACCTCGAGGGCGCTCTGCTCGCCGCCCTCGCCCGCGGCGTTCGGGTGCGTATCCTCACCAACTCGCTGGAGAGCATCGATGAAAAAATCGTCATGCGCCCGATCCTCGAGAGCCTGCCAAAGCTTGTGGACGCCGGAGCGCAGGTCTATCTCAAAAAAGGCGCCACCCTTCACTCCAAATTCATGGCTGTCGATGGGCGCTACGCCTGGATCGGTAGCTACAACCTGCACCCTCGATCGATCCGGTACGAAGGCGAAAATATTTTCCAGATTCTTGACGACACGGACACAGGCTTCGCGGGCACATTGATAAGCGCCTTTGAAAACGATCTCGCCGTCGCCCTGCGGATAACTGCATCGCGCGAAATACTGATCCCTGAGGACTCGCTCGCGGTACTCGTTGAGCGCTACTTCTTCGATCAGCTCTGAGCCGCTCCCCTGGTGATCGCGTGACCCTCCTGGTGCCGCCTCGTCCAAGCCCAGGCCTGTCGCAACGCCGGGGGCCGCGTCGCGCTGCATCTGATGAGGCTGCAGAGCCGCCTCGTGCAGAGCAGGCATCAGAGGATATTGCGGATCTGCGCCATCCCTCGAGTCCAGGCGGGGCCGCCGAGCGGGGCACCGAGGCAGCAGGCCACGGCGAAGGCGCTCAGGGTGCGGCGACGGCTGACTACGGCGGCGTCACCACCCAATCACTGCCCATTGCGCTGGCACAGTTGCAGACTGCACTACCGGCACCGGACTACTCGAGTGCAGGGGATGCCGCAACACTTCCAGCGGTGGGCGCCTTCACGCCGGTCGCGGTTGGCGGTGGCCTCATCGCAGGCAGCGCTCTGATCGCCCGCTCAATGCGCCAGTCGGATCCCCCCAAAACCGCAGCGCTCACAGTGATCGACGGCTATTTGAAGGGCGCACAAATCTTCATCGACCGCGACCGGGACGGGATCCCCGACGAGGAGGAAAAACTTGCCGGCGTGTTGACGGGCGATCGGGGTGACGTCGTACTGCCGGCCTCCCTCCTCACCGCGCCTGTGATCGCTGTTGGCGGTATCAATATCGATACGGGCAAGCCCAACCGCATGATTCTGACTGCGCCGGCCGAGGCCACCGTCCTGACGCCGCTCACCACCCTTCAGCAGGCTCTGATTCTCGGCGGGCGAGTTGCCGACGCCCGGGACGCACAAACCCGCCTGATCGCCGCGCTCGGGATTGACTCCGCATCACCGGGACTGCAACTCGAAACCTACGATCCGGTTCAAAAAGAGAATCTGGCTTTGCAACGGGCCGGGGTCACGATGGCAACACTCATTGACCTGGGCTCGGCCGACGACGACGCCGGAGAGCGCAAGATCCTCGCAAATCTCGCTCTTGCCATCGAAAACGCCTACCTCGCGAAAACCCCGGTTGCGTTGGAATCCATTCCATTGCTCGAAATGATTCTTTCAGGGGTAGTCGCGTCTGAATCAACGAAATCAAATATCTCGACCGCGCTTCGGTCTGTCGCAAACGCCTCGAGCCTTGAAGATCTGAGTTCATTGCAAAAACGCGTGCTGAGTGATCTCGCACCGGTCGCGCCGGCATTGAAGATAGATCCGGTGTCGACAGAAGACCCCGTTCTTGTCACTGCTGACCTGAGCGCGATAGGTAACGAGGGTGAGCGGGCCATTCGGGCGGGCGACTCGCTAAAGATGATGCTCTACAATCGCTCAGAGGTCATTACCAGCGTGTCGGTTCCGCTGAGCTCAAGGGATATCTCGCTCGGGTCGATTGCCGTTCAACTGCCAGAGGAAGCCGTCGCCAGCGGGCTCTCGGTCGTCGCGCAGATCACCACGCCCACCGGTCTGGTGTCCCAGATCGATGCTGAGCAGGTCGCACTGGACAACGGCGCTGCGCCGCCTCCGACGAATTCTGGTAAGGACTCCAGCACTCAGTCGCCCGATACCGGGTCGCCTGCGAAGTATGGCAAGACTGCAGATCTCACATTCAGCTACCGTGATGCGCTGACCAGCGCCCTGTTCGCCGATCAGGCGTATGAGCCCGAGGACGGGCTTGTCCCCTGGCTGCAGTCGCTCGGCTGGACACCAATCGATCCGGGCAACCCCAAAGCTTCGTATCTGCGCGCGGACAATGCGGTCGCGATCGCGGCACGGCATGACGCTATCAACGCGCCTGTGACCCAGTTCATCATCTCGTTCAAAGGGACAGACAGCCTGGCCGACTGGGGCAGCAATCTGTTGCGCTTCGGCTGGACCAGCTACTACGAGGCTCTTATGCCCCTGATGGCAAAAGTAATCGACGCGGCCCTGTCCGCGGAGCAAGGCGGCCGGGAGGTTGAACTGCTGATCACCGGCCACAGCCTTGGCGGCGCGGCAGCGACACTCGCCTTTGCGGATCTGGTCGTCAACCCGAACGAGGACTTCTGGCGTGTCGACGGTACTTGGCTGTCAAAGCCAGACCGAATCTATGCCGATCCACTCCTCAACGCGAAGTGGACTGCCACCCAGATCGCTTCGCTCATAGATAATGCGCATGTCTACACCTTTGGCGCGCCAAGTTTCCTGATTGATCCGAACAAATTGGATTTATCACCGGCCTCGCTGCTGAAGCTACCGGAGCTTGAACTGTTCTTCAGCCTGGACCAGATCCTCAAAGACGTGCTGACGGTTCGAGAGACTCAAATCCCCAAGCTCGACGGCTATGCGGCACGCGCGTTCCAGTTCGAGCACGTCAACTCCGACCCCTGGTCATCGGATGACATCGTCGCGCAACTCGGGGATCGCGATCCCGGTACGGTGTTGACGATCGATCTCGACAGCCAGGTTTACAACCGTTACGGCACCGAGTTTCTGTTTGGCTTTGGTTCCGTCACAACGCCGATAGACGTTCATGTCATGGGCTCCTATATCGAGTCGCTGGCGCGCGCCATATCAGGTAGTAAGTTGCTCAAGTCCTCCGCCTCCCTGGCAGACGCTTCACCGCTGCTACCCAAGCCTTCCGCGGCGACCCAGTTCAACGATATGCTGTATGGCGCGAGTATCGATGGACTAGCCGGCAACGACATCCTGATGGCTGATGCCGCACAAACCTTCCGGTTCAACGGGGGCCCGGGCGACGATGTTTATCTCGTATCCCGGTTTGGCGCCCATGTCGTGATCGACGCTCCGATCGTCGGTCTGGACAGCGTGTACTTTGCGCTGCCCGGCAGCATCAGCAGCAATGACCGAATCGACCCGGCTACACGGCGGGTTGATCGCGTCGTCTCCATCACCAATCAGGGCGAGACCGCGTCGGTGACCGTCGCCGGCTGGGACACCGACCCCCAGGGAGGGGCGAACGCCCTCGATTTCGTGGGTCAGATCCTGCCTTCCGACAAAGACTTATGGACTGTCCTCCCCGCGCCTGCGCCAGTGCTTTGAGCACTCTCAATCAGTAGCCAACCGTGCCGCCCCGTTCTCCCGGGAAATTTTGGCGGCAGGCGTTCGCGGTACGCCCCGCCGTCCAACCCTGGCCGCTTTCGGTTTGCGCGGCGATCGCCGTAGGCCTGCCGGTCGCCGTGGCCGTGGCCATCGGCGAAGGGGCTTTGGGGGCCCTCGCTGCGCTGGGAGCCATGGTTATCCTGCATCGGCCGGCAAGCGGCGAACGCGCGCCTGCAACGGTCATGGGTCTCTGCGCCATGGCGGTGACGGCGAGCATGGTTCTCGGCATCGGGCTGGGCGACTGGCCGACGGTCGTCCCGTTACTCTTTGGGGCTCTGGTCGCCGCGATCGTTGCGGCGACCCGACTCGCGAATCTGCCTGCGCCTGGCCATACCCTGTTCGTGCTCGCAGCTTCGAGCGGCGCAGCCGCTGGCTTTCATCCGGAGCGTTTACCCGCGATCGTCATAGCGACACTATCGGGCGCCGCGCTCTCGATCCTGCTGGTCGCGGCAGCAAGTCGCTGGCCGATCGGTAAGACCCTCGACTTACCAGCTGGATCAGCCACCGCGGCGGCGCCACCTGCTCCTTGCAGTCTTGCAGCCGAGGCGGGGATCTTCGGACTATTTGCCGGCGGGTCCCTCGCGATCGCCCAGGCCCTGGGCCTGGAGCGCCCTTACTGGGTCCCGATCAGCTGCATCGCCATCATGCGCGGCATCACCCTGCAGTCAGTCTGGACACGCAACCTCCAGAGAATTGCGGGCACCGCTCTTGGAATCGCTGCGACCACGGCGATACTTTTCTTCGAGCCTCCCGCCGCCTTGGCATGTGCCCTGATCGCGCTCCTAGCATTTGGGCTGCACCATACGACAGCGCGAAATTATGCGATCACGGTCCTCTTCGGCACCCCGTTGTCCCTGCTGCTCACCGAGCTCGCAAGCCTTAATCTCGTCCCGGATAACGCGTTGATGATGGCGCGAATCGAAGACATCGTGCTTGGGTCGAGCATCGGGCTGGCTGGTGGCGCGCTGCTCCAGCTTCGAGTTTTGCGCAGGGGCGGCATGAGGCCTGGCGATCCGCACGCACCCCGCGACGGTAGCCCGGGCTAGCCAGCAGGCTGTTGCCACCGTCCGCTCAAGTGGCGTACTCGGAAATCTCGATCAGATTGAAATCGGGGTCGCGCACATAAAGGGACCGTATCCGGCCGACCGCCCCAGTCCGCATCACCGGTCCCTCGATGACAGGCCAGCCGCGCTCAGCAAGCCGGGATTGGACCTCTTCAAGCGGGATCGCTGCAATAAAGCACAGGTCGAGGCTGCCGGGTACCGGAAGATGCGCCTTAGGCTCGAACTCGCGCCCGCGAATGTGCAGATTGATTTTCTGGTTGCCGAATCGAAAGGCTTTGCGAGCAACCGGTGGCGTGCCACCAACGAAGGTCTCCAAATGCATGCCCAGGATATCGCAGTAAAACGCGATCGTGGCTGCCTCATCGGTGGCAGTCAGCACCAGATGGTCAAGTCGATCAATCATCGCAACAAGTCCCTTGGAAAAACTTTACTGTCAGCGCAGCAATATGCCGGGTGAGGCCGGGATGGCATCCTTGACCATGCTGGACGACAGCAGCAGCGATAAGGCCTCAAACACCTGCGCCGACAGACCCGAGTCGGCCTGAGGTACGTAATAGGTTTGGCCCTGATACTCGGCGACCGCGAGCACCGCTTCACCCTCAGCCGGCATGCCCCGGCGAAGTACGACCAGCGGGTAAGTTCCCGCAGGCCGCCCCGAAGCGCCCGCATCGAGCCTCAGGCTCGGGACCCACGAAGCAGGTCCAAGCTGAGCCTTGACCGCCTGGCCGATGTACTGGTAGACATCGCGCGGCGACCGAATATTCAGATGAATGCTCGAGCGCGAGTCATCGTCGTGCAGGGGACGTACCGCCTCGCTGCTTAAGCTGATACCCGGCGGCCGGCAAGCCAACCACCGGTTCAGGCGTACGCCGGTCCGTTGCAGATACTCATCCGGCGACATGCAAAACCGCACGGCCCGCTCCCGGCGAACCAGCCGGTACATCGGGCCGTTAGGCGTATCGATGCGCACTGTACGCACGTTTGCCTCAAGGGTGAGTCTCGATCCCAGATAGCGGCTGAGCAGTTCCTCACGGGTCAGGTCCACGCCAACGGGGATCAGGCGGAAATAGCTCTCGGTACGAAGTCCCGCGGACATAAAATCAGCAAGAGCGGTTTGAAATCTGTCGAAGCTTTCCGAGGAGTTGATTTCATTGTCGACCTTGCGGTCAACGCCGTCATCGCCTCTGACACTGATCGACTGAAACGCCAGGGTAAACAAAAGCTCGCGCAGGTAGTTGTTGGACGAAAAAACATTGAGGGTATCGATCGACAGGTCACCGACGAAGGCGCTGGTAAAGCGCTCATTGTCGAGCGAGGCAAGATTGAAGTTGAAACCTCTCGTGCTCTTGAGGGACGGATTGCCAGTCGCCCCGTCCAGAAACCCGCCGAGGACGCGCCCGCTCAGTCCGGCACTTCCCTCCAGAGATCCGGTGCCGATGACGGTGGGCATCGCCTGAAACCGCATCGGTAGTCCGTCGGCCGCCCGCAGCAGGTTTCGCAGTATCTGGTTCATTTCATGACGCTCTATCGCGTCGGAGTACGCTCGGGTCATATCCCCGATGTCGGGGTTGACCGAGGAGCACGCGCTTGCGAGCGCTACCATCGCCGCAGCGAGCCAACTGCAGAGGCTGCGCGGCAGGCGCGAACACCAGTCAGATGCCACCGACCCTTCGCAAGCCGCTCGGCGCAGCCAACGGTCGGCAGCGTACCGCGGACCGGTCAGCGGCAGCGCTCGAGGACCTGGCTGCCGTTTCCAAAGAAAAGCCGAACCCACTTTTCCTCCTGGCCGAAAAATACGAGCATGTCGCGCTCACCTCCGAGGTGCCCGGCACCGATCCAGACAAGAACGCCCTCCTTGTCGACCTGATCGCGCTTGACCTTGAAACCCGATCCGGCCTCAGCGTGGTTGCTGCGAAATTGCCGCGTCTTGGGGTCGTAGCTCACCCAATAACTCTTGCCCGACCCCTGGCAGGTCATTCTGACCTCCTGCGCTGATGCTGCGCGGATACCGCTCGCCAACAGCACGAACAGACACATCTTTGCAGCCATGCCGCACCTGCGCAGGACAGCGCCCGCCTTTGCGCGTGAACCCGTGTTCATCACAGTGGCTCTCCCCTTGCTCAAGCTGCGCGTCCTATCCCCCAGGGACCTATCGCGGACTCTCCAGGATGGAACGCCGGAGGAAGCGTTTCATTGAGACTCATCTGCCTTGAGAAGTATAGTTGAGCATGATCGCCCTCGCGCGAGCCCAGAGCCAGTCCCCATGTCCGCCGTCTCACCGTTTTCACTCCCGCCCGCCGATCGAACGCTTCGCGGCATGTTCGCCGCCGCAATCGCGCGAAACCCGTCACGGGATATTTTTATCTGCAGCGATACGCGCTGGACCGTTGGCGAGTCCCAGTCAGTGGCTCAGCGAGGCGCGGAGTGGCTTCGAGGCCTGGGTATTTCACGCGGTGACCGGGTCGCCGTTTTCTGCGGTAACCGACCGGAGTTTCTCGAGATCGTTCTCGGATGCGGATGGCTCGGAGCCATTGCAGTGCCCGTCAACACCGCCTGCAGAACGCCTCAATTGCTCTATTACCTCAAAGACAGCCAGGCGCGGTTGCTCGTCATCGAGGAGCCGCTGCTTTCCGAGCTACCCGGTGCCGACTCACAGGGTCTGGCGCTCGAGGCAGTCTGCGTGATTGGCAGAGCGCCGGGCGATACCGCGTCCGAACAAGCTGAATGCGTTTCCCTTAACGACGCCGTCCATTCGAACGCACTGTCCGGCAACATCCGGGGCTGGCGGTCAGTTCCGTTTTCGCCAATGGTCCGCGGCGCCGGCGAGGGCACCGTTCTGCCAGAGACATCCCCAGGACCCGCTGATCCCTGGCTGATCCTCTACACGTCGGGGACGACCGGGCCGTCCAAGGGTGTGCTGTGTCCCCATGCCCAGCTCTATGCCTGGGGTATCAACGCTGCAACCATGCTTGGCATTCGCTCCGGCGATATTCTGGGAACGACCCTGCCGCTGTTTCACATCAACGCGCTGAGTTGTTTCACCCAGGCCCTCGTGGCTGATGCCACGCTTGCGCTCGAGCCGCGGTTCTCGGTCTCCAACTTCTGGACAGCCATGATCCGACAGCAAGCCACCGTCGGATATGTACTGGGAGCGATGGTGCCGATGCTTCTCGCGAACGACCCATCGCCGCAGGAGCGCGCGCACACGCTGCGGATCGCTCTGGGTCCCGGTGTTCCGCCTGCACTCGCCAAGCGTTTCCAAGAGCGCACTGGCGTTTTCCTGCTCGAAGGCTACGGCTCGACCGAGACCAACTTCGTCATCGCGGCCCTGCCAGGAACGGGCTGCGAAGGTACGATGGGCCTGATCCAGCCTGGCTTCCAGGCGCGTGTGGTCGACGAGGACGATGTCGAGTTACCGCCGGGCACCGCCGGAGAATTGATTCTCCGCGCGAGCGAGCCATTTGCATTTTCTTCCGGCTATTTTGGTCGCGCCGAGCAGACCGTTCAGGCCTGGCGCAATCTCTGGTTCCACACCGGCGATCGGGTTGTGCAAGACGCTCAGGGGCGCTTCATATTCATGGATCGCATGAAAGACGCGATCCGCCGTCGCGGCGAAAATATCTCTTCCTTCGAGGTCGAGCAGGTACTCATCTCGCACCCAGCGATTGCCAATGCGGCGGTCTTTCCTGTCCGCTCAGAGCTTGCCGAAGACGAGGTGATGGCCGCCCTCATACTGAAGCCTGACGTACGGTTCAGCCACGCCGAACTGGTTGCGTTCTGCGCAGAACGTATGCCCCATTTTGCTGTTCCGAGATATATCGATATCGTCACGGATCTTCCTCGGACCGAGAACGGTAAGGTACGAAAAGTCGCACTTCGCGAGCGCGGCGTAGGCGCGCAGACCTGGGACCGCGACGCTGCCGGCGTCGCCGTGGCACGTCGACGTTGAGGATCGGGAAATCATTATGACAAGTACGCTTCGTTGGCCGGGACTGCGGGTTGCGTTCTGTGCGGCCCTGGTTCTGCTCCTGTCCGGCTGCTTCGATATCGAGCAGAGCCTACGGATCAGACAGGACACCTTCACCTACGAGGCGATCGTCCGGATCGATGCCCGGCTGGTCGCCATGGCCCAGGCGGGGTCCAAGCTCGATTGTGAAAAATTCGCGCTCACTCAAGCCGAGCGCTCCCCAGCGGTCAAGGTTACGTTCTCGGAAAAAAACGACGGCACCAACCTGGTCTGTCATCTCACTATCCAGGGCCCTGTCAGCGCCGCCGCCTTCGCCGATTTTCCGGCCCGCATGGAATTCAAGCCCCGCTCGGATGACCATCCGGTCTTCGGCAAGGACGGCGGCATGGGTTTTACGATCGAAAAATTGGGTCGCAATCGGTTTCGACTGACGAGCCGGATGATGCTGTCATCGTCAAAAAACAGCGGTTCGTCCAGCTCTCAGTCCGAGCGCCTGGGCGAACAGTTCGCTGCGATGATGATGGGCGGCCGCCAGTTGCGCTGGGCTATTGAGGCCGAACAGATCCTGAGCTCTAACGGACAGATTTCGGCAAAGGGTAGTGAAGTGAAGTGGGAAGCTCCGCTCGCCTCGGCGATCAAGTCGCCGCAGACCTTTACCGCTGAGTTCAGCCTCCCTCTGTCCTGGCCGCTAAGGACCTGGTATCGGTTTCTCGATTTTCTGGATGGACTCCGCGGCCGTTAGTGCGCGCTGCGGGCGCGTCCCGAGCCTGGTCGCTCAATCGGCCTTGATATTGTTTTCAGCTACGAACCTTTTCCAGCGCGCGACATCCGCTGCAATGTCGGCAGTCTGCTGCGCGGGCGGCACCGCATTAGGAACCATGCCCTGACGCTGAAAAATGTCCCGGACATCGGGCAGCTGCAGAATACTCGCCAGTTCCTGTGTCCACTTCTGAGCGATGTCTGTCGGTAGCCCCGGGGGCCCGGCAACCCAGAAGTACAGGTCCAGGCCAAGATTCCTGAGGCCCAGGTCGGCGAATGTCGGCAGGTCGGGCGCGAGTACCGAACGGCGCTCGCCCGATACGGCGATCGCGTTGAGTTTGCCCGATCGGGCGTGCGGCAGCGCAGTATGCACTGGGAGCACAGCAAGCTGAACCTGACCGCCCAACAGATCGGTGAGCGCCTGCGCCGCGCCCTTGTACGGAACGTGCAGCACTTCCAGCCCCATACGCTGCTTGATGACCTCCATCGCGAGGTGCTGCGGCGTGCCATTGCCTGGCGAGGAGTAGTTGAGTCTGCCGGACTTCGCGACCGATGCGAGATCCTTGAGGTCGCGGATACCTGCGCCTGGGTGGGCAACGAGTGCGAGATTGCCGGTCGCCGCCCCGCTCACCACGGTGAAGTCCTTGACCGGATCGTAGGGCAGCGACGGGTAGAGAGCAGGCGTGATGGTGAAGGTATTCACAGTCACCATCATCGTGTAGCCATCGGGCTGGGCTTTGGCCACCGCATTGGCGCCGATGTTGCCGCTTGCACCGGGGCGATTTTCAACAACCACCGCCTGGCCCCATCGGTCAACGAGCTTGGGTCCGACCGTCCGCGCAACGATATCGATTCCCGTCCCCGGGGTATACGGGACGATCAGTGTGATCGGGCGGACCGGATAGGGCGGGGCGCCAGCCGCAACAGCCAGCGCGAGACCTAGCGCGGCGATCGT
>CAZZKA010000059.1:3586-15027 GCA_964654745.1 uncultured Bordetella sp. | reverse complement strand
GCACCGCCCGCGTCGGGCTTACACGGGCGATCGCGAAACTCTGTCGGGGTGCGCGGATGGCAAGCCTCATCATCGACCTTAACGCGGGCGCTCATCCCGCAGAGCTCATCGATGCGATGCGCCGCGAAGACTCCGGCGGGGCGCCGTGGCTAGCGGGTGCGGTCGCCGTACTGGCCGGGGAGCACCTGCGCGAAGATTTACCGGCGCGCTTGCGCGCCTGGATCATCGAGCAGATCGAGGCAGCCGATCGCCTGATTGTTCGTTCAACGCTGCCGCTTGATGCGCGGGCACGATTGCGCGCCGAGTCGCTCCTTGTCCGGTGGGCGAGCTTTGCGCCGCGGGTGGAGTGGTGGTTACCGCACCAACGGCCGCCAGCGATGTCGCAGCCGGACCAGGCGAGCGCCGGCGGCGCAGCAGCCGTTTTGATGGCGCTCGCTGCCGATTCCCCGCGGTGGCGCTGGGCGTGGCGAGCCGATCCGCGATCGGTGTTCGATCGGCGCGGGCTCGGCGAGGCGCTTGAGCCCTGGCTCGAGGACGCGGCGATGGACGTTCGGGCAGTCTTTCGGACCGAGCGGGAGTGGTACGGCCTTGCTCAAGGCAGGTGGGAGCCCTCCTTGTGGCGCCGTGACAGCCGCATCGAGATCGACTTTGACGCCTCGGAGCATGCGCGAAGCTTCCGCGCCTTCCTGGAGCTTCGGCGCGCGCTCGACGGGCCGCTGCGCGGCGGTTAGCGGCGCAACGGGGCTCTTGAAAGCCCACCTGGATGTGCCCATCTGCATGGCATTGGCAACAGGAGGTGTGCGATGCAAATGATCTACAACAGCCCGGCCTACTCAGTGCTTGAGCTTGCCGGTGCCGATGGTGAGCCCAGAGGCTTGGAAATTGTCGATAAATTCTCGAGACGCGAGGTGTTTCTGGAGGGCAGGCTTGCGCAGGTGTTTCGCGATGGCGTGATGCTCACCGCAAGCCAGTCGCCGTCGGTCGAGGCGCTTGACGGTTACATCGGCCGTTTTGAAGGCCTCATGCTCCATCCGCTCGCGCTGCACTAAACCCGGAAGGAATCGTTTCGCCAACCGCGGCGGATCAGCCGGCCAGCCTCGCGCCCCGGGCGTTGCTTGAGGTTATCTGGTAACCAATCGCGAGCGGCTGCCTCAGAACTGTTCCCACGGCAAGCCCTCGAAACGCCAGCCGTTCAAGCGGCCTCGCTGCCGCTCGGCGTTGAGGTCACCCTCGAAGCCGTGGGTGATATTGAAGACCTCGGTAAAGCCGGCAGCCTCGAGCGCCGCTCCCGCTTCGGCTGAACGCCGGCCGCTTCGGCAAATGAGCACCACCGGGCGATCGCTCACGTGGGCGGCGAGCTTCTTGACCTCGGCAACAAAATGCGGGTTGACCTCCCAGTCCGGGGCCTCGCACCACGCGACGTGTATGGCGCCGGTAGCGTGGCCGACAAAAAAATATTCCGCATCGCTGCGGCAGTCGACAAACAAGGCATCCGGACGTTCCTGGATCAGGCTGTGCGCCTGGCGGGGCAAGAGGTGTTTCATGGCTGCAAGGGGCTCTGAGGGTCAGGCGCTGAGGGTGAGGCGTCGGGGGACCAGGAGTCTGGGTTAAAGGGGTCTGGCGGACCGGGTCTGAGCGGCGCAGGGGCGAAGGTCGCCGGTGCGACTATTTGGCAAACAAAGAGCCCAGGTCCTTGAAAGCCTTGAACTCTAGGGCGTTACCCGAGGGGTCCAGAAAAAACATGGTCGCCTGCTCGCCCACTTCCCCTTTGAAGCGGATGTGAGGCTCGATGATGAAGGCCTGCCCCGAGGCCTTCAGGCGCCCTGCGAGCGCCTCCCATTCGGCCATCGGCAGCACGACGCCGAAGTGGCGCACCGGCACATTGTCGCCATCGACCGCGTTGGTTGCGGCCTCGTGCGCCTGTGAGGGTGCCAGATGGGCCACGACCTGGTGACCGTAAAGGTTGAAATCGACCCACTCGAGGCTGCTGCGCCCCTCCGGGCAGCCCAGCAGGCCACCGTAGAAGCCGCGGGCTTCGGCGAGGTCTCGAACCGGGAAGGCAAGGTGAAAGGGATGCAGGCTCATGGGCTGAAGCTCTCGAAATCCTGTGACGCGACGGCGCGTTCTTTCGCGCGCGCGAGCGTGCGACCGGGCACGGGGTCGTTATGATGCCTCAAGTTGGGCGGAGTGGTGGTCTGCGGGGTGTTCAGGAGAGCGAAGTCGTTGCGGCCCGGTAACCCCTGCGGCTCGCACGGCCGGCAATCCGGGCCTCGTGGCGCGGAACTTAGGCAAGGGGAGACTGATGCCGCTTTCGGCGCTGTTGTTGGTGGTGATTGCCGCTTTGTTGCACGCCACCTGGAACCTCGCTGCCAAGCAAGCGGGCGCGTCGGGCCTGGTGTTCATCTGGTGGGTATCGAGCCTGTCGGTGTTGATGTGGGCGGCGCCCGCTTTGGCCTTGTATGGCGAGTCGATTGCATGGCTGCCCGTTGAGGTCTGGTATGCCGTGGCGGCGAGCTCGGCGATCCATGTGCTCTACTTTGCGGCGCTTCTTCAGGCGTATCGGGTGGCCGACCTGTCGGTGGTCTATCCGGTTGCACGCGGTAGCGGCCCGCTCCTTGCGGCCTTGGTGGCCTTACCCCTGCTCGGTGAACAACTGAGCCTGGGCGCGGCGGCGGGGCTTGCGCTGGTTGTCGGCGGGACCTTAACGATCGCGGGAGGTGACCGCTTATTGCGCGGGGCGGGAGATACGGCTTCGATAAGAGGCGTCGCCTGGGGGGCGCTCACTGGCGTCACGATTGCTGCCTACACGCTAAATGACGGCTACGCGGTTCGCTACCTCGGTGTGCCGCCGCTTCTCTATGACTGGCTTGCGATCCTTGGCCGCGTGGTGTTGCTTGCCCCCTTTGCGTGGATGGCGCGGGAGCGTCTGCCCGAGATCCTGCGCGCGAACTTGCGGATCGCAGCGGTCATGGCGCTCCTTGCTCCCGCCTCGTACATTCTCGCGCTCTGGGCGATGACGCTGGCGCCGGTGAGCCGCGTGGCACCCGCTCGCGAGCTCTCGCTGCTGGTGGCCGCGCTGTTTGGTGCGAAGCTGCTGGGTGAGCCCGATATGTGGCGACGGCTTGCCGGCGCGGGCCTGATCGCGTGCGGGGTGGCGGCGCTGTCACTCAGCCCGTAAGAAGCGTTCGTACGCTCTGGTCGACGCGCGCGCCCGCGCGAAGACCCAGCGCCCTCGCGGCCGCATTGAGATGGCTCAGGATGCCACTGGCGAGCCCGTCGGCGGCCTCGCCAATGCGCGCCGACTCATGTGAATAAGCGCAGGCCGCCACGCCGATTGCCTCAAGCATGGCCAGCCCCGCGATGCCTGCCTCGTCCTTGCCGATGCCCGCGTCGTTGAAAAACACCACCCTGGGTCGGTGCGGGTGCTCGACGACAAAACTTGCGGCCGACACGCCGCCGTGAGAGCCCGAGACCACCACGGTGCCGCGCGAGCCCTCGCCCAGACTGCCGATGATCGCAATCGAGTCAAGAAGCACCGGCTCGCCCGGTCTGATGTGAATGGCCTTCACAACAAGGGCGTGCGCATCCAGTCAGGGACCGGCACCGCCCGCATGCGATAGTCTCCACCCGCAAGCCGCTCGCCCACAAATCGCAACTCACTGCCCTCGCAGATCAGGGTGTCGCCGCGCACGATGCGATGTGACAGGAGGAAGGTTTTGGTGCGCCACTCGGCGACTTGCGAGATTACTTCGACAGACTCGTTATAGCGCGCCGGGCTGTGGAAGGTTGCCTTGACATCGATCGATGGCCACACCACGAGCCCGGTCTCGCGGCTTATTTTGTCCGCTGCAAGGCCCACCGAGGCAAACATCTCGTGGACTGCGGCATCGAACCAGCGGAAAAAATTGGGGTAGTAGACGATACCGGCAGGGTCGCAATCGCCGAAGGCGATTTTGACCGGCATGACAAACGCTCTGGAGGCCGCCACGATGCGCCCCTAGCAACCGCGCTCGAGCGCCGAGAGCGGCCCGGGCGACTGACCGTAGCGCGCTGAGATCGAAGCGCAGGCGTGGTCGAGCTGGGTGAGCGTCTCCGTGTCGATCGGAATCGCTGAGGCGCGCGCACGCCGGGCAGCACGCTCGGGCTCGCCCGGCACCATCACCGTGCCACCCGGATTATCCGAAGAGGGCGGCGAGGACTTCACCCAGTCGATAAACCCACGCGCCTGCTCTTCGAACCATTGCCCGGTGCCAAGTCGCGCAGGGTCGAAAACGATGGTGAGCATGTTGTTCCAGACGCCGTGAACGGGAAGCTTCGTGGCCGGCTGCACCGTTTCGCCGCCCGCGAGCGCGGCGCCCAGCAGTTCGCACACCACGGCGAGCGCATGCCCCTTGTGCCCCCCCGCCGTGCGAAGCGCACCGAACGGGCCACCCGCGGGCTCGAACATCACCGCCGGATCATCGGAGGGCCGGCCGTGGGCATCGAGCAGGCTCCCGGCGGGCGCTTTGACGCCCTTGTTATAGGCCACCCGGGCTTTGCCGTGCGCAATCGCACTCGTCGCAAAGTCGAGCACGATGGGCTCTGCGCCCGGAATCGGAATGCCGACCGTAAAAGGATTGGTGAGATAACGCGCCTGCCCGCCGCCGTGGGGCGCCACCATCGCCATGTGGCTGACTGCATTGGTGAAATGAATGGATACGCACCCGGCTGCGATCGCCTGCTCGGCCCAGTGCCCGACCCGCCCCAGGTGGTGCGAATGTCGCAGCGCCATCACGCAGGCGCCCCGCTCGCGTGTGCGCTCGATCGCAAGCGTCATGGCCTGATGCGCGACCGACTGGCCCATACCCCGGCAGCCGTCAAGCACGAGGAGACTCTCGGCGTCCTGCACCACGCGCACGCGCTGGTTAAGTTTCAATTCATCGTTGAGCAGTGAGGCCACGTATTTAGGCGCCATACCCACGCCATGCGAATCGTGACCCGCCAGGTTCGCGCCCACCAGATGGTCGGCGGTAAGCCTCGCCTCCACCTCGTGCGAGCCCGCCGCTCGAAAGAGATCTACCACCCATGCATGGAGCGCGACGGTAGCGATAAGATGTTCGGCCATGGGCGGACTCCTTGCGGTCAAGCGGCCAAGCTGCCCCGAGGGCGGTCAACAACCCGAATGATGACAGAGGTGAGATGGGGCTTGGGCCAGGCGGTTGATACCATGTCGTTTGGCTTCAACCTGCCTGCCCGCCAGAACGTCGCCGCAAAGGCCGAGTCCAAGCGATCGCCGACTGGCTGCAAGCGCCCATCGACACCTCCCCATCGACCATGAGCTCAGCTGCCATCCGCCCCTCCGAGACTGAAGCGCGACTTCGCGAACTGCTTGCCCGACGCATCCTCATCCTCGACGGTGCGATGGGCACCATGATCCAGCAGCATCGTCTGAGCGAGGAGCAATACCGGGGTGAGCGCTTTGCTGGCCACCATCGTGATGTCAAGGGTAACAATGAGCTCCTCTCCCTCACTTGCCCTGGTTTGATTGCCGGCATCCACGAGGCGTATTTCGCTGCCGGTGCTGACATCATCGAGACCAACACCTTTGGCGCCACCGCTGTGGCGCAGGGCGACTACGACCTCGCCACGCTTGCCTTCGAGATGAATCTCGAGTCTGCGCGGCTTGCCTGCGCGGCGCGCGACCGCTTCTCGACGCCCGAGCGCCCGCGCTTTGTGGCCGGAGCCCTGGGGCCGCAGCCGCGCACCGCCTCGATCTCGCCGGATGTTAACGACCCGGGCGCGCGCAACATCACCTTTGAAGAGCTGCGGCAGGCCTATCACGAACAGGTACGCGCGCTAGTCGATGGTGGCGTGGACCTCCTCCTGGTCGAGACGATCTTCGATACGCTCAATGCCAAGGCGGCGCTTTTTGCCATTGATGAGGTGTTCGAGGCGCGCGGCATCCGCCTGCCGATCATGATCTCGGGAACGGTAACCGATGCATCGGGTCGGCTGTTGTCGGGTCAGACGGTCGAAGCGTTTTGGAACTCGGTGCGGCATGCGCGGCCGATCTCTATCGGTTTGAACTGCGCGCTCGGTGCGGCGCTCATGCGCCCCTATATTGCCGAGCTCGCCGCCAAGGCCGACACTTTCCTCTGCGTCTATCCCAATGCCGGGCTTCCCAACCCGATGTCGGAGACGGGCTTTGATGAGACGCCCGCGATCACCTCCTCGCTCCTTGCCGAGTTTGCGCAAGCCGGCCTCGTCAACATAGCGGGCGGATGCTGCGGCACCACGCCTGAGCACATCCAGGCCATTGCCAAGGCGGTCGAGCGGCTTTCCCCGCGACGCTTTGAGTCCGCAAAGCCCGCGCTGCGGCTCTCCGGACTGGAAGCGGTCAACATCGACGAAACCTCGCTGTTTGTGAATGTCGGGGAGCGCACCAATGTCACCGGATCGAAGGCGTTTGCTCGCCTGATTCTTGCCGGCCAATATGACGAGGCGCTTGCCGTCGCGCGCCAGCAGGTGGAAAACGGCGCGCAGGTGATCGATGTCAACATGGATGAGGCGATGCTCGATTCAGTGGCCGCGATGACGCGGTTTCTGAACCTGATTGCCTCTGAGCCCGACATAGCGCGGGTGCCGATCATGATCGACAGCTCCAAGTGGAGCGTGATCGAAGCGGGGCTTCGGTGCGTGCAGGGCAAGGCGATCGTCAATTCGATTTCGCTCAAAGAGGGCGAAGAAGAGTTCATTCGCCAGGCGAGGCTTTGCCGGCGCTACGGGGCAGCAGTCGTCGTCATGGCCTTCGATGAAAAGGGCCAGGCCGATACGCTCGAGCGACGCCGGGCGATTTGCGAGCGCGCCTGGACCATTCTTACCGGGGAAGTCGGCTTTGCGGGCGAGGACATCATTTTCGACCCCAATGTGTTTGCGATCGCCACGGGTATCGAGGAGCACGACCGCTATGCACTCGACTTCATCGAAGCGGCACGCTGGATCCGGACTCATCTTGCACCGGCGCACATCTCTGGCGGCATCTCGAATGTATCGTTTTCATTTCGTGGCAATGATCCGGCGCGTGAAGCGATCCATACGGTCTTTCTCTACCATGCGATCCGCGCCGGCCTGTCGATGGGCATCGTGAACGCCGGCATGATGGGGGTGTACGACGAGATCGAGCCCGAGCTGCGCGAGCGTGTTGAAGATATCGTGCTGGCGCGCACCCCGCTCCTGTCGGCGGAAAAAAAGCGGCTTGACGAGGCCAAGACCGCAGAGGAGCGCGCGGGCGCGCGAGCTGCGCTTGCAGCCGAAAGCGCAAAGACTGCGACCGAGCGGATGATCGAATTAGCCTCCACGCTCAAGGCGGGCGGTGCGCGCAAGGAGGAAAATCTCGCCTGGCGAGAAGAGCCCGCCGAGCGAAGGCTTGCCCATGCGCTCATTCACGGCATCACGCAGTGGGTGGTCGAGGACACCGAGGCGATGCGCCAGGCGGTGGCTGCGCGCGGTGGCCGCCCTATCGAGGTGATCGAGGGCCCGCTCATGGATGGCATGAACATCGTGGGGGACCTCTTTGGCGCAGGAAAAATGTTCCTGCCGCAGGTGGTCAAATCCGCGCGCGTCATGAAGCAGGCGGTCGCGCACCTCATTCCCTACATCGAGGAGGAAAAACGCGCACAGCAGGCTGCGGGCGGCGAGGTGAGCGCGCGCGGACGCATTGTGATCGCCACCGTCAAGGGCGATGTGCACGACATCGGCAAGAACATCGTGGCGGTAGTGCTCCAGTGCAACAACTTTGAAGTCATCAATATGGGCGTGATGGTGCCGTGCTCGGAGATTCTCGCCCGTGCGCGGGTCGAGGGCGCTGACATCATCGGGCTGTCGGGTCTGATCACGCCCTCGCTCGAAGAGATGTCAATCGTCGCAAGCGAAATGGAGCGCGATGACTATTTCCGCATGCGCAAGATCCCGCTTCTGATCGGTGGCGCCACCACTTCGCGGGTGCATACAGCGGTGCGCATCGCGCCGCGTTACAGCGGCCCGGTGGTCTATGTGCCGGATGCGTCGCGCTCAGTGCCGGTGGCACAGAACCTGGTGTCAGTCGAGCACCGGGAAAAATTCATCGCCGACCTCTATGCTGACTACGAGCGTGTGCGCGAACAGCACGCTGGTCGCAAGGGGCCGGAGTTTCTGACGCTTGCCGAGGCGCGCGGCCGGCGTACACCGATCGAATGGACCATGCGCGCTGACGACCATCCTGGAGAGGGACCGCACCCGTTCGTGCACTACCGGCCGCCCAAGCCGCGTTTTGTCGGACGCCGAATTTTCCGCAACTATGACCTTGCCGAGATTGCGCACTTCATCGACTGGCAGCCTTTTTTCCAGACCTGGGATCTGGCCGGCGCGTTTCCGGCGATTCTCAATGATGAGGTCGTGGGTGAGTCGGCGCGGCGGGTTTTCTCCGATGGGAAAGCGATGCTTCGTCGGGTGATCGATGGCCGATGGCTCACCGCCAACGCGGTGGTGGCGTTCCTGCCGGCCAACTCGATCAATGATGATGATATCGAGCTCTACACCGACGATTCTCGTAGCGAAGTAGCGTTTGTCTGGCGCAATCTGCGCCAACAGACGGCCAAGCGCGAGGGCGTGGCGAACAAGTGTCTGGCCGATTTCATCGCGCCCCGCACGCTCGATGGACGCCCGTCGGGCATTGAAGACTATCTGGGCCTCTTTGCGGTGACCACCGGTCTGGGCGTCGAACGCAAGGAAGCCGAGTTTGCGGCGCTTCTGGACGACTATTCGGCGATCATGTTCAAGGCGATAGCCGATCGACTGGCCGAGGCGTTTGCCGAGTGCCTGCACCGACGCGTTCGAACCGATTTGTGGGGCTATGCGCCCGATGAGGCGCTTGATGCACAGGCGCTGATTGATGAAAAGTACATCGGCATTCGTCCGGCGCCGGGTTACCCGGCCTGCCCCGAGCACACGGTTAAGCGCGAGCTCTTCGCGATACTGCGCTGCGAGGAGGTCGGGATCACGCTCACCGACAGCTATGCGATGGCGCCGGCCGCAAGCGTGAGTGGTTTTTATTTCTCTCACCCGCGATCGGAATATTTCAATGTGGGGCCGATCGATAAGGATCAGCTCGATGACCTCGCGCGGCGAAGCGGCCGCGCTCGCGATGAGCTCGAGCGGGCGTTGGCGCCCGTCCTGGCGCTGGGTGTAGCCGGATCCGGCGGCTAAATACGGACGGGCGCACGCGGCTGCAGGCAGCCCCGGTGTCTTGCCGGTGAGGTGCGTACGGCGGGTGAGCGGTTGCGGCGGGTCGCCGGCGCGGTGCCGTAGCGCGCGCTGCCGACTGGACCGTCAGCGCGGTTGGAAATCGCCTCGCTCGAACAGCCACGCAATGGCAAAGCCAAAGACAAGCCCCCAGAATGGCGCGCCGATTCCGAGGAGCGGCTCATTGGCCACGGTGACCAGAAACGCGACCATCGCGCCGAGCGAGAAACGGTCGCGAAACGAAATCTGAAACGCGCTCTGCAGGACACGCAGCATCGCAAGACCCGCGAGCACCGCGATAAAGGCGGCAGGGGTGGCGAGCATGAGGCGGGTAAAGCCCGGAGCGAAGAGGCCGAATGCAAGCGAGAGCAGACCCACGAAAATACCGGCGGTGTAATGACGCTCTCGCTCGCCCGAGCTTGAGATCAGCGCATTGGTGGGTCCGGTGAGGCAGGTGCATACCGTGCCGATGAGGGCGACCAGCACCGTCCAGACGCCGCAGCCGAGTGTGACCGCATTGACGGGCGCCCTGTGGCCGACCGTATCGAGAACCGCGAAGCCCTGGCCGTTTTGCACGATCAGCACGGTGATGGCGAGCGGAATCACGAGCTCGAGCGCCGCTGCGGCCGACCATGCAGGCCGCTGGAAGACCGGCGCCGCGAGCGAAAGCGCCTGGGCCACGCTTGTTTGGAGGCCTCCGGTGAGCATAATGGCCGCAGCGCCCGCGATCAGCGCGGCGATGACGGGCGGTGCGCGCCGCCCGAGCGCCGGCCAGATCGAGGCGGCGATGAAGGCGAGCACCATGGGCGCCGCGATGGCGGGTGACTCGTGCAGCGCCCGGATGAGATCGAGCCCGAAGCGAAGGAACACCCCTGCGACCATCCCCATCACCACGGGCATCGGGACGAGCGCGATCAGCTTCTTTATCCAGCCGGTAAACGCCAGCACGATCATGAGAAGCCCGGTCAGGATGAACGCGCCTACCACCTCGTCAAACGGCAGATGATCAAGCGCCTGGCCAACTAGCACGGTGCCCGGAATCGTCCAGAAAAAAACGAGCGGCTGGCGCCAGCGCCAGCAAAAAAATATCGACAAAAGGCCGTTTAGGAAAAAACTTCCAAATAGCCATGAAGCGAGCTCAGCCTCGGTGAGGCCGCCTCGCGAACCGACGGTGAGAATAATGGCCACCGGCCCGCTCGCAGCGAAAATAAAGCCGATGAACCCATTGACGGCATATATAGCGCCGAAGTCTCGCCAGAGCGCGGCAAGTCCCGGGCCCGGAGTGGCAACCGGTTCGATACGCGAACTCATGCAGCACTCAGCCCCATGGCTCCATCGCGAAAAATCCGCGCATCCATCGTGGCAATCGAGTCGGCAACCACGACGCCGGCCGGACAGAGCGCGAGCACGTCGCGCGCTGCGTCAACCCCCGGCGCCAACTCGGTGAGCGTGAGCCGCCCGCCCGCCAGTCGAAACACCGCGCGCTCGGTGATGTAGGTGACGCGTGTGTTGCGCCTGGCAGCATAGGGTCCGTTGAAAGAGAGCTGCGCGAGCGAATCGACAAACTTGCGATGACGGCCCTCACGCGAGATGTGAAGCTCGCCGTCTGCGATCTCGAGGCAAAGCCCGCCTGAGGTCAGTGTCCCCATAAACACCAGTTCTCGGGTGGACTGCGTGATGTTGATAAAGCCGCCGACCCCTGCGATTCTTCGGCTTGCTCCGTGGCCGAAGACCCCGACATTGACGCTGCCCTGGGCATCGACTTCGGCCATGCCGAGAAACGCCATGTCGAGACCGCCTCCGTCATAGAAGTCAAACTGAGCAGGCTGATCCACAATAGCCTGCGGGTATTCGGCAGCGCCGAATGACAGGCCGTCTGCGGGCGTGCCGCCGATCGGACCCGCCTCGACCGTCAGCACAAAGCCCGCTACGCCTTCGGCTCGAGCAAGCGCGCCCACGCCGGCAGGCATGCCCACGCCGAGGTTGACGACCCTGGGGGCTGCGCGCACGAGCTCGAGGAGCGCGCGGCGCTGAACGATAAGCCTTGGATCTGATGGGCGGGCTGAGCGGTGCGCTGCACCACCCGCTTCGCTGCTCGCGCTTGCTCCAGCCACCCGGATCTGAGTGCGGGCGGCCCGGTCCTCGCCGGTGCGCGGCTGAGCGGTGTGCGGCTGAGCGGTGCG
>CAZZKA010000059.1:0-3486 GCA_964654745.1 uncultured Bordetella sp. | reverse complement strand
GCGGCTGAGCGGTGTGCGGCTGAGCGGTGCGGCGGCTGCCCCACGGCTGCCCGCCATCGCGCGAGTGCCGCCCCAGAAAGGCGGGGTCGAAGTACGACGCAAAGGTCATCGCATGATGTAACGGATGCTCGCCCACCACCACCACATGGTCGACCAGAATGCCCGGCACGCAGACCGCCCGGGGATCGCGATGTGCGCGGACTGTGCGTTTGACCTGAGCGATCACGATGCCGCCGCTGTTACGCGCGGCCTGCGCGATAGCGAGCAGTTCGTGGTGGAAGGGTTCATGCTCGGTGCTGAGGTTGCCGTGCAAGTCGGCGGTTGTTGCCCGAATCAGCGCGCAGTCGATGGGTAGCGGCTTGTAGCGCAGATACTCTTCGCCGCCCAGGCTTACGAGCTCGACCAGATCCTCACCCTGCCGCGCGTTTATGCGCGCTCCGCCGTGGCGAGGATCGACGAACGTATGAAGCCCGATGCGCGTTATGACCCCGGGTTTACCTCCCGCAATCGCCCTGTAGAGCTGCGTGATGACGCCCTGAGGCAGATTGAAGGCCTCAATCTCCTCGTCGATCGCGAGGCGGCACAGCCTGGGTGCGGAGCGCCAGTGCCCGCCTATCACGCGGCGCACCAGGCCCTTGTGCCCGAAGTGGCTCGCGCCACGGGTTGCGCGATCGCCCTGGCCTGCCGAGTAGAGGAGCGTGAGGGCGCGAGGGAAACCGGTTCGCAAAAATCGCCTTTCTATGGCCTCGGTTACCGCCTCGGCGTGACCAACCCCAAGAAAACCTGCCGATGCGACGGTCCAGCCGTCCTGAATCAGCGCCGCCGCGTCGTCGGCATTCTTGATCTGCACGCTACACGCCCCAGGTCACATCGCGACCGGCCGCACAAGACCGCTCGAACATTTCTATGAGAGGGAGCGCGCGCTGTTCCAGCGTAATGGCCTCGTTTCGGGCGGCGTCCTGCGCCTCGCCTGGGTCCCGCACTGCATCGCGGTGATCTTCGACGGCGCGCGCCTGCGCCCGCGCAGCGCGCTCGTCGGCGACAGCCCCGCGCAGGGCAGCGATTGCAGCGGGCAGTTGTGCGGCGGTGATGATGCCCTGCGGGCCGGCGGGCTTTCCGACGATGCCCAGCATGCGCTCGGCAACCTTGCCGGTCATCACGATGCTGCCGGTCGCCCGGGAGCGGAATTCATAAACCATTGCGATGAACTCTATGGTGCGATCTCGGCTTGATACCATTAATCGATGCACCTGTCTTGTTCCGGCGTACCGCAAGTCGAGCAGAGCCGACGGTCTGTCCTGCTCTGCCTGATCGCAGTCATGGCTTCGGCCGTCGGCGGCGTGGCGTGTACGCCTGCCTTCAATTGGCGCGAGGTACGAAACCTCGAGCACCGGTTTTCGGTCCTGCTGCCTGCTCGCGTTGCGCAGATGACCCGCACCATCGATCTGGATGGGGTCGCGCTTGAGATGACCATGGTCGGGGCGCGAGCGGAACAGGCGTTATTCAGCGTGGGTGCAGCGACTCTGCCGCGCGACGACGCGGCCCTTCGCGAGCACGCCCTCGCGGCGATGAGGACTGCGATGCTCAATAACATCGCGGCGCGGCAGTTTCCGGATCCGGCGCGGGGCCCCGCGAGTCGCGCGCGGGCGGTCAAGATGACCGACGCTTCCGGGGCTGTCGTCGGCGCGCAGGACGGCATCGGAATCGAAGCCGCCGGCCGGGTGGCGGGCGAAGCGGTGGTGTTGCATGCTGTTTTCGTCGCGCGCGGCGAGCGGATTTGGCAGGCGGTGGCGATTGTCCCGCCGGGTTTGTCCGAGCAAGCCCAGACGATGCTCGACTCGTTTCGGATCATCGTTTGAGCCGCGCCCCGGATGGTCTGGCGGTTGACGCTTCGGCCGGGCTGGGACTGCGGATTTTTGTCCTGTTTGCTTCGGGCTATGTGCTGTCCTATGCCTTGCGTACGGTCAATGCCGTCATTGCGCCGGAGCTGGTCGCCGAGTTCGGGCTGAGCAATGCCGAGCTCGGCGCGCTGTCGAGCGCGTACTTCTTCAGCTTCATCCTGATGCAGTTGCCGCTTGGCGTCTGGCTTGATCGTTATGGCTCGCGAAATACCGACGCGGCGCTGCTTGCCGTCGCCGCGTGCGGATGCCTGCTCTTTGCCGTGGCGAGCGAGAGCTGGATGCTAGGTCTGGCTCGGACGGTGATCGGCGTGGGAGTTTCGGGCGCATTGATGTCGGGGCTGCGCGCATTCCGGTTTTCGTTTGCGCCGGCCAGGCAGCAGCGGCTCGCCGCATGGATGCTCACTGCGGGGACCTTGGGCGCGCTTGTTTCGACTGTGCCAGCCCAGTGGGCGGTACCGCTCATCGGCTGGCGAGGGCTTTTTCTTTTGTGCGCGGGCCTGCTGGCGGCTGCCGCAGTTGCGCTTCGCGCGATGTTGCCCGCCGAGCCAGCGCAGGCAGCCGTGCCGCTTGGCGCGCAATGGCGCGCCTATGGCGAGGTCTTTCGCGAGCCCTACTTCTGGCGCTTTGCGGTCACCGCCATCACGCTTCAGGGCAGCTTCATCGCCATGCAGAGCCTTTGGGCTGGCCCGTGGCTGACGCGTGTGCTCGGGATGTCTGCCGCCCAGGCTGCGCAGGCGCTTCTGGTGATCAACGTATCGCTGATGTGTGCGTACCTGGTTCTCGGCTGGGCGACGCCGCGGCTCGCCGCGCGCGGGGTCTCGACCCTGCAGATAGCGGCCGCGGGATCGGTGCTGATGTTGATCGCGCAGGCTTGGATCGGGTGGGGAGAGGGAAGCTGGGCCTGGCTTGCTTGGGTGCCCTACGCGATAGGTGTTACCGCCTTTACGCCGGTGCACACCCACGTCAGCCTTAGTTTTCGCAGCGAGCTCACGGGGCGCGCCTTCAGCGCATTCAACCTGCTGATCTTCGTCGGTATCTTTTTGTCCCAGTGGCTTTTCGGGGTTCTGGTCGACGGTTTGCAGCGCATGTTTGCGCTGGCCGAACCGACGGCGTTCCGTTCGGCGCTCGGCCTCTGGTGGATGCTCCAGGCGGGCGCGCTCGCAATGATGCTGGGCTCACGTGCTCGCCCGCCGGCACCGCCCGGGCGATGAATGTCTGGCCCGCCTGCGGGACGGTCCGTGCCCGGGCGCGGCCATCAACCCTGCTGATCACCGGGCCGATCAAGCGCGTTGCGCCGCAGGCTGATGGCCTCGGCCACATGGCGGCTCAGAATACTCGGGCTGTCCTCCAGATCGGCGATGGTACGGGAGAGTCGTTGCGCCCGATGCAGGCCGCGTGCCGACCAGCCCAACCGGGTACTCGCGGCGATAAGCAGCCCCTGTGCGGCGGGGTCGGGCTGGCAGAACTCGGAGAGCGCCGCGGGCGACAAGCGCGCGTTGGCATAGCCTTGGCGGGTCATCTGTAAGGACCAGGCCCGTTCGACTCGCGCACGTATCGCGGCACTGGGCTCGGCCGGCGCGGGGTC
>CAZZKA010000058.1:0-15071 GCA_964654745.1 uncultured Bordetella sp. | reverse complement strand
AGGATGCTCCGCTTCTGTTTCGCCTGCGCGCGGACGTGCGTCAATGGCTGTGGGGCCTGCAATTCCTGCGCGAATGCTCACCGGCGCGCACACGGCACAACATCCAGCAGATCGTCAGGCTCGGCACCTACAGCCGCGATACCTTGCAGCAGTTACGCCGAGACATCGGTATCGAATACGACCAGCGGACCCAGGGCATCCTCCACTTCTACACCAATGCCAAGGAGTTCGAAGCCGCTGAGGCGCCAGCCGCGCAGATGCGCGATCTCGGATGCGACCGTCGCGTCATCTCTGCAGACGAAGCCGTTCGCATCGAGCCGGCGCTCGCGCATGTACGGGACCGCCTTGCTGGTGCCACCTACACCGCTGAAGACGAGTCGGGCGATGCCAACCGGTTTGCTCGAGAACTGGTGCGTCAGTGTGAGGTCGATGGTGTGCAATTTTTGATGAGCCACACGATCACAGCTTTGCGCGAGACGGGCGGAGAAATCGACCATGTCGAGGCCACTGACGCCGAAGGTCGGTTTCGCACCATCCGCGGTGATGCCTATGTCGTGGCTATGGGTTCGCTCAGCCCCCTTCTGGTCAAGCCACTGGGTATCGAGTTGCCCATCTATCCAGCCAAGGGCTATTCGGTCACGATGCCGGTCGCCGATGCGTCGATGGCGCACCAGGTGTCGCTCACCGATGACGAATACAAGCTCGTTTTCTCCAGGCTCGGAAACCGTCTGCGGATCGCCGGCACCGCGGAGTTGAACGGCTACGACCGGGATCTGAACCGTGTGCGCTGTGAGGCCATCGTGCGCCGTGTCGAGGAGCTTTTCCCGGGTGCAGGAGACAGCAGTCAGGCGCAATTCTGGACGGGCCTGCGTCCGGCCACTCCGAGCAACGTGCCCATCATTGGCCGCTCCAAGCTCCCCAATCTGTTTCTCAATACCGGACACGGCACTCTGGGCTGGACGCACTCATGCGGCTCGGGTAAGAGCATCGCGCGTATCATCTCCGGCCTCGCACCCGAAGTAGACTTTGCGTTCACTGGTGTCGCGCCAGGGTCCCGCTCGAGCGGGCCGCTGCAGCCCGCCGCACAGGTTCGCTGAGCTCGACCGCAATGAATGCTCCGCGCGACGCCAGTCTTGAAACGAGGGAGAGCCTCGCGTTCCTTCACCCGCCTGTAGCCGCCCCTCTCATCGATACCGAAGAGGTGAATGCGATGCAGGCATGGCGCCGCACGATTCATCAAAACCCGGAATTGGGATTTGAGGAGTATGCGACGAGCCGCCTGGTTGCTGACCGTCTTCGCGGCTGGGGCTATGAGGTCACCACCGGAATGGCGGTGACTGGAGTCATCGGCACGCTCCGTTGGGGCGATGTATCGACTGGACCGAGACTTGGGCTACGGGCCGACATGGATGCGCTGCCGATCGCCGAGCGAACGGGCCTGCCCTGGGCGAGTCGCGTGGCGGGACGTATGCATGCCTGCGGTCACGATGGGCATACGGCAGTATTGCTCGGTGCCGCCCGGCGCCTGGCTCAAGCGGTGGCCGAAGCGAGAATGGGCCCGGCTGGCACACTGCACCTGATTTTCCAGCCCGCTGAGGAGCTCGGCGGCGGTGGTGGTGCGCAACGCATGATCGCCGAAGGCCTGTTTGACCGGTTTGCCTGCGATGCAGTGTTCGCTCTGCACAACTACCCAGGGATGCCCGTCGGACACGTCTATGTGCGTCCCGGCGCGTTTCTGGCGTCCTCTGACAAGGTACTGATCCGATTCCACGGCAAGGGAGGCCACAGCGCGATGCCACATCTGGCTGCGGATCCTGCTCTTCCGGCTGCAGCGACAGTGCTGGCGCTGCAGAGCATCGTCGCACGCAATCTGGATCCCGTGAACGATACGGCCGTGGTCACAGTCGGGCGTCTTCAGGCGGGTCAGACCTACAACGTGATTGCGGAAACCGCGGAGCTTGAATTGAGCGTGCGGACCTTGTCACCAACGGTACGCGATTCGGTGCACGAGCGGATCGCGATGATTGCTCAAGGCCAGGCGGCCGCGTTCGGCATGCGAGTCGAGGTGCTCACCGAGCGTGGCTATCCAGTGCTGATGAATGATCCGGTGCAGACGACGCGCGTTGCGCAAACTGCAACAGCAGTTCTGGGCGCTGATCGCGTACACAGCGATGCCCAGCCGCTACCCGCGAGCGAGGATTTTGCCTACATGCTGCAGGCGGTCCCAGGGTGTTATCTGATGATCGGCAATGGCGATAATGGCCATGAGGGTGGGCGCCCGAGCGGGCCATGCAACGTGCACAACCCCCATTTCGACTTTAATGATGCCTGCCTGCCGGTCGGCGCTTCGCTTTGGGTATCGCTCGCGCAGGCGTTTTTTACATCGGATGCGCCTTGATCACATCCAGTAGCCCTGTCCGGGGCTCCACCAGCCGGAAAAAAACCGAGCAAACGGACCCATCGCTCAGGCGGATGATTTCGGTCGGACCAGGCAGCGGCAGAGCAGGGGTTCGACCCATCGACCTTGCAATTTTAATATTGAATATTTAGTAAGTGTGGATGTATGAGCGCCTTGCTGCCTTAAGCCTGGGGGGTTGCACCGGTACGCGAGGGCTGGCCGATCGGCGATCGTGCTCGGTTGATATCGCCCCTGGAGTTGACCGCGGACCTCCTGAGGCATTAGCGATCGCTCGCAGTCTTTGCCGCGCCTTGCAGGACTCGCTCACCGCTGGATTCACATAATACGAAGCCGTGAATCGGGAAACGGTCGCACCCGGTATGATCACAGCCAAAGCCTCTCCCACGGCGATGACCTCCCCCAGGCACCTCAATGAACAGTCCGCCACGCCGATCACGCAATCCAACGTCCGCGCGCGCTCCGTACTTCCATCCGCAGCAGCATCAGCAGCGTACCGATCGAGCACTGAACGAGGCTACGGACCCCAATCCGCGGCTGTCCAAGCGGATGAGCGAGCTCGGTCTTTGCTCGCGGCGCGAGGCTGATGAGTGGATTGAAAACGGATGGGTCAAAGTTGATGGCCAGATCATCAGTGCGCTCGGGACGCGGATATCGCCAAACGCACGCATCGAGATCGACCCCGAAGCAACACGCCACCAAAGCGAACAGGTAACGATACTGCTGAATAAGCCGATCGGCTATGTGTCGGGTCAGGCCGAGGATGGACACGAACCAGCCATCGTCCTGATCCGACCGGAGAATCGCTGGTCGGGTGACACGGCTCCGATCCGCTTCAAGCCCAGCCATCTGAGAGGGCTCGCACCCGCAGGTCGTCTGGATATCGACTCCACCGGGTTACTGGTTTTCACACAGGACGGGCGAGTCGCCCGCCGCCTGATCGGCCAGGACTCGGAGGTTGAGAAGGAGTACCTGGTCCGCGTCGAGGGCTCGCTTTCCAACGAAGGACTACAGCGTCTGCGGCACGGGCTCGAGCTCGATGGCGTACGACTCAAGCCTGCGCAGGTCTCCTGGCAGAACGAGCATCAGCTGCGTTGTGTTTTGCGCGAGGGGCGCAAACGCCAGATCAGACGAATGTGCGAGATGGTAGGCCTCGCCGTGACGGCACTAAAGCGCGTGCGTAGCGGCAGCGTCCCGCTCGGCCCCCTGCCAATTGGTCAGTGGCGTTATCTGCGCCGGGATGAGCGATTCTGAAGGCCGCGACCACTCCCCCCGTGAGTTCGCAGACTGCGTCAGCGCTCGCGTTGATTCAATGGAGCGAGAACGACCTCCCGCGAAGCGCTCTCTGGCGATCAGAGCGCAACCTGTCGCCACCGAAGACGGTGCTTGTAACCGACGACCAGATCAGCGCCGATGAGGCCTATGGGCTGGCGGGTCAGGGAGTAGGGATGCTGTGGCGCAGCGATTTCCAGAATGCGCGCCAATTGCTCATCGCACTCGCGGCGCGCGCAGATCGCCGGGCCCGACAGCGTTTGCCAGCTGCGGCGGGACGCCTTGAGCCCCTTCGAGCGGCCGATCTTTTTCATCGGGTCCGGCAGGCTCGCGCGCAGCGCGCCCGCACACTGGGAATGCTGTTGATCGAGCTCGATGCTGATTACGGTATCGCCTTGCGGCGAGCGCCGGTTGTCCGCGAGGCTTGCCTGCATGCCTGGGGCCCAGCCGGGGGACCAGTCGTGTTGTCCTTGCGCGAGCTGTTGGGGGTGATCGGTGCGCATCAGTGGCTGTTGCGGGGCATCGAACTCCCCGCAATCGGGGGCCGTATTCATCCGCATTACGGTGTCTTCGCGCCAACCCGCGCCGAGTATGTCGATCTGGTCGCAACGACGCCCCTACCCGCTGCATGCTTGAAACCTGGTGCAACGGTGTTCGATATCGGCACGGGCACCGGCGTTCTGGCGGCCGTGCTGGCGCGGCGTGGCGCTCCCCACATCATCGCAACCGACACCGACCCGCGTGCGATCGCATGCGCCAAAGACAATATCGCGCGCCTGGGACTTGCAAGTCGCATCGAGTTACAACAGTGCAACGTCTTTCCGGATGGTCGCGCCGACCTCGTAGTTTGCAATCCACCCTGGCTACCCGCTCGTCCGGGCTCGCCGCTGGAGCGTGGTATCTATGACGATGACAGCACGATGCTGCGCGGATTTGTGAGTGGCCTCGCCGAGCATCTCAACCCTGCCGGAGAGGGTTGGCTCATCCTCTCTGATCTCGCTGAGCATCTCGGTCTGCGCACCCGCGCGGATCTCCTTGCACTCTTCGATTCCGCAGGGCTTGAGCTCGCGGGTCACCACGACATCCGCCCCCGTCACCCAAAGGCCGCTGACCCCAATGATCCGCTGCATCACGCGCGACGCCTAGAACGAACCTCGCTGTGGCGATTGCGGCAAAAGCCGAGTCATGACCGACTCAACGGCGGACGCTGAGCTCATCTTGGATCACTGAGCTGATTCTGTTGCTCAGCCCCTATCGGTCGAGGGAAAAACCGCGCAGGGTTGGGCGCTGAAAATAGTCGCTCCGCTACCGAGGGCGAGGTTTTTTACGCGGCCGAGGCGAAGGATCTGAACGTGGTGTGTCGGGCCCTGGGAGGCCGCCCGGCCCCCGAGATGCACGAGTCCGGACTGTCTTTTGATCTGGCCGTCTTGATTCCGGGGATTGAGGTGATCGCGACGGTCCAGGCCCAGCAGGACGCTTGGCCCATGCTGCCGGCTCGCTGGCTGAAGTCCTTGGACCGCGCGGTGGCATTGCTTCGACGACATGAATGCGAAGCATCTGTCCCGCCACCCGCACTCTGCTCAGGTGCTTGATCACTCGAGACGGCAGGCCCTCGGGAAGCTCCACCAGACTATGCCGCTCCAGCACACGTATGCGGCCGATCTGACGGGCCTCCAGACCCGCCTCATTGGCAATAGCCCCCATCAGGTTTCCGGGCTTGGCGCCATGGGATTCACCCACTTCCACCCGGAAAGTCTGAAATCCGGTTGAGCCGGGACTAGGTAGATCGTCTGGACGGCTCGCGGAGCGATCCGACGCAGCGGCGCGAGTCTCAGCGGCGTCCTGCCCCTTGGCAAGCAAGAGCGGCAGCCCTCCGCGCGACATACGGGCGAGTGCCGCTGCGATATCAAGGGCAGAAACACCATGCTCCTGCTCGTACTCGCTCACGATGCTGGCAAAGGCCTCCAGGCCCCCAGCGTCCAGCGTTTCGGTGATACGGTCCTTAAAGCGCGCGATTCGCACCGCGTTGACAGCCCGAATCGTGGGAAGCTCAAGCGCGGCAATCGGCTGGCGCGTAGAGCGTTCGATGGCCTTGAGCAGCCCGCGTTCCCGCGGTGTGACGAACAGAATAGCCTCACCACTGCGACCAGCCCGACCGGTGCGGCCAATGCGATGAGTGTAGGTTTCTGCGTCGCTTGGCAGGTCGTAGTTGATGACATGGCTGATACGCTCTACATCGAGCCCACGAGCTGCCACATCAGTGGCTACCAGAATGTCGATCTCTCCTTCGCGCAGCTGGGCGATGGTGCGTTCGCGCTGCTGCTGCACCATGTCGCCATTGATTGCGGACGCAGGAAAACCCCGGGCCTTGAGTTTTTCGGTCAGTTCCTCGGTGCCGAGCTTGGTACGCGTAAAGACGATCATGGCCTCAAAGGACTCCACCTCCAGGATACGGGTGAGTGCGTCGAGCTTGTGCATACCACTCACCAGCCACTGCCTTTGCCGGATGTTGGTGGCAGTGGCGGTCTTGGCTGCAATCGTGATCTCGATGGGCTCGCGAAGATGGGTTCTGGCGATACGGCGAATCTCGGTTGGCATGGTCGCTGAGAACAGCGCGGTCTGGCGCCCCGCGGGCGTTGCGCTCAGGATGCGCTCGACTTCCTCCACGAAGCCCATGCGCAGCATTTCGTCGGCTTCATCGAGCACCAGCATGCGCAAGGCCGACAGATCAAGGGAGCCTTTGTCGAGGTGATCGATGATGCGCCCGGGCGTACCTACGATCACATGCAGACCACGACGCAAGGCCGACAGCTGCGTACCGTAGCCCTGTCCGCCATAGATGGGCAGCACGTGAAAGCCTGGGATCGCATGCGCGTAGCGCTGAAAGGCTTCGGCCACCTGAATGGCTAGTTCGCGGGTCGGCGTGAGTACCAGAGCCTGGGGCGCGCCCGCGCTGGGTTCCAGCCGAGCCAGGATGGGCAGCGCAAAGGCCGCCGTCTTGCCGGTGCCGGTCTGGGCTTGGCCCAGAAGGTCCTTTCCCTGCAATAGCGGCGGGATGGCCATGGCCTGAATCGGCGAGGGCGCCTCGTAGCCTATTTGCGCGATGGCCTGAAGCAGGGTGGGGGGCAGGCCGAGTTCGGCAAAGGAGGAGGCAGTCATAAGAATGCGATTGTCCCACGGACGAGCCCGGCTCCGGGGAATTGCAGCAAGAGCCCTACCGGTTTCGAGCCAGATGATCGCCAAGCTCATTCAAACACGCGGAGTTGCTGTCGGTCATCAGCCAGTGGCTGGCCTCGGGCAATTCCACCAGCCGTGAGTGTCGCAGGCGCGAGGCGAGCAAAGCGCCATTGGCGGACGGGATCAACGCGTCCTGCAGCCCATGTAAGACTAAAACCGGAAGGTCGAGCTCGGGCAACTGCAGATACACCGACCAGTAAAACAACGCGAAGAGCTGCGCCTGGTAGTCGCGTGCCGAGGGCATATTTGCAAGCCTGACCACAGCATCCTCTTCAAAGAGGCGGTCGGGCGTTTTTGCCGCGTAGGTGTAGGGACGCATCGCGCGGAGGCTCTCCTCCGGCCCCATGTTTGCCTTGTCAAACAACAGTTTTCGTACCGACGCCTCGGCCTGTATTGCCCAGGGCGTCCCGCAGTGCGTACCGAGGAGCGCTAGCGACCTGACACGATCCGGATGATCAACACAAAATTGCTGCGCGATCATGCCTCCCATTGAAAAACCGATCAGATGAGCACTGCTTTCGCCGGCCGCATCGAGCACCGCGCCAATATCTTCCGACATAGCATTCACCCGATGGACGACAAAAAACGGCACACGCGTATGTCCCGAACCACGATTGTCGATGAGGATCACACGGTGGGTGCGGGCCAGCACAGGTGCCACCCGGAACCACATCGCAGAACTGCAGCCCAGCCCCATCACGAGCACTACCGGTTCGCCACGGCCAAGGCCGGTCCAGTAGATGCGTGCGCCGTCGCGCGACACAATGGGCATGGGGATCCGATCAGCGAACGGTCGCGGGTAGAGTCAACTTACCTCAGGTATCAGAACAGTACGGCCGAGAATGCGCCCGGCATGCAGGGCCTGCACGGCGTCGTTGAGTTCTGTCATTGGCCTGCGCGTAACCGGAATGGGTCGAATCCGTCCCTGACGGGCAAGCGCCACCAGTTCCCGCAGCTCAGTCAGCGTGCCAACATAGCTGCCCTGTATCGACAGTGGACGCGTCGGGATCATTGGCAGCGGCAGCGTGATGTCGCCGCCCATCAGACCGCAGATCACGATATGACCGCCCCGGCCGCACGCGGCGACCGCGGTGGTCACCGTCGCCGTCGCACCAACCAGATCCAGCACAGCACGGGCTCCCCCGCCGCAGGCTTTCTGAATCTGCGCGACGGCGTCTTCCGATCGGGCATCAATAGCCGCCAGAGCGCCCGCCGCCAACGCTGCCTCGCGCTTGACGGGATGGATATCGACCACGATCGCCCCTTGACCGCCCAGCGCTCGTAACACCTCGATGGCCATCAGTCCCAATCCTCCGGCACCGATCACCACGACGGGGTCTTCGTAGATTCGCTGACCAAATTTTTTGATGGCGCTGTAGGTTGTGACACCCGCGCAGGCAAGCGGCGCAGCCTCTGCCGGATCTAGCCCGTCGATATCAACCAGATAGCGCGGATGCGGGAGGAGCACACGGTCGGCAAAGCCACCCGGTCGCATCACTCCCAGCGCGCGGGGGCTCGCGCAATGATTCTCGTCACCCCGCCGACAGGCGGTGCATTCCCCGCAGCCTATCCAAGGGTGGACCAGCATGGGTTTTCCGTAAACCACCCCTTGCGCATCGGGACCAGCGGCGAGAACCTCGCCGACGATCTCATGGCTCAGAATAAGCGGCGGCACGATCCCTCGCGTGGCGAGAGCGAGGCGCTTGCCACCACCCATGTCGTAATAGCCTTCCCACAGGTGTAAGTCCGTATGGCACAGGCCCGCTGCAACGGTGCGAATCAGTACCTCTGAACCAGTTGGTGCTGGTGTCGGGCGCTCGAGCAGCTGGAGGGGCGCTCCGTGTTCAACGACGCAGTAGCAACGCATGGAAGTCCGATCGATCGACGTAAGTGAAAGCGGTAAGGCGCAGTGAGGCGCTCAGCTCGAGCGTGCGGAAAGCCAGGCGTCCAAGGCCGGCCAGGTACGAGTTTGTGCACCACGCCCCGCAACGAGTCCAACGTGCCCGCCCTTCAGCACGATTTCCTCTTTATCAACGCTGCCGACCAGGCGAACAAGATCGGATGAGGACGCATACGGTGTGATGTGGTCTTCCTGCGCCAGAACATGAAGAAAGGGCACCTTGATCCGGTTCAAGCTCACAGGCTCCCCGCCTAGCGGAAACCCGCCGCGCATCAGGGCGTTGGCGCGCAGAAAATCACGAACCATCTGCCTGAAAATCCCGCCCGGAAACGGCAGGTTATCGGTCTCCCACTTGCCCATGCGCAGGTTGCTTTGAACCACCTCCTGGCGATCGATCTGATTGAGGAGATTCATCGCGCCAGCTACTTTCCCCAACGGTCGGAGTGCTCGAAGGGTGTTTTGCACCCACTCGGCTGGGACATTACCGCGCTCGCTAAGCAGCGCCTCTTCGTCAAAGCCTTCGCCCATCCAGGCCTTCAGCGATTCCAGACCATCGCTATTGACGGGAGTTGCTATGCAGATCAGATTGCGGAGCGCCGTTTCCTGTCGGGCGGGCGGTCGAGCCGCGTACAACGCAGCCAGAAAGCCACCCAGGCAATAGCCAAGCATTGTGAGAGAGCGCTCCCCACTATGCTCGAGCACACGGTCCACACATGCGGGCAGGCGATCGGTAACGAGATCCTCGAGCGTGAGGACGCTGTGCTCGCGACGCGGTCGACCCCATTCGATCAGGTAAACGTCGTAGCCACGCTGCAGCAACGACTCGACCATGCTCTGCCCCGGAACCAGATCGAGAATATAGGGTTGATTGACGATCGAGGTGACTACCAGAACTGGTGTGCGATACACCGAATCGCAGATCGGCCGGTAGTGATGCAGCTTTAGCGTCCCCTGTACATGCACGGTCTCTCTCGGTGTCGTGCCCAACGGGCCCGACAGCCCGGCGAAATCTGTAGTGGGAAGCCCCATCCGCTCGAAAAGCGACTGAACGGGGTTGGGCAACCCGGCTGGCGCACTGGCGAAAGCAGGCACGGTTCAGCCCCTACGATTACGCGCAGGCCGCTGCCGGGACTCGCGCGCTGTGCCGTGAGCGATCAGCGCCTCGCGTAACTTCGAAAGCTCTGCGCTGACACTGGCGAGCCCATCCTCTACCCGACCAAGCCGCTCATCGAGTGCTTCGAGATCCGTGCGTGAAGGCAGATTCGCCGCAGCAAGCGATGCCTGCGCCATTTCAGCGAACATGCGATGCGTCATGCGAAGCTCATCGGTCTGACGCTTGAAGAGTTCGCCTGCCCGAGGGTCCTTCATCAATGTGGATAGCGCTGCACTCCACTGTTCCTCAGACCGCACAACCCATTCACGCCAGAGTTGAAGGGGGCTGAACTGCTGCCAATCCGCTGGTTGACCGGGAGTCATCTGTAACATCCTCGTTCGTGAATTCAGGGGCGAAGAATCGTTCGACCGCGAACCCGCCCCGCGCGAAGATCTTCAACCGCCTCCGTGGCTTGCGAGAGCGGACGCAGGTTGACCGGCATCGCAGGTAGTACTCCGGTCCGGGCAATCGCCATGAGCTCCTGCAGCTCCGCGAGACTGCCGACGTATGAGCCGAGCACGCTTACCGCTTTCATCGACACCATTGCCGGCACGATCGGCGTTGCGCCACCAAAGAGGCCCACGCACACCAGCTTGCCGGCCTTGCGTAATGCGCCAAAGCCAAATGCAAAGGACGATGCCGAACCAACGAAATCGACAGCTGCAGCCACGCCGCCACCGGTTGCCTTGAGGAGAGACTTCAGAGCGCCTTCCGCACCGGGATCGATGCACTGGCTTGCTCCCGCCTCGCGCGCAATATCCCATTTCGTCTGGTCGGGCTCGACGACGATCGGTGCCACACCAAACATCTGCCGGGCGAGCCGAATGCCCGAAAGCCCCACGCCGCCAGCACCGATGATGAGCAGCGCATCGGAGGCATCCACCGTCGCAATTTTTTTCAGAGCGCTATAGGCGGTCAAACCCGAGCAGGCAAAAGTGCAGGCCTGCTCTTCGGGCAGGGGATCGAAATCGACCAGATAACGTGCATTCGGCACGACGACATGGCTCGCGAAGCCACCGTCGCGGTGGATGCCCAGCGCGCGTGGTGCGTTGCAAAGGTGCTCAGTGCCAGCTGCGCACAAAGCGCAGCTGCCACAACCGATCCAGGGGAACACCACGCGGCGATCACCTATCGCGGCCCCCTTTGCGTCCGGTCCGACGGCGACCACCGTCCCTGCAATTTCGTGGCCCAAGGTACGCGGCAGCTGCATGATCCGGGTCATGTCGAGTTTGACCTCACCGCCGAGATCAAAATAGCCGTCATGCAGATGCACATCACTGTGGCAGACGCCGCAGCTGCCGATCTTGACCACAACCTCGCTGCCGGTTGGCTGAGGTGTATCTCGGAGTGCCTGTGAAAGCGGCCGCCCGTAAGACTCAACCTGGTAGCTGATCATTGGATTCGCCTGACTGAAGTGGAATTTGAACGGGAGAAATGTCGTGGAGCAGCACCTGGATTTCTGATTCAAGCTTTGGAATTGAGATTCGCTGGAACTGGATCCAAGTGATGCAATATAGTGCATGTACAAGTTTATACAGCCTCAAATCCGGCGTCAAGTGCGCACTATACAGCCTGTGCTGGACCGAAATGTGTATTATTTTGCGTGTCAATCAGGCGTCTGCTGTTGTTGACCGGCGGCCACAGCCTGGAAAGAGAGATTCTTCCCCTCAGGTTGGTCGCCTCTGGCTACGTAATGATGCGGAAGCCTAGAGACATCGCGTCAGGACCCTAACGCGTGCGAGCGGACGGGCCCGTAGAGGCCGGAGCCAGCACCGTACGATTCGCGTGCGCCCAGTCCAAAAGCATGGTGTGAAACAGCTGGGCCGCGGGCGATAGCGCCCTGAAGCGATGACGGTTCCACCGCGACCGATCACGATCGGCCGGTAGAGGCAAATCCGTTTGGCGGCATAGCAGTAGATTCCAGAGCTTGACGATTTAAGGAATATTCCTTACTTTAATCGTTTATCGGGGAAAGTCATGCCAGCTATTCGTGAAGTCGCGACCATTACTTCAAAGGGGCAGATCACCCTTCCCAAACCGATCCGTCAGGCCTTAGGTGTCGGCTATGGTGGCAAGGTCGCTTTCCACTTGCGCGGCTCCCAGGTCATCGTCAGTCGCGCCGATGATCCTCCTCATGAGGATCCCGCAATCGGGTCCTTTCTTGCTCTCTTGGAGACGGATATTCGATCAGGTCAACGTCTGTGCAATCTTCCGGACGATCTGGTTGAGGCCATGCGGGCCACGTTAAAACAGCCGGTTGACCTGACGGTCGACATCGAAGGCGATGTAGCGCTGTGATCCAGCGTCATGGTTGGAACCTGCTTTTTCATAAATGCCTATCCGATCAGCTGCAAAAACTGCACGTAGCCGCTGAGCGGGCGCGCCAGCAAGATCCGCTGGAAGCGGAATCCAACGCCAACATTTGTCTGTTCTCGGCATTGTCGAAGCTGATCTTCGACGCGGTACCGAGCGACCCAGGCCGGGAGGAATACCGGCAGGGCAATACTATGGGTCCAGCGTTCCGACATTGGAGGAGGGCAAAGATCGGCAGTCGCTTCAGGCTGTTCTTTCGCTACGACTCTAAAACCCGCATCATCATTTTCGCCTGGGTCAACGACGAAACAACTCTACGGTCGGCGGACAGCAAGAGCGATCCTTATGCGGTCTTCCAGCGCATGCTGAAACGCGGCAGCCCACCAAACGACTGGGGTGAACTAATGGCGACAAGCAAATCTGACTGGCGGGGGTAGGCTCGGTTGAGCCCGATCCGACCGGAACTGCAATGACCGCGCCGGCGATGTTGACCACTTCGAACGCAAGTCCGCTTATGCCCAGCAGCATGATCTCGGCGTCAGGCGGGTGCCGGACACTATGCCTCACGCGGTGCGCAGCCCGGCAGAGGTAGCCCCGCCGAACTGCGCATTTTTCTTGAAAACGAAGTCAGGCGTTACGCAAAGCTCGTCGCCGACACCGGAATGAAGCCGGACTAGGCTCCAACCCGGCTTCTGAATAGGCCGCTGCGGGCCGGGCACCGTCTCTCTTTTTCAGACGATGGCCCGGGGCGCTTTCACGAAGGTGAGCGACGGTGCCGCTCTCGTGTGTCAGGGATTATTAGCGGCGACCCACTCGCGTAGATTACCCACATTCGCTGTGATCGCCGCCTCACCGGCCGCAGCGAGCGCTCCCTGCTGCGGATTGGCGGGGAGCGTTGCGCGGTAAACGGTGGAGGCCTTGCCCACCTCACCCACCTGCACCTCGCTGCGGCGCAAGCCCGCGTGCGCATCGCCGAGGTTCAGCCCCACCTGAAGCCGCAGCACCCCTGCCCCGCCGTCATTAACGACGTCAAAACCCCCACGCTCAAGGGCCTGGATCACGCCGGGAAGCAGCGCCTTGCTGAGCTCCTGCTGCTGATCGACAAACAGCTGCACCTTAGGCCGCGCACCCGCCTTCGCGAGCAAGGGTGTCGGTAACTGCTTTTCAGCCTGGGCGAGCGTGGCACCGACCTTCGAGGCAAGCTCCGCGATGCTCACCGATTCGATATCGCCAAAGTCAAAGTCCTGGCCCAACGAATGCTGAATCCGCGCATAGGCCGCCTGAGCGTTAGCGTACGCAATAGCGCGCTGATACTTGGAAACCGCCGCACGAGCTGTAGCGCGCACGAGCTCAAGCTCGGTCTCGGCGCGAGACGATACGCCCGATTTCGCCACCGCTGCGACGCGTGAATCGACCTCAAGGCTCTTTTGCGCCAGATCCAGGTCACTGCGTGCCAAACCGTAACGTAGCGCCGCGATACGGGTCTGCGTCATCACCGCCATGGCAAGAGCCTGACGGCGAGCGTCATCGACTTCAATCTGGCGTTCACCCGCCTTCTTGACCGCCGGCGCGCTCAGCACGCGAAGCAGATTCCACGAAATGCGCGCCGAACTGTCGATCCAGTCGTTGTTATAGAGCAGGCTATTGCTGTCGTACTGCCGCCCGAGGCCAAGCGTCAAATTGGGAAAGGCCTGCATGAGTTGCCGACGGGTTTCATCGCCAGAGATGCGTTTACGTAGATCCTCTTCGCGCAGTTCAGGCCGATTCATCAGGGCAGTGTCCTCCAGCACTGCAAGGTTGGACGGCAAGGGCTGAAGGGCTTGCTCGGGTAAGTCAGCAAGGGTGAACTGTCCGGTCGGTGCTGACATGAGCGCTGCTAGCTCGGCCTTGGAAAAATCAAGCTCCTGCCTGCGGATATTGAGAAGCGCCACCGCATCGACCAACGCTCGCTGATAGGCCAGCGCAATTTGCACGGGAATCGCTCCCCGGCTTTCGGCAGCGCGCGACTGTTCGATTGCCGTTTCGGCTTGCTTCATTACCGCTTCGGCTTCGCTCGCGAGCTTTTGCGCGGCCAGAGCCCGATGAAAGGCAAAGCGCACATCGTGAACCATGGTCTGAATGACGCGGCGCTTTCTCTCCTGCGCGATCAGATACTCATCGGCTCGCTGGCGTGCTCGGTAGTACGACACGCCGAAGTCGAGCACATTCCAACTGAACTCGACCGAGTTGAGCCGTCGCGTCATGTCCGAAGAAGTGGAGAAATTCCCCGTGCGGGCTTGCGCCTCGGCAGGCCTCGAGCCCTGCGGACCGTAGAGCGTTCGGCTATCGCCCCCAGAGAAGTTGCTGCGATCCGCATAACCCGCGCCCACCACCAGATTGGGCAACATGTCGTACTTCGAAACGTCATGCAGCTGTTCATTAACGGCAACCTCCATCTTCTTCAGGCGAAGATCGAGGTTGTATTTGAGCGCGCGTGCAATCGCCTCGTCGAGCGTGATCGCCGCGGTGATGGTCTCCTGCTGCTCAAACATCTTGACCCGGTCGGCAGCAGCGCGATCGCGTATCGCCTTGTCTTCCAGCGGAGTCGGGTTAAGACTCGAGCAGCCCGCGAGAGTCAGGGCGGACGTCAACAAGGCTACGCGTTTGAGGCTCAGTTTTGGGTGGTGATTCATATCGTCTTCCATCAATAAATCGTTAGGCTGCTGAGTGCTTAGGATCGGGGGTTAGGCGTGCCGCCGCGAGGCTGGGCATTCATCTTCAATTGCTGCGTGAATCCGTAC
>CAZZKA010000057.1:0-15252 GCA_964654745.1 uncultured Bordetella sp. | reverse complement strand
CGGCTATCCCGGCTACGGCGGCGAGATTGCCCGCGACGCGCCGACCATGGCCGAGTTGCTGCGAGCCGGCGGCTATTCGACGCTCGCAGCGGGGAAATGGCACAACACCTACGATCGCAACAATATTCCGGGCGGCGACACGAGCTCGTGGCCAGTGCAGCGCGGCTTCGATCATTTCTATGGATTTATGGGTCCGGAGACCGGCTATTTTCAGCCGGACAACATGATGGAGGGTAACCACCCATCTTCGGTCATACGCTACCCCGAGGGCTATTTTGCGCCAGACGACTACACGCAGCGCGCAATCGACTGGATTTCCCAGCACGTGAGCAGCTCGCCCGACAAGCCGTTCTTTCTCTATCTCGCATTTCAGACACCCCACGGACCGCTGCAGGCTAAACCCTCCGATCTTGCGCGCTACAAGGGGCGGTTCGACGAAGGATGGGACGCGTTACGTAGACAACGTTTCGACCGACAGCTCGCCGCCGGACTCATCGAACCCAATGCGGGTTTTGCGCCTCGCAATCCTGGCATTCCCGAGTGGTCATCGCTGCCCGCAGAGGAGCGGGCGCTCTTTGCCCGTTACATGGAGGTTTACGCCGCCCTCCTCGACAATGCTGACCAGAACGTCGGCCGGCTCACGGACTTTCTCCGCCTGTGTGGAGCGCTGGACAATACCCTGATCTGTCTCACTTCGGACAACGGCGCCAACGCAGTCGCCGGCCCCAAAGGCGTCATGAATCTGGTTGGCCGGCGGGTCGGCGCGACCGAAGACATGGCGCTCAATATGCGCCTGCTGCACGAAGATCGGGTCGGCGGTGAAGATACCTACATCTGCTACCCCACAGGCTGGACCCAGCTCAGTAACTCGCCCTATCGCTACTTCAAGCGGACGCCCATGGCAGGCGGCATTCGCGTACCTCTCGTGATGCACTGGCCGGCGGGCATCGCTGACCCGGGATCGCTGCGCCGACAATGGGTGCATGTCACCGATCTGCTGCCCACCATCATGGACTACACCGGTACGTCACTCCCGGAGACTTTCAACGGCAAGGCCACGCAATCTCTTGACGGCATGAGTTTTACGGGCATTGTTGCCAACGCTTCGGCCTCTGCGTGCCGGTCCAGCCAGTACTACGAACTGCAGGGAAGCCGCGCCTTCATTTCAGGCGACTGGAAAATCGTGTCCCTGCAGACACCCGACAAGGCGATCGACCTTGACAACTGGATGTTGTTCAACCTGGCGCTTGATCCCGCCGAGATCGATGATCTGGCGACAAAACATCCCGAAATTGTTCGCCGGCTGATTGAAGAGTTCGATGCCCAAGCGGGTATCAACTATGTCTACCCCGTCGATACGCGCGACGAGCGGCGCAACTACCATGTGCCGCCCTATGAAGTCGAGCGCATGCTCGCCCCGCGCGATTTTTTCGCTGCAGGGCCATCGATTCCGTCGCTGGTGGTGTCGCCTCTTATCTGTGACCGCAGCTACACGCTGAGCGCTCGCTTTGATTGGGCGCCGGCGCAGTCTGGTGTAATTTTTTCAATTGGCGATCGATTCTGCGGCATGGTCCTGTATATCGAGGAAGGTGCGCTTTTCTTCGTATACCAGTGGTGGCACGCACCCACGGTCGTGGGCCCCATCGCGCTCGTCCCAGGCACACAGACCTTCGAATTGCGCTATCGGGCAGAGGCAGGGCGACGCGGCTCCGCAGACCTGCTGTTGAACGGTAGACTCGCGAGCAAGGCGATCGAGCTGTCGCCCACCATGCTCAAGGTTCCCTCCTCGGGCCTGAGCGTCGGTCTGTCAAGAAGACTCTCAGTCAGCGAACGTCATGCTGGCCGGGGCTCTTTTGCCTATACCGGAACCATAGACCGGATCCATATCGAGCCTGGCGAACTCGCCCCCGGCAGTATTCTGGAGCCGAGTGAGGCCAAGGCGCAGGCGAAGATGAGGGCAGCAACGGCCTAGGCAGCCGCTCGCCGTTCGGATGCGATCCGCGCTCCTTCGGCAAGCGAAGCGAGCTTTTTATACGCGATACCGGCGTCAACCTTCCCGTAGCCCGCGAAGGTTCCAAAGCCGCAGTCACTGCCCGCGATGACTCGCTCGGGCCCGACGATCTGCATGTAACGCTCAAGGCGCTGCGCGACCAGTTCGGGATGTTCGACATAGTTTGAGCAAGAGTCGATCACACCAGGGATCAGGATCAAATCGTCAGGAAGCTTGGCATCGCGCCAGGCTTTCCATTCATGCTCGTGGCGGGGATTCGCACCCTCGAACAGAATGGCCTGCGTCTTGGCCTTGGCAAGAATAGGCAAAATACGTTCCACCGGAATGTCATGGTCATGCGGGCCCTCGTAGTTGCCCCAACAGACATGGATTCGAATGCTCTCGCGCGGTACAGCCGCCAGCGCGTGATTGAGCACCTCGACATGCAGGGCTGCGCGCGCGAGAAATTCGGCTTCGGTCAGATCCTGAAAACCGGTGTGGCGCGCCATCGCGAGGTCCGGGCAGTCGACCTGGAGCACAAGGCCCGCGGCAGCAATCGTCTCGTATTCGTAGCGCAACGCCTCAGCGAGCGCTTCGAGATAGGCCTCATGGCTCGGGTAGTGCTGGTTGGGGAGAAACGCCGACACCACTCCGGGCGAGGCGGCATTGAGAAAACCCTCCACGGATCCATCCGCCGGCAGCGCCGCCTTCAGGTTGGCGATATCGCGTGCAAGAGGTTCGCGATCGCGCAGGCGGATCGCGCCGCCGCAGCATGGCCGGCGCGCAGTCCTCGGCCCGGTAAACGCAGCCATACGCTTGACGAAGTCAGGGTGCTCGCGCAGATCGAGGTGGGGCTTAGGCGAGGTGACGCCCTCGGTCTCAAACCCGGTGTAACGGTCCTTGATGTAGGTGGCATAGGAAATCTTGGCCGTTTCTCCGTCGCTGAGCACGGTCACGCCAAGCGCGCGCTGGCGCCCAACGACTTCGGCGACGCCTTCGCGCATGACCCGTTCGAATTCAGCGGGATCGACCGCCTCACCACGCTCTTTTTTAAGAAGTTGCGCCACCACCGTATCGGAGCGCGGCAGGCTGCCGACATGGGTGACCAGAAGGCGGGAGGCGTCGCTGTGTTTCATGGCATCACTCGGAAACGGCAGGGTATGGAGGTCGAAGCAGGCGAATGAATCAGTGCAGATAGGACGGATCGATCTTGGCCATCAGGCGCATCACCGCGCTGAAATCTAGCTCGCCGTGGCCGATCTGCCGGCCACCGGGACCGATACGGAAGAACCACTCATGGCGTTGCGCCGAATGCTCAAGGATCGAGTCGGATATGCGTGTGAATGACCGACCGGTCATCATGACCCGAAGTTGCACCTCACAGGCAAGCAGCAGCCGGTACATGCGCAGAAATGCCGAGTCCACCGTCTCGCCGATCGTGACCAGACCATGGTTACGCAGCACCAGGGCGATATTCTTCGCGCCCAGATCGCTCGCAAGCCGTGCGCGTTCATCGACCGCGAGGCTGGGACCTTCAAACTCGTGATAGCCGATCCGATCATGAAAATCGGTCCCCTCAAGCGTAAGGGGCAGCAGCCCTTCCGACAGACACGACACCGCCATGCCTGCGATCGTGTGCACATGCAGTACGCAATGTGCGTCGGCGCGCGCCTGGTGGATCGCTGCGTGGATGTTGAAGCCCGCCGGGTTGATGGGATAGTCGGTTTTGGTCAGGACTTTACCCTCGGCATCGATGCGAACCAGATTGGACGCGGTAATTTCCGAGTAGAGCAGACCGTAGGGATTGATCAGGAACTCCGAGGGTTGGTCGCGAACGCGCAGCGAAATGTGATTAGCGGTCAGTTCAGACCAGCCAAAATGCTCAACGGCGCGGTACGCCGCAGCCAAACGCTGCCGCAGCGCCCATTCGACAGCATCGATGGGCTGCGACTCGATCTCATCGGAGTGGGAAACGGGGACATACGCATCGCCGCGAGCATTCACTGGATGGCTCCTTTAAAGCGGGGTATCAGGCGGTGTTCCGGATGGAGCGCAGCAGGGCGCCGATCTCCGAAACCGGTGTGTCACGCTCGGCGAGCCCGAGCAGCGCCGACTCGAGCCGAGAGACAATCCCGGAATCCAGTGCGCGCGACGCATTGGCGATAAATTTTGCACTGATCTTTTCAGCCGACGCGGGGCGGGACGGATTGCCTTCGACATCGTCGATCCGAGCCGTCCGCACGCCACCGTCGTGCAGCGTGCAACGCACGACAGCCTCAAACCGCTCTGGAAATCGTGCGCCTTGCAAGGGTACCCACCGAACGCGGCGGGCGAGATCACGGACCGCTGCAGACGCCGAAACTTCGAAGGTCGACAGATCGACTTTACGCTCCATGAACCGCGCTGCAATAACGATCGGCAGACTCCACCGCGCGGAGTGGCCGCTCTGGGGGTTGAGCGCGTGCTCCCAGGGCTCGCAGATCACTGGCGCCGCGCCGGACGGGACCTCACAGACGATTTCGGTGATGGCATCCGCTGAAACGCCTGAATCGGCGAGGCGACCGGCGGCCTCGATGAAGGGATGTAAATAGTGGCAGCAGGGGTAAAGCTTGAACGCGGCATCGGGCATGTGCCAGGGTCCGCCGATTGAATCGAGCAAACCTGACATTCGGTTGACCGCATCCGTATCATCACAAAACTGTGCGAAGAGGCCCCAGCGGCCGTCAAGCGAGGTTTCGGGCCCTGTCATTCCCGCCTCGGCAAGCCCGGCTGCAATGACTCCGCCGTGCGCCGCCCAGCCGGGGTTGAGCGATTTCACCGACGAGCCATTACTCAGAAACTCCATCACGCCAGCCGACTGGCTAAGCGCAATGCCGAGCGCGTTGACAGTTTCGTCCTCGTTAAGTCCATGCAGTTCAGCCGCTACCAGCGCTGCGGCCATGGTGCCAGCGACTGAACTGGCCTGAAAGCCCGTCGCATGAAACCGTCCCGGCGCAGCGAGTCCCAGGAGAATCAGCGCTTCATACCCCCGCGCGTACGCAGCCAGCATGGACTGGCCCCCCGCCCCGATTGCCTCGGAGCACGCGAGCGACGCAGCAGCGACCACTGCGCTCCCATGCATGATCGATCCAGTATGGGTATCGTCAAACTCCAGGCTGTGGATCAGGCCGCCGTTGATCATGGCCGCATTGGCGCTGCTCGCGCCTATCCGTTGCCCAAACACCGTCGACGGACCACCCTGAGCCCAGGTCGCCGCAGCACGCGCCCAGGCACGGCCTGACAGCGACACCGACGCGGCCAGCCCAACCCCGACTGCATCAGCCAGGTGGCGTGCCGCAGATTGCGCGACCTCAGCGGGCAACTCCCCGCCGAGCCTGCCGCGAAGCGCTCTGACAAAGCGTCGAGCCAGGCCCGGGTCGGCCACAGACAAGGTCGGCGCAGACACCTCTATCCCCGCTCAGCCGCGCGACACGAAGCGCGCAACCGTCTCGCGCCACCGACGCCCGTTTGCGGAGGGGTCCCCATCGACGACAGACCGCAGGGTCGCCGCCGCCTGGGGGAAAAATATGCCGGTATTGTCTGCAAGCTTCGCGAATAGCGTTGGTTCGTCAAACGGCTGGTCCGCACCACCGCGCGGACTCTCGACGAACTCGCTGATCCTGGATCCGTCATCAAACTGCCAGGTCACCCGGGCCGGTCGGTCCCGGGGCGGCGGACCGGCCTCGGCGCATGGCGCCAGTCGGACGCGCCTGCGAAGCGCGGCAATACCGGGGTCGGACAGCGTATCGAAGGTGAACGCTGCAGCGCCCCCCGTACCCAGACGTGTCGTCGCAGCGACCGCGTGCGGCATCGAAAATTTCGCTGACAGCACGGTTTGCGGTTCGACCGCATTGAGCGCAAGACCTGACGGCCCCGCCTCCACCACGATTTCGCGGATGGCATCGACGCTACGCCCGTCAAGCCGGCCGCGTAGCGCGAGGCACGCTTCGACCGCCGAGTGAGCGTAGTTGCAGCAGGCAAACACTTTGTGAAACCCGCTCGCCACCGACCAGGCTTCGCCCAGGCCCTGCGTCAGCGCCTCTGGGCGAACGCGGGTTTTGAAACTCGCGGCGAACACGTCGTGGATCGTATGGATTCCCCCGCCGATGCCCGCCTCAGCCCAGTCGCACGCCTGCATGCCGACCCACGCTCCCGCCGCAGTCCAACCGTTGCGTACCAGTGAGCCTTCGACCGCGGTGTCAAACGGGCCGGCAAAACTCATCGACGCCGCACCGGTCACGGCCGACCGCATCGTATCGACTGAATGACCGCGTACGATCGATGTCGCCACGGCCGCCCCGATCGTTGCAAACGCCGCGTGCGGGTGAACATAAAATCCGGGAAAAGGATAAGCAAGCGCGATACGGGTCGTGAACTCATAGCCTAACGCAAGCGCGCGCACGACTTCACCTGTGCTCAGGTCGCGGGCCTGCGCCTCGGCGAGGAGCGCCGGCAGAGTGTAGGCGCCGCCGTGGCATGAAGCCAACCGGAAGCCTTCATCAAGCTCGCACCAGGTGATCGCCATGCCGTTCGCACAGGCCGCGGCGCTGCGATCAGCCTTGGGCGCGTTCTCGGCGAACACTGTCGATTCCGCCCTCGCGCTCGATGCATCAAGGAACCGGTTCCGCGCCGCGACCACCTGTGGCTCCCGAGAGCCCGCGACGATCGCACCGAGATCATCAGCGAGAATGAGCGCGGCGCGCCTTCTCACTGGCTCCGGCAGCGATCTGTTTGTCGACCCGGCGGTCCAGGCGAACAGGGCGTCGAGTCGTTCTGCCGCAGCGTTTCGGGTCTGACGGTCATCATCGGTCATTGGAATCTCAGCGCGGCATGGAATGGGCTGCATGTTACAGTCGACCGGAGGCTGCCTCAAGGAGCGTCACCGAACATGAATCGCGCCTACATCGATACGCAAGCCGGACAGATCCACCTCTACCGATGCGGGCGGGGAGATGCGGTGTTGATGCTTCACGAGACGCCGCGCTCGGCCCGCAGCTTTGCAGCGCTCGCTGCGAAGCTTGGCAAGCGCCACCATTGCATCGCGCCCGATACCCCAGGCTTCGGCATGTCGGACCCCCTGCCGCCTGACGCAACGATGGAGAGTCTCGCGGCGTTGATGGTCGATCTGCTCGACCGGCTAGGCATCGCTCGTGCCCATCTGATCGGCTTCCATACCGGCAACAAGATCGCTGCGGCCATGGCGGCCCATCATCCAGACCGGGTCAGGAATGTGGTGCTGATAGGCATGACGCATAGCCTCGTCGTCTCGCGCCGGGAGCGGAACGCCGCAATCATGGAGATCGTCAAACGCCACTTCGGGGGCTTTGATCCGACCAGTGACGGCGCTCACCTGCTGCGTACATGGGGCGCAGATTTTGGCGCTCTCTCCGGGATCTGGTGGTCACCCGCGCTGACCGGCGCTCGCCAGATCAGCGATGCAGCGCTCGCCGCGCAGGAGCAGCGGGCGATAGAGACCATTCAATGTCGGCGCGCGATCCAGCGAATCTATGCCATGAACTTTGACTTTGACCTTGCTGCGACGCTGCGGAAAATTAAATCGCCGACCCTGGTCATCGAATGCTGTGTGCCGGAAGAAGAGCACCTCGGACGCCAGGGCGAAAAGATGATCCGTCTGATGCGTTCTGCCCAGCTGCTCTCGCTGGCGGGCGCAGGTTTCGATGCGACCGAGGCCTTCGCGGGCCCGATCGCGAGCGCGTGTAGCCGTTTCTTCAACACCCCGGCTGCGGCCGCCTGACCGGGAGCGAGGCATGCAGCCTATCCGCATCTGGCACCAGAGTTTTACCGACCTGACGGTCATGCCGATTTACCGCCGTACGCTGAGCGATCACGCCATGCGAGTCATGGGCGGTGACGCGGAGGTCAAGGTACACGGGTTGCGCCCCGGCACTTATACCGAGGCCTGCGCACCGATCGCAGCGATCCGTCACCGTTGGGTCGCGACGGTGCAGCAGCTGCAGGTTGCCGACGCTGCGCTGGTCGCCGAGCGCGAGGGCTTTCACGCCATGGCGGTCGGATGCTTTTTCGATCCGGGTCTGCGCGAGGCTCGGTCGCTAGTCGACATCCCGGTGGTCTCTCTTGGCGAGAGCTGCGCGCTCGCCGCATGTTCGCTCGGACGCCGTTTCGGCATGGTGACGCTTTGCGCCGATCAGTCTGAAGACTATTCCGACATGATCATGGCCTACGGTCTTGAGCGGCGCTTTGCCGGTGCGCTTGCCCTCGACCCGGCAATCGATGAGTTCGCGCTCGAAGCCGACGAAGACACAGCTCGCTCGATCGAGGAGCGATTTGATCAGGCATGCGCCCGCATGATCGAACGCGGCGCCGACATCATCATCCCTGCTGACGGCGTGCTCAATGAGTTTCTGGTGCGTCGAGGAAGGCTCTCCGCTTATGGCAAAGTGCCTGTGATGGACAGCTTAGGGGTTCTGTTCCAGCACGCGGCCTTCATGGTGCGGATCGCGCGAACCACCGGCGCCGGCGTCAGCCGGCTGCAGATGTACACCAAGCCGCCGTCGGATATGGTCGGGCATGTACGGGAGTTCGCCGGTCTGCGCTCGCTTCAGCACGATTTTTCGGGTGACCGCTAAAACCGGCGTGATAGCGTCCCCGACCGGTCAACAGGCGAGCACCACCTTGCCGAAAAAGGCGCGCGACTCGACCACCGCATGTGCGGCAGCGGCCTCGGCGAGCGGAAACACCGCATGAATTTGAGGCACGAGCCGGCCCTCGGCAACCAGGCGCATCACGTCGCGCAGTTCGGCAATAGACGCATTTTTCGAACCGATCAGCCTCAACTGCCGTCTGAAGAAGGGAATGATATCGAGCGGCACGACCTCGCCGCCGTGACCTCCGACCGTCACGATGGTGCCATCCACGCAGACGCAGGCGAGGCTTTCGGTAAAGATGTCACCGCCCACATGCTCCATCACCAGATCCACACCCCGCCCATGGGTCAGGGCCATCACCGCCCCGGAGAACTTGGGCTCATCGCGATAGTTGATCAGGTGATGCGCGCCTAGCGCCTTGGCTCGTGCGAGCTTGTCGGCGCTGCCGGCCGTAGCAATGACGGTTGCGCCGGCAAGGCGGGCGAGTTGGACGGCGGCGCTGCCTATGCCCGAACCCGCCGCTTGAATAAGCACCGTCTGCCCAGCCCGCAACCCACCGCGAGTGATCAGCACATGCCACGCGGTGCCAAAAGCGATCTGGCTGGCGGCAGCCTGCTCAAATCCGACCTGGGGTGAGAGCGGATTGAGCGCGCTCACCGGCACCCTCACGTACTCGGCGTATCCGCCGGGCACATCCATGCCAAAGTAGCCGCCGCGCTCACAGAGATTATCGCGCCCGCTGATGCAGAACTCGCAGCGCCCGCACGGCAGCCGGCAGGCGACCCAGACGCGGTCGCCTTCCCTGAAAGCGCCGCCATCCGGCGATTTGTCCGACGACGACGCACCCGCCAGCGGCCCGCCCAGGGCTGCAATCTCTCCGGCGAATTCGCGCCCGAGAATGTGCGGAAAAGTTACCGGGACCCGCGAGGTACCCGCCCTGACATCAATGTCGACATGGTTGATGCCTGTCGCTCGTACCCGAACCAGGGCCTCGCCCGGGCCCGGTTGCGGCATCGCCGCCTCTCCGGCCACCAGTACCTCGGGCCCGCCATGTCGATGGAACCAGCTCACTTTCATCGCGAAGATCGCTCCTTGAAACGCGGCGCCCCCGCCACGGACGGACGGGCTCCCAGGTAGATGACGCACCACTAAAGGTCCCCGAACGCTACCAGATCGCGTTCGCCTCGACTAACGACATGCGCGCCTGCGGGTGTTCTTGACATTTTCCCCGGGCGCGGCGAGATTGAGCGCCGATGATCAGTCTCAACACACAGGGGTTCTGCATGAAACGCCGCGCCAGCAGTCTTTTGAAGTCGTCGATCGCCGCCTTGATCGGCTTGTCCCTTGCGGGCGCCGCCGCCGCACAGCCGAAATTTCAATTGCGATGGGGGCACTATCTGCCAGATGGACCGTTCCTGCAGCTTGAAAAGGATTTTGTGGCAAACATCGAAAAGCGCACCAACGGTCAAGTAAAGATCGACATCACCTTTGCCGAGGGCCTGGGCAAGGGGACCGAACTGCTGATGCTGACCGCGCGGGGGGGCATCGATATGACCGCGACCGCACCCGGCTACAACCCCGACCAGCTGCGTTACTGGCGTGCTTTCCAGACGCCGCTCGTCTTCAAGGACACCAAGCAGGTCATCGAGGTTCTCGAAAAGGTCGTCGAGGAGTTCCCAGCCTACCGCGGTGAGATGGACAAGATCGGCGTGGTCTGGTTGTTCCAACAGCCCCTCGGTGAGTACTACCTGAGCGGTTCCTCGCCGGCCTGTGCGGCAATCGCAGATCTCAAAGGCAAAAAGGCCCGAAGTTTCGGTGCTGACATCCCCAAAGCCTTCACGGCCGTAGGCGCGGTTCCTGTCACAGTGCCGCCCGTTGGCGTCTATGAGGCCTTGAAAACCGGCAACCTGGACTTCTCCTTTATCAACCCCGGTAATATCCAGTCGCTCAAGCTCAACGAAGTCGCCAAGAACCACTGCGGACCAGTGATGGCGATCTCGGGCCACAACATCACGATCAGCAAGCGTACCTGGGCGAGGCTGCCTGCCGATATCCAGAAGATCTTCATGGAAGAAGGCAAGGCCACGCAGCGCGCGTATATGAACTGGGTGACCGACTTCGAGGCCAAGGCAATCGCCAATATTCGGGCACAGGGCGGCAACGTGATCCCGTTCTCGGCGCCTGAGCTCGCCAAATGGCGCTCGACTGCTCCCGACTTTCTCGCGGAGTGGGAAAAATCAACCGCCGCGGCGACGGGCGACGCCGAAACGCCGCGCAAAGTTGCTGCACGCTGGCGTGAACTGATCGGCAACTGATAATCGATTGCGCGTAAGCGAAATCGATTGCGGCTTGGCGACCGGTATCTAAAGGGCAGCGGGCCGCTCGCCAATCACCGGACGTTCACCGACCAAAATCAGGGCGCCGCCGATATGGCGGCGCTCCTCAATAGGCCCTGCCCATGAAACGAATCGCCGAGTCCGTCGAGGCAATTGCAATCATCCTGCTGCTTCTGGGTGCCGCAGGTCTGATGATTTCGATGGTACTTGGCTTTGCCGATGTCATCGGCACAAAGTTCCTCGATTACCCGGTCCCGGGTACGCTGGAGTTCACCGAAAGCACCATGGTACTGGTGGTTTTCGGAGCCCTCGCCTACACACAGTCCAAGCGCGGTCACATTCGCGTCGAAATCATTTATAACTTTTTCGGACCGCGCACACGCGCCCTGCTCGATGCGTTCACGCATCTGATTGCTCTGATCTACTTCGGTCTGCTTTGTTGGCTCGGCATCCAGGAAGCGCTTTACAGTTGGGATATATCGGAGGCGACAATGGGCACGATCCGTTTTCCGCTGTTCCCAGCGCGCGTGTTGCTCGCGGTAGGAACCGCCCTACTCCTTCTGCAACTCGTCCTCGACATCATCAACGATCTGCGGCGGGCCGTGCACGGAGATAGTGCGCCGCCCGCTCCAGCCCCCGAAGCGCAGAGCTTTCAGTAACTCCTTTCAGAGCGGGATACCCGCTGCAGGACTGCCGTATGGCCATGCTCTCTCCTGAAATCACCGGCTACGTCGTCGTCAGCGGGCTGCTGCTCGCGCTGATGATGGGAGCCCACATCGGGGTCGCGCTCGGTCTTGCCGGGTTCTTGGGTATCTTTCTCTCGGTCGGACCGGATGCTGCGTTCGCACAATTGACCGCGATACCTTTCGGCACGACCAATTCATTCGCGCTGGCGGTCATCCCCCTGTTTATCCTGATGGGATCGTTTGCGACGGTTTCGGGTATCACGACTGAGCTTTTCCGCATGGCGTATGTCTGGCTGGGGGCGCTGCGAGGTGGACTCGCCATGGCGACGGTCATGTCGTCTGCCGCCTTCGGCGCCGCGTCGGGATCGACGATCGTCAACGCCGCTGTTTTCACGCGTATGGCGATGCCCGAAATGGCGCGATTCGGCTACGACGTGCGCCTGAACGCCGGTTGCATCGCGGCAGCCGGTACGCTGGCCGCGCTTATCCCGCCCAGCATCCTGATGGTGGTGTATGCCGTCATCACCGAACAGTCGATCGGCAAACTCCTGATCGCCGGGATCGTCCCCGGGATCCTCACCGCAGTGATCTACTGCACCGGGATTTACGTGGTTGCGCGCGTGCGGCCCGACATCGCACCGCTCGCCAACCTGCAGTTCACCTGGGCGCAGCGCTTCGAGTCACTACGTGGCGTCTGGGGCATTCTGATCCTGTTCATTCTGATCGTGGGCGGTATCTACGGAGGATATTTTCCGGCCACCTATGCCGGGGCGGTGGGCGCCTTTGGCGCATTCGTAATCGCCCTGACCAAACGCAAGATCAACAAAAAGACCATGGCGGAGGTTTTGAAAGAGGCGGCGATCACGACGTCGGTGATCTTCATTATCGTGATCGGCGGTATTCTGTTCGCGCGCTTCCTCACCTACTCCGGGCTGGTCACCACCATCTCAAAAGGTATCCTCTCCCTGGGTGGATCCAAGTACATGTACCTGCTTGGTTTCATTGTGTTGTTCACCATTCTCGGCTGCTTCATCGAACCAATCGCTATCATGGTGATGACACTTCCGATCATGTTCCCGGTGATGAAGGAAGCCGGGTTCGACCCGATCTGGCTGGGCGTGGTGTCGGTCAAGCTAGCCGAGATCGGAGTTCTCACCCCGCCTGTCGGTCTCAATGTGTTTGTGGTGAAGAGTTCGTCCCCGATACCGGTGACGCTCGGGCAGGTATTCGCCGGGGTGACTCCGTTCATCGTCCTCGACTTTATGTCGCTCGGTCTCTACGTGATTTTCCCCGAGATGATCACCTGGCTGCCCAATCTGATGTCGCCCAACTGACCGCGATAGGCGCGTGTCGCAGGTTCCCCGGTCCTGCGACATTTTGGCCTCTGGAAAAAATACTATGCCCATAGAATCATCCGAAGGGAAATCATTCGCTTCGCAGGTGCAGATCCTGATTGTGGGCGCAGGCGCCTGCGGAACCATCGCCGGGCTGGCGGCGAGCGAGCGAGGCGCCGAGGTGTTGATCCTCGAACGCGATGCCAGGCCCTCGGGCAGCACGGCGCTTTCGGGCGGACAGATCCCTGCCGCCGGCACCCGCTTTCAGCGCGCGGCCGGGCTCATGGACGATACACCCGACCTGCTCTATCAGGACATCCTGAACAAAGCGCACGGTGAATGCGATCACGCGATCGCCCGCGTGATGGCCGACGAGTCTGGGCGCACAGTCGAATGGCTGATCGATCGGCACAGGATCCCCTTGTCGCCCATTCTCGATTTCCAATATCCGGGCCACAGCCGGCCGCACATGCATGCGACACCGCGACGTCTCGGCGAGGAACTCCACTCGGCGCTCCTCGCTGCGATCGATCGCGAGGGGGTACCGATTGCGACATCAGCACAGGTCACCGACCTGTTCGCCGACCGGAAACAGCGCATCCACGGCGTTCGCGTTCGTCGTCCGGACGGCAGCATCGAGGAGATCGGCTGCGATGCCCTGATCCTCGCCTGCAACGGTTATGGTGGCAACCGCGATATGCTCAAGCGCTACATCCCTGAGGGGGCCGATCTGTTTTACGAAGGGCACGTTGGCAACCAGGGCGATGCGGTGCGTTGGGGTGAAGCACTCGGAGCCTCGGTGCGAGACATGGGCTCGTTTCAGGGCCATGGCGCGGTCGCGTGGCCTGCCGCAGTGCACCTCAGCTGGCCCACCGTCACCGAAGGCGGTTTCCACGTCAACGCTTCCGGGCGCCGCTTTTCCAACGAAAACTCCGGCTACTCCGAGCAGGCGCTTCATGTGCACAGACAGCCGGGACAACTCGCCTGGGCTATCTGGGACCAGCGCGGCGAGTCGATCGCGTATCGCCAGGAGAGTCATGTCAAAGCCGTCGAGTCGGGCTGCGTCAAGCGCTGCGAGTCGGTGGAAGCGGCTGCTGCGGTCATCGGATGCGACCCCGAGGTCCTCGCCGCAACCTTCGCCGATGTAGCGGCCTGCGCGGCTGGTACGCGCTCTGACCCGTTGGGCCGAGACTTCACCCGCAAACCCATGCTGTCGGCGCCTTTCTATGTCTGCAAGATCGTTGGCGCCCTGACGCATACCCAGGGCGGGCTCGAAATCGACACCCGAATGCGGGTGTTACGGCAGGATGGCAGTGTCCTGCCCAATCTCTTTGCCGGTGGCGGCGCGGCACGTGGTCTCTCGGGGCCGGCGGACTGGGGCTACATGTCAGGCTCCGGTCTGCTTATGGCGGCAAGCACCGGCCGGCTGGCCGGCGAGGCGGCTGCAGACCTCGTGCTGAACGCGCGCTAAACGCATCGCGATGCCCGCCAGACGAATCACGATCGGGAAGTTGCACAAACGCAGGCGGCTAGTCCTCTGCGAGAACATGCGCGCGGTGCCCTATATCCCCTTCTACCTTGCCTTTGCCGGCGGGTATTGGGAAAGCGAAGGGCTGGATATCGATCACGTGATTTCACCTGCAACATCGAGCACGCCGCTCAAACTGCTCGAGGGCAGCGCCGATGTGTCATGGGGCGGTCCGATGCGGGTGATGATGCATCACGATGCCGATCCAAAATGTCCGCTGGTCTGCTTCGGTCAGGTTGTCGCGCGGGACCCGTTTATTCTCATCGGCAGAGGCCGGCGGTCCCGGTTCCGCTTTGCCGATCTCGCCGGCCTTAAGGTCGCGCCTGCAGGCGATGTACCTACCCCCTGGATGACGTTTCAGGACGACTTGCAGCGCGCGGGACTCGATCCGGTACGCATTGCGGGTCGACGCATCCGACCCATGGCGACCAATATCCGCGCTTTCCTGCAAGGTAGGGTCGATGTGGTGCAGGTGTTCGAACCGCATGCGCAGGCCTTGGTGGCGGGCGGCGCGGGCTCGATCTGGCACCGCTTTGCCGAGCGAGGCGATATCGCTTACACCACGTTCTATGCGACACGCTCCGTCACCGAGCGCCGCCGCGACGACTGTCACCGCCTGACCGCCGCGATGAACCGAGCGCTGGCCGCGCTCGCACGTGCCCGCCCTGCCAACATCGCGGATGCCGTTGCACCCTTCCTGCCGGATCTGCGTC
>CAZZKA010000056.1:0-15374 GCA_964654745.1 uncultured Bordetella sp. | reverse complement strand
AGGGCAGTGCCGGTGCGATGAAGCAGCGCTCGCCGGCCAAACTGTCCGGCCCCCTGCGCAGGCGGCCCGATGCCGTCCGGGGTGACGGTGCGCTCGAGCCGATCTCCTGGGACGAGGCGCTGGAGATGCTCACTGCGCGTCTTGCCGAGATTCGCGCGACCGACCCGCGCAAGCTCGCTTTCTTTACCGGCCGCGACCAGATGCAGGCGCTCACCGGAATGTGGGCGCAGCAATTCGGCACGCCGAATTGGGCGGCGCACGGCGGTTTCTGTTCCGTCAATGTCGCTGCCGCAGGGCTCTACTCAATCGGCTACTCCTTTTGGGAGTTTGGCGCACCAGACTTTGACCATGCGCGTTATTTCGTAATGTGGGGTGTTGCGGAAGATCATTCGAGCAACCCGCTCAAGATCGGACTTGACCAACTCAAGCGCCGCGGTGCGAAGTTCGTTTCGATCAACCCGGTACGCACAGGGTACTCCGCGATCGCCGACGAATGGGTACCCATTCGTCCGGGTACTGACGGTCTGCTTGCGCTTGCTATTGTCCATGTGCTGCTCGCGCGGGAATTGATCGATTGGGAATTTCTCGCCCGCACGACCAACGCCTCCTGGCTGGTGGTGCAGGCGCCCGGCACGCCGGATCACGGGCTATTTCTCAGGCGGCGCACCCGCCCCGATGGAAGTTTCGATTTCGCAACCGGTGAAGGCGATCCGGTCCTCTTCGATGAGCTTAGCGGCGAGCCGCGTCCCATGGCCGCCGGGGTCAGACCAAGGATGATGGGCGAGGCGGTGGTTGGCCCCTGGCGCTGCCGCACCGTGATGTCGCTCGTTGCCGATCGCTATCTCGATGAGTCGCACTCGCCGCAAGCGGTCGCCGCTCGCTGCGGCGTTCCCGCCGAGACGATCGAGCGGCTCGCGCTCGAGATGGCGGCGGTCGCCTTCGAGCAGACCATCGAATTGCCGATCGCGTGGACCGACGTCTGGGGAAAACGGCACGACAAGGTGACCGGCAGACCGGTATCGCTCTTCGCGATGCGTGGCGTATCTGCGCACTCGAACGGTTTTCAGACCTGCCGCGCGATCCATCTCATACAGATGCTCCTCGGAGCGCTCGACGGCCCGGGCAGCTTCCGCTCCAAAGCGCCCTATCCGCGGCCGATTCCTCCGCTGCAGCTGCCCGAAAACGATGCGCAGCGCATGCGCTCGCCGGACACACCGCTCGCCCGACCGCCCCTCGGGTTTCCGGCGCGGCCCGAGGACCTCGCTATCGACCGTGACGGCCGGCCGTTGCGTATTGACAAGGCGTATTCCTGGGAGGCACCGCTTGCCGCCCACGGGCTGATGCACACCGTGATTCGTAACGCGAGCGAAGCCGACCCTTATCCGATCGATACGCTGATGCTCTTCATGGCCAATATGGCCTGGAATTCGGCGATGAACACCAGCCAGACTCAGGAGATGCTGCGCGCGCGAAACCCGGACGGGAGCTACCGGATCCCGTTCGTCGTCGTCGCCGATGCTTTCGATTCCGAGATGGTCAGATTCGCGGATCTGGTGCTCCCCGACACCACCTATCTTGAGCGCTACGATGCGATCTCCATCCTGGACCGCCCGATTTCCGAGCCTGACGCGATCGCTGATGCCATCCGCCATCCGGTGATTCAACCGGATCGCGATGTTCGCCCGTGGCAGGAAGTCCTGATCGATCTTGCGGTACGGTTGGGGTTTCCGGCATTCACCAACGAGGCAGGGGGCGCGCGATACGCGGGCTACGCCGATTTCATCGCGCGCTATGAGCGAGCGCCCGGGATCGGGTTTCTCGCAGGATGGCGCGGCACCGACGGCAGCGCTTCGGTTCGCGGCGAACCCAACCCCGGACAGCTGCAGGCCTACATCGCGCACCGCAGCCACTTCAGCTGGCACTGGCCCGATTCAATGCGATTTCATCGCGGCATCAATGCGGGCTACCTGGCTAAGGCAGCAGAATTCGGATTCATCGCCGACACTTCGCCTATCGTCATGCAGATCTACAGCGAACCCCTGCAGCGCTTCCGGCTGGCGGGCCAGGGCCTGTATCGCGGGCCGTGTCCGCAACGCCCCGAAGACAAGGCCCGGCTCGCTGACCACTTCGATCCGCTCCCGGATTGGAAGCCGCCTTTCGAGGACGCAGGCGCGGAGGGCTATGAATTTCATGCGATCACGCAGCGACCGATGATGATGTATCACTCGTGGGATTCACAGAATGCGTGGCTTCGACAGATTCTCGGTGACAATGCCCTCACCATGCAGACCAGTCGTGCGCAAGCGATGGGTCTTACGGACGGCGACTGGATCTGGGTTGAGTCGCGCAGTGGCCGCGTCCGCTGCCGCCTGCGCACCATGGATGGCGTTCAGGCCGATACCGTCTGGACCTGGAATGCGGTCGGCAAGATGGCCGGTGCATGGGGGCTCGCGCAGTCCGCGCGCGAGGCAACCGACGGGTTTCTGCTCAATCATCTGATCGATGACGAGTTGGCGAGGATCGGTGGCGCGGCGCGCTTTGGCAACTCCGATCCGGTGACCGGACAGGCTGCCTGGTATGACCTGCGGGTAAAAATTTATCGGGCCGAGCCCGGCGAGTCGGGCAGTTGGCCGCAACGCCGCTTCGGCGGGGCGGGAGAGCGCTCATGAAGCTTGGACTCGCGATCGACCTGGACACCTGCGTGGGCTGTCATGCCTGCGCGGTCGCCTGTAAAAGTTGGAACGGTGCGTCGCCTGCAGCAGGAGGTGCGCCCGACTACGATCCCTACGGCGAGCAGGCCTCCGGCGTGTGGTTCAACCGCATTCGCCATTTTGAGGTTGTTATCGAGGACCCGGCTGCAAAGTCGCACCTTAATCTGTCGCGTACGCTCAATGTACCGATGTCCTGTATGCATTGCGAGCAGGCCGAATGCGTCACCGTGTGCCCCACTGGCGCGTCCTACAAGCGTGCTGAGGACGGGATTGTGCTGGTCGACCCGGAGCGCTGCATGGGGTGTAATTATTGCGCCTGGGCCTGCCCCTATGGCGCGCGCGAACTCGACGAAAAGGCCGGGGTGATGCGCAAGTGCACCCTTTGCGTCGATCGTATTTACGACCAGTCGCTGCCTGCCCAGGAGCGACAGCCCGCGTGCGTGCTCGCCTGCCCCACGCACGCGAGACATTTCGGCGATTTCGATGATCCGAACTCCAGGGTTTCGGAGTTGTCTCGCGAGCGGCAGGGCGAAGCCCTGCTTGACGATGCGCTCGGCTACCGGCCCGTCAATCGCTATCTGCCACCCAGACCGCCCGCCGAGGTCGCGAGGGCGGATGTGGCAGCGAGACCTTCCGGACTCAGGGAAAAGCTCGCGGGCTGGGTGAGCCGAGCCATCGAACTGTGAGTTGTCTATGAAGCCAGCGCTATCGCTCGTCATCTTCACAGTGGGATCTGGCGCAGGTCTTGGCGTCATGGTGTGGATTGTTATCGCCCGGCTGCTGGGCGTCGCCCCCGAGGGCGCCTCCCTCTTGTCGGGCTTCGGCCTGGCGCTCGGCCTGCTTGCCATCGGCCTGATCTCCTCATCGCTTCATCTTGCGAACCGGCGCAATGCCTGGCGCGCGTTCGCGGGCTGGCGACATTCCTGGCTCGCTCGGGAGGCGATCGCAGCATTGCTTATCTGGCCGGTGTCGGTCGTGTGGCTGTATGCGGTATGGACGGGAATGAACCGGCTAGAGTCTTTCGCCGGACTGCTGCTGCTCGTGCTCGCCTTCCTGACCGTCTGGTGTACAGCGATGATTTATGCCTGCCTGCGCACCGTACCTCGGTGGCACAGCTGGCATACCCGAGCGGGGTATCCGCTCTACGCCTTTGCGTCGGGGGGGCTGCTGTGGTGGATGATGATTGCGATCGGCAGTCCGGACCGCCTGATCCCGCTTGACCGCTGGCGAGGCCTGCTCACTCTGGTGCTCGCGTTTGCCGCATTCCTCAAATATTCGCACTGGAAGGCCTTCGCCGGACGGCGCAGCGCTGCCATTGACATGAGCGATGCGCTGGGTATCCGCGGCCGCGCCAAGTTGCTCGATGTCGGCCACACCGGACCGACCTTCCTCACCCGCGAGTTTGGCTATCGGCTTGATCCGACCCGAGCGACGCTGCTGCGATGGATCGCGCTGCTTCTTGCGTTTGCGCTGCCGGCGCTGCTGATCGGCTGGCCAGCAGGCGGGGGCGCAGTGATATGGCTCACCGGCTTGGCTGCCCTGAGCGGTCTTTGCGGGCTCGTGATCGAGCGCTGGTTGTTTTTCGCAGAAGCCGAGCATGTGGTGATGCTCTACCACGGCGCTTCGCATGTCTGACCCACAGCGGCCGCCCTTCTGCCTGCCTCGGCGAGCCGGCGCGCGCCCGGGTGGAGTAGCGGTGTGAGCCGATGGCGGCCGGAATGGCTTGACGACCTCGGCAAGCCCGGGGTGCTGCGCGCCGATACCGCAGCGGCGCTGACCGGCGCAATCGTTGTTTTGCCGCAGGCCTTTGCCTTTGCATCGCTAGCAGGCCTGCCGCCGCAGTATGGGGTCTATACCGCAATCGTTCCCTGCATCGTCGCGGCGCTCCTCGGGTCGAGCCGCCTGATGGTGACCGGGCCAGCCAATGCGATATCGCTGACGGTCCTGGCGCTGCTTACACCGCTCGCGACGCCGGAGAGCAAGGACTTTATCCGCCTGGCCATCACGCTCAGCTTTATGGTGGGGGTGCTGCAACTTACGATTGGTCTTACGAAGATCGCCCGGTGGGTGGAGAGAGTTCCGCACAGCGTCATCGTCGGCTTTACGGCAGGCGCAGCAATCCTGATCGTTAACTCGCAGATCGGCGCGCTGCTTGGCCTCGACTGGTCTCGGGCTATGTCGGTTTCCGATACCGCGACAAGGCTTTGGCACGATCTACCGCTGATTCACTGGCCGGCTGCGGCGGTATCGGGGATCACCGTACTCGCCTGCGTTGCCGCGCGGCCATTCAATCATCGTGTGCCCTACATGCTGGTGGGCATCATCGCGGGATCGGTTTGCGCGCTGGCGCTTTCCGCTGCCGGTCTTGGGGAACGACTGCAGTTCGCGCAGGATCTGGGCAGCGCGCTGCCGGTGCTTTCAACGCCCGACCTGTCGCTGCCGACCTTGCAATCGCTCCTCGTTCCCGCGCTCATCATGACGCTCCTCGGGCTTGCCGAGGCCGTATCGATCGCGAGCGCGATTGCGCTGCGCAGCGGCCACTCGCTCGATGGTCCGCGAGAGGTCCGCGCGCAGGGGGTCGCCAACATAGCCGGTTCTTTTTTTTCCGCGTATCCGGCGAGCGGTTCTTTTAATCGCTCCGGGGTGAATGTTGCCGCTGGTGCAGTGACCCCGCTTGCCTCGGTCGGCGCAGCGCTCTTCCTCGGTCTGATCGCATGGGTGCTTGCCCCGTTGGCTCGCTGGCTACCTCTCGCGGCCGTCGCCGCAATTCTTCTTGTGGTCGCTGCGCTACTCATCGATACCAGGGAAATCCGCGCGGCGATGCAGCAGGGCCCAAGGATCTGGCTACCGCTCACGCTTACCTTCGTTCTCACGCTTTCGGCAGGCCTTGAATGGGCGATCGTCGCGGGGCTGGTGAGCCATGCGGTCCTGGTCCAAATTCCAGCCTGGTCCGGTGAGGATGGCCGCCGCAGAAAATCCTGACGAGCGCTCTGGCGCGGCGACTCAGTCGGGCTGCCGGGCGGCGGGCGCCTCTCGCGGCAGCAGCGTCGCAAAGGCGGCCGAGCACGTCGTGATCGCTGCGAGCATCAGTAACAGCGTGGTGAAGCCGCTGTGCTTGACGAACGGACCCAGCAGCCATACTGCGGCAGACCCCACGGTGTAGGAGATGGCCGTTCGCATCCCGCTCACGCGAGAGCGCATCCGGTCATCGATATAGCGGGCAACGATGGCATCCGAAAAAGGAATGCCACCGAAGACCAGCAGCATGAACAGCGTCATAGCCGCGAACATCACCCAGCCCTCGGCGAATGAGGCTACTGCGAAGGCGATCGGCTGCGTGGCGATGATGCCTATCATCAGGGGACGCATCGGCAGGGCATCGATCATCCGCCCCACTACCAGTTGAGCGGCTGAAGCGATCGAGTAGACCACCGCGAGGAGCGCGCCCATCAGGGCGGGTTGGGCCGCCAGAGCGGGCAGGCGATCCTTGAGCAACTCCGGGTTGCCGTTGGTGGTGAGGTTGAAAACGAGGCTGCCGGTCATCGCGGTCATCAGCATGACGGCGAGGACACGCCGTCGCACCGAGTCGGACATCTCGAGCAGTTTCGGGGCCCGTTTGGCGGGCGGCTCGGTCTCCGCTGCTGCGATACGCAGAAAAAACAGCCCGCACACGATCGAGATAAGCCCCGGTACGATGAAGGCTGTCCGCCAGCCGGCGAGCTCGACTAGAAAACCGGTGAGGATCGCCGCCACGGCGATCCCCAGATTACCGGCCAGACCGTTGATGCCTATGGTGCGCCCGGGCGTGCGGGTCGACTGGATCAGCATGGGAATCCCGACCGGGTGGTAGATCGAAGCAAAGGTGCCGACCAGCGTCAGCGTGATTGCGAGCGACCACGGCCCCTTGGAAAACGCGACGGCGATCGACGACGCCCCAATACCGAAAAAGAACACGAGCATCATCGCCCGTCGTCCCCACAGATCTCCCAACCGACCCGCGGGGAGGGAGCCCAGGCCGAACATAAAGAATGCCCCTGTCGCGAAGGGCATGAGCGACTGCCAGCTTTCCAGACCGAAATCTGCTGCGATGGCACCCACTGCGGTCGCAAATACCAGCAGCAGGAGGTGATCGATCGCGTGGCCTACATTGAGGAGCAGGGCGGTCAAGGGAGGTTTGCTCCGGGAGGAGGGGGTGGGGGACGCTAACCTCGAGCTTAAGCGATTCTGCGGAGCCGCGCTGACATCGTACCGCGGGCAGCGCATCGCCAGGCACTAGAATGGGGGGATGTCTGCCCTGCTTGCCAATCTCAACGAAGCCCAGCTCGCCGCCGTCACGCTTGCGCCCGAACATGCACTGATTCTTGCCGGTGCCGGTAGCGGCAAGACACGCGTACTCACCACCCGTATCGCATGGCTGGTTTCAACCGGCCAGGTCAGCCCGCAGTCCGTTCTCGGGGTGACCTTTACCAACAAGGCGGCGCGGGAAATGCTCGGTCGCCTGTCTGCGATGCTGCCTGTCAATCCCAAGGGTATGTGGATCGGGACCTTTCACGGCCTGTGTAATCGCATGCTGCGCGCCCACGCCCGCGATGCCGGTTTGTCGACGAGCTTTCAGATTCTTGATTCCTCGGACCAGCTTGCGGCAATCAAGCGGTTGCTGCGCTCTGCCGGCGTCGACGACGAGAAGTATCCGCCGAAGAATCTTCAGTACTTCATCAATCAGTCCAAGGAATCAGGCCTGCGCGCCAGCGCCGTAGAGGTGTTCGACGACTACAACCGAAAGTTCGTCGAGCTCTACGCCGCCTACGACGACCAGTGTCAGCGTGAGGGGGTGGTCGACTTTGCCGAGCTGCTGTTGCGCAGTTACGAACTGCTCGAGCGCAACCAGCTTTTAAGAGAGCACTATCAGAGACGCTTTCGCCATATTCTTGTCGACGAATTTCAGGACACCAACGTGCTTCAGTATCGCTGGCTGAAGCTGTTGGCTGGACCGGGTACGGCGCTCTTTGCAGTGGGCGATGATGATCAGAGCATCTACGCGTTCCGGGGCGCGAATGTCGCCAACATGTCGGCTTTTGAGCATGAGTTTCGCGTCGGACACCTCATCAAGCTCGAGCAGAACTATCGCTCCCATGGTCATATCCTCGACTGTGCCAACGCGCTCATCGAAAATAACTCGCGTCGGTTGGGAAAAAGTCTCTGGACGGATGCCGGGCACGGCGAACCGGTTCGGGTACACGAGGCGTTCAGTGATGCGCTCGAAGCGCAATGGCTGGTCGAAGAAATTCGCGATCTCTGTCGCGATGGTATGGCCAGGAGCGATGTCGCGCTGCTCTACCGCTCCAACGCGCAGTCGCGTGTCCTTGAGCACGCGCTTTTTTCCGCAGGAATCGCCTACCGGGTTTACGGAGGCCTGCGATTTTTCGAGCGTGCCGAGATCCGCCATGCGATGGCCTATCTGCGCTTGATCGATAACCCCGATGATGACGGCGCGTTTCTGCGCGTGGTCAATTTCCCCGCCCGGGGAATCGGAGCGCGCTCTGTCGAGATGCTGCAGGACGCCGCGCGGGGCCAGGGATGCAGTCTGTCGCGCGCGATCGCCACGCTCTCGGGCGCCGCTGCAGCCAAACTCAAGGGCTTTGATGACCTGCTCGCGAGATTACGGTCCGAGACCGCGAGCCTTTCCCTGGGCGATATGATCGAACATGTCATCGAACGCAGCGGCTTGTCTGCTCATTACGCCACTGAGAAAGAGGGACAGGAGCGGCTCGAAAACCTGCGTGAGCTGGTGAACGCCGCGGTCGCTTTTCTTGCTGAGGACAGCGTAGCCATCGATACGCCGGCTGGCCTGGGAGTCTCGAACCGCGCTGCCGGTGCTGATCCGGGTCCCGCGCAGATCACTGCGGCCGCGGGCGCGGAGGCGGTATTCGACGAAGCCCCCGTACAACTCTCCCCGCTGGCGGGATTTCTCGCCCATGCGTCGCTCGAATCTGGGGAGAGCCAGGCGGGCGAGGGTCAGGACGCGGTGCAGCTCATGACGGTTCATGCAGCTAAGGGTCTGGAGTTTTCGGCGGTGTTTATCACCGGGCTCGAAGAAGGGCTCTTTCCCCATGAAAATTCGGTCACGGAAATCGATGGACTTGAGGAGGAGCGTCGGCTGATGTATGTAGCTATCACCCGTGCGCGGGAGCGGCTCTATCTGTCGCTTGCCCAGACCCGGATGCTCCATGGCCAGACGCGCTACAACCTGCGTTCCCGGTTCCTCGAAGAGCTACCCGAGGGGGCGCTCAAGTGGCTGACGCCAAAAGTGCAGAGTGCGGCAGGCGGCTTCAGCGAGGGCTGGGGGGCGGTTTGGGAGGGCTCCAGCCGATCGTCCGCGCCGTCCGGACGCGGCGGAGCCAGTCGCTGGCGTGATCGGGCCGAGCCGGATCGTGCTTCGGCCCTCGGTGTGACCGCCGATCGCGATACTGATCTGGGGCGCGCAGACCAGGCCTCTGTGCGAGCCGCCGCGCGCTTTGAGCGCGGCGTAGCCTGGCGCATCGGGCAGACGGTATCGCACGCGCGGTTCGGCGAAGGTGTCATTGTGAGCATCGAGGGCCAGGGTAGTGACGCGCGCGCGCAGATCAATTTTGGCCGCGACGGTCTCAAATGGCTCGCATTGTCTGTGGCCCGCCTCGAGGCTGCAGGCTGAGCGGTGCGCGCCTCGGGATGCGTCGGCGTGCGGGGTGACCCATGAGGAAAGGGGCTGTCCGGGTGACCAGGCAGGAGCCATCGCTCATCGACCGCGCCAAGGGTATGGACGAGGCCGATAACATCATCTCGCGCCTTCGCGACCGCGCGCGCCGACAGGACACCCCCTGCGGCGACGGCTCCGTCGTCTGGCATGAGTGGGGCACAGGAAAGCCGCTCCTCCTCCTCCATGGGGGCTCAGGCAGCTGGACCCATTGGATCCGCAACATTGACAGCCTGGTTGCGGCGGGCTTTCGTGTGATCGTACCGGACCTGCCGGGCTCGGGGGACTCAGCGTTGCCACCCGGTGGACATGACGCCGACGCGATCCCGCGCTGGCTGGAGTCGGGGCTGCAACAACTTAAACCGCCTCCCGAGGGCATGCCCGTGATCGGGTTCTCGTTTGGCTCGCTGGTGGCGGCTCTTTTCGCCCGCGACTATCCCCTGCGTGTGGCAAGCCTGATCCTTGTCGGACCGCCAGTAATGCAGTACGCGAGCGCCCTCGCGATCGGGCTGCGCTCGTGGCGCGACCCGCCTCCCGGCCCGCTTCGCGATGCTGTGCATCGGCACAACCTCAACGCATTCATGCTCGCGCACCCCGAATCAGTCGACGAGCTGGCCATCCTGTCGCACGGACGCAATGTAGAGCGCGATCGGCTGACCAAGCGGCGCTTGTCGCGAACTTCGCTCATGCGAGAGACCCTGAGCGCGCTTGCCCAGCCGATCGATGTCGTACTGGGCGAACTCGATGTGCTCTATCGGGGCAGGCTGGGTGAGTTCGAAAGCGTGCTTCAGACTATTCCCGGAATTCGTTCGTTCACGCTTCTCGATCAGACAGGTCATTGGGCGCCCTATGAATCGGCCGAGCGTTTCAATCGCCTCGTGATCGACCTCCTTTCCCAACGGACTTCGCCATGCTGAAATTTGATCCGAACCTGCGCTGGCTGTTCACCGAACTGCCTATGATTGATCGTTATGCAGCGGCGGCCGGTGCCGGGTTCAAAGGTGTCGAGTCGGCCTTCCCCTACGATATCCCGGCACGGGAACTGGCCGGGCGGCTAAGCGACCTGGACCTTAAGCTCGTGCAGGTTCTCTCGCCTTTCGACTGGGCTGGCGGCGAGCGGGGCATTGCTGCGCTACCCGGTCGCGAGGCCGACTACCGCGACAGCGTCGAGCGGGCGCTTGCCTACGCGGTGGAGGTAGGCCGACCCAACGTGCACATCATGGCGGGCAACGTCCCGCCCGAACTGGATCGCCGTGCCTGCATGGCTCTTTTCGTGAGCAATATCGGATGGGCCGCTGAACGGGCCGCCGAGGCGGGTATCACCCTTATTCTCGAGCCCTGCGCCAAAGCGCGGTTTCCCCACTTTCTCTACCACCGAATCGAGGAAGGGGTAGATGTCATCGAAGCGGTCGGCAGGGATAACGTCAAGCTCTGCTTCGATACCTTTCACGTTCAGACCGAGCAAGGTTCGATCGCGGAGCGGCTGCAGCAGCACTGGACTCATGTCGGCCACATACAGGTTGGAGATGTACCGGGCCGTCACGAGCCGGGCACGGGTGAAATCCGCTTCGAATTTCTGTTCGGCCTTATCGAATCCCTGGGCTGGGGCGGATGGATAGGCTGCGAGTACACGCCGTCCAGCTCGACCCTGCCGACCCTGGGCTGGGCGCGAGCCTATGGGGTCGGCGGCTGAGGCGGATTGGGCCCCGGGGGCGGTGACTCGGGTGGCAGCGGGGCAGGCGGATCCGAGGCAGGAGGCGTGGCATGGACACTGCCGCTCAGGTCGACCGCGTCGCGATAGGTCGACCAGAATGAGCAGTACACCGCGGTGATTCCGATCAGCCAGAGCGGCGTGAGAACGATGGACCAAAGGGTTGGCGAACCCGCGAGAAGCCCGTTCAGCACACGCAGCAAAAGCGAGGCAAGCACAGCCACCCCAGCCCAGCCGAGCGCGTAGACCAGGAACGCCCATTTGTTGCGCAGGATCGCGGCGATACTGAAGAACATCGATTTGACGAGCGGCACGCGATCCCAGGCGATGAATAGCGGTGCATACCAGGTGGCGAGTTGCACGGGCAGGTAGATCACCGCAAAGGCGAGCGCAGCGCTCAACACCGCACCGTCCGACACCCCGGGACTGTTCGGGGTGATCCTGCCGCTTGCGATCTCCATCAGCAGGTCGCCTCCGACCAGAACCGATGCGGTGAGCGCGAGTAGCGTCGCCAAGGCGTTGATGACCCCGAGCAGCGCAAGTGTCTTCCAGGCTGCACCGCCCTGCGCGCGGAACCCGGCGAAAAGCGTGGCCGGGGAAGGGTTGCCGCCGGCTTCGGCGACTTTGGCCGCCTCCATCATTCCCACCATGAAAATCGGCGTCAGGACGAGCGGTCCGAGTGATCCGACCAGAGGAATGAGCATCGACAGAACCATCAGGGCAAGATTCATGAACGCGATCGCAACCAGCGCGACAGGCTGCCGTCGCAGGATGCGAAAACCGTCGATGACCCACCGAATTCCGGTGCGGGCGGGGAGCCTGGCGATCTGCATGGCGTGATGTGGAGAGTTGTCGATAAGGGCTGGGCGGGTAGGCTCTCGCCGTGACCCGTGTCCCATCCGCTATTGTCTACCAGATGGTGGCAGAATTTCCCGCCGGATTCTGAGCAGCCGCTCGAAGTGACCCGGGTCCTTGGGGTGGACGACTTGCGCGGGTCTCGGGCAGTGCAGGTCAAAGAGCCGCGACAGCCAGAAGCGCAGCGCCGCGGCGCGCAGCATCATCGGCCAGGCCTCGCGTTCTTCTGCGCTTATGTCTCTGACGGCCGTGTAGGCGCGCCAAAACGCGGCAAGGCGAGACGATTCGAGTTTTCCGTCCTCGACGACGCACCAGTCGTTTGCGGTGACAGCAATGTCGTAGAGCCAGCTGTCGCAGCCCGCAAAGTAGAAATCGATGACGCCGCCCAGCCGGATGGTGCCATCAGCCGTATCCTCAAACAAGACATTGTCGCGGAACAAGTCGGCGTGGACTGCGCCGCCAGGCAGCGATGAAAAGCCGCTGCCCGTTGCGAAGGCGCGCTGCGCCTGCATCTCGTCGTCGAGAAGCGCCCGCTGAGACGGATCCAGAAACGGGCGCACGCGCGGAGCCGTGGCTTCCCACCATGGCCGCCCGCGCGGATTGGGTACCTCGATGGCATAGTCGCTTGCGCCTCGATGCATGGCGGCGAGTAACGCGCCGACCTGTTCGCAGTGGGGTATCTGCGCGGTCTCGATCGATATCCCGCTCAGACGGGTGACGATCGCGGCGGGCTTGTCTTTGAAGAGGGTAAAGAGTCCGCCTGTACGATCGGCGACCGGATCCGGGCAGGGGATGCCGCGGGCGGCCAGATGGCGCATGAGCCCGAGGTAGAAGGGCAGTTGCGCGCAGGCCAAACGTTCGAAGATCGTGAGCACATAACGACCGGCGGTCGTGTCGATGAAGAAGTTGCTGTTCTCGATGCCCGACTCGATACCCGTGATCGAACGCAGCTCTCCCAGGCCGTAGCCTGAGAGCAGACGGGCTGCTTCGTCGTGGGATACCGGGGTGAATACGGCCATGTCGGAAGTCGCTCAGGGGGGCTTGGGATGCGTCAGGGATGAACTCTGACATAATCGGGTCAAGTTTTCCCGGGAGTATCTGATGCGTCCCAATCTCAGGTCCGCGGTCCCGGGCGGACGGCTTCGGCAAACCACCGACTACCCAAACCTCCGCTCACCCGTTCCCCGTGGCTGACCGCTCCCTGCTGCTCGTCGACGGTTCGAGCTATCTCTATCGCGCTTTTCACGCGTTGCCAGACCTTCGTAACCGCGAAGGCGAGCCGACCGGCGCGATCTACGGGCTGGTGGCGATGCTGCGGCGCCTGCGCTCGGATACCCGGCTCAACCTCGGCGCCACGCACGGCGCGGTGGTGTTCGACGCGCCGGGCCGTACCTTTCGAGATGATCTTTACGCTCAGTACAAGGCCAATCGCTCGGCGATGCCAGAGGACCTGGCCCGGCAGATCCCGATGATCCACAAATTGGTACGGGCGATGGGGTGGCCGTTACTGATGATCGAAGGGATTGAGGCCGATGATGTGATCGGCACCCTTGCGCGGCAGGCCCACGAGGCAAGGCTCGTCACGGTGATCTCCACCGGCGATAAGGACATGGCACAACTCGTCAGCGAGCATGTCCGGCTCGTCAACACGATGAGCCGCGACGGCGGGGGTGCAGAGTGGCTTGATCCGGCGGCGGTAGAGGCAAAGTTCGGTGTCGGCCCCGCATTGATCGTCGACTGGCTGTCCCTGGTCGGGGACGCCGTCGACAATGTGCCGGGTGTCGACAAGGTGGGTGCGAAGACGGCGGCCAAACTGCTCGGCGAATATGGCTCGCTTGATGTTTTGATCGATCGCGCGGCTGAGGTTCGTGGTGCAGTCGGCGAGAACCTGCGGCGCGCGCTCGACTGGCTTCCCACGGCGCGGCAGCTCGTGACAATCCGTACCGACTGCGACCTGCGACCCTCGGTCGAGTCGATCGATGCCTCGCTCGACCTTCTCCCCGAGGATGATGAGCGCCTGCTCGAGCTCTTTGCTCAGTGCGGGTTTCGCACCTGGCTGCGCGAGATGGAGGCAAGGCTGGGCACGAGCGCGCCTGGAGCGGGCAGCGGCTCGACCACGGTGGGCATCGGCAACCCGGATTCGTCAACTGCCCCGACCGGGCAAACGCATGTGGCCGTGCCCTATGAGCCCCTTCAGGCCATTCCCGATAACCCAGCAGAACGTCGATACGAGACTGTCCTTGATCTCGAATCGCTCGAGCGCTGGATGACGCGCATCGCGAGCGCCGAGTTGGTCGCCTTCGATACCGAGACGACATCGCTCGACCCGATGGCGGCCAAGCTGGTTGGTTTTTCATTTTCGATTGAGCCTGGCGAAGCCTGCTACATTCCCGTGGGCCATCGCTACGCGGGCGCGCCCGATCAGTTGCCGCTCGAGAAAGTGCTGGCGCGGTTGAAGCCCTGGCTCGAGGATGCCAGCCGACAAAAAGTCGGTCAGAACCTCAAATACGACGCCCATGTTTTGGAAAATCACGGCGTGCGCGTTGCCGGTATCGCGCACGACACGCTGCTTGAGAGCTATGTGCTCGAGGCCCACCGTAATCACGACATGGACTCGCTTGCCGCCCGGCATCTCAACCGGCGAACCATCCGCTATGAAGACGTCGCCGGCAAGGGGGCCGCTCAGATCGGTTTTGAGCAGGTGCCGGTGGAGCGTGCGGCCGAATACTCGGCCGAAGACGCTGAAGTCACCATGCACCTGCACCGCACCCTCTGGCCGCGAATTGCCGACGAGCCGGCGCTCGAGCATCTCTATCAAGATATTGAGATCCCGGTATCCCGGGTGCTGCAGCGCATGGAGCGGCACGGCGTGCTGATCGATTCGGCGTTTCTCGCCCGCCAGTCCGAGGAGCTCGGCCGCAAGCTGCTCGATCTTGAGTCCAAGGTGCATGAGGCCGCGGGGCAGCCGTTCAATCTCGGCTCGCCCAAGCAGTTGGGTGAGATCCTCTTCGAGCGACAGGGTCTGCCGGTGATCAAGAAAACGGCAAGCGGGGCGCCATCGACTGACGAGGAGGTGCTCACCAAGCTCGCTGAGGACTATCCGCTGCCGCGCCTGATCCTCGACTGGCGCGGCCTCGCCAAGCTGAAGAGCACCTACGCCGACAAGCTCCCGCGTATGGTCAACCCGCGCACCGGCCGGGTGCACACGAGTTATTCTCAGGCGGTTGCGGTTACCGGCCGACTCGCCTCGAGCGAACCCAATCTGCAGAACATCCCGATTCGTACGCCTGAGGGGCGGCGCATCCGCGAGGCATTCATCGCGCCGGATGGGTATCGGATCGTATCGGCGGACTACTCGCAGATC
>CAZZKA010000055.1:0-15429 GCA_964654745.1 uncultured Bordetella sp. | reverse complement strand
GTGCTTATAAGCCCCTCGCGGTAGAGCATGTCCGTGTGGGCCATCGGCACGCCGGGCAACGGACCGTGAAGGTGGCCGCGGGCCGCATCGGCATCGAGCGCCCGAGCCCGGTGGTGGGCGGATTCTTCGTCGAAGCGGATGAAGGCGTTGATGTGGGGCTGAACCGCGTGCGCTCTGGCCAGTTGGGCATTGAGGAGATCAACGGCCGAGATTTTCCGCTCGCGCAGCAGCGCTGTCGCCTCGGTGAGAGTTAGTTCGTGCAGGGCCGTCATCGTATCGCTCCCTGCCTGATCGCCGCATCAAAATGCGCCGGTTCGACTTCGAACGAGAGGCTTTCGTAGTCGGCGTGGGCCGCCTCGAGTTGCGCTGCGAGCGTTACAGCCATCACCGCCGCGTCGGCCGCTTCGACGCTACATCCCTGGACTGCCAGGATCTCCTGAACATACTGTGCCGAGGGTTTCGCGGGCATATGACCTCCATCGGTCGCTTTCAATGAATTACAGCTTAAACGATTCAGCCGGTCTCGCGTGGCGTCTTGGAGGCCCGGGTCACGAGTGCTAGCCCGAAAAAGATCGATAGCATCGCGGCCCATACCCAGGCGCTGTGGGCCTCATCGAAAATGATCCAGCCCCAGAAGACCCCGCACAGGGTAACCAGAAATCCGGTCTGGCTGAAAAACACTGGGCCCGCAAGCCGCATCACTTCGAAGAACAGCAGCGCGCCTATCCAGCTGAAGGAGGCATGAAGCAGCAGCGCCCAGTCGCCCGGGTTCGAAGGAGGGAGCGGAAGATACAGGCCCTGGTAAAGAGCTATCGGGAAAAGGCAGATAAAGGAGCCTGCCTGCATCGCGCCAGCCAGTGCGATCGAGTCGATGCCGGCGGGACGCTGGCGGGCGATATAAATATTGGATGCGGCATACGAGAACGGAACCAGCAGACAGATCGCCACCCACGAGGCCATGGCAGGATCCGGCAGACTCGTCCGGGGTCCGAGTACCAGCAGGGTACCGGCAACCCCGAACCCGAGCCCGGCGATACGTAGCCGCTCGACCCGGGCCATGCCGAACATCAGGGCGATTGCATAGGTCATCAGCGGGGAGGTCGTGTTGAGCACCGCCGCAAGCCCGGCCGGAATGTGCGACATCACGACAACAACCAGCGTGTTGGGGAGTGCGATCGCCGACGCGCCCGCGATCAGCGCGTAGCGGCCATGCGGCAGCAGAGAGGTGGGCGCGGTGCCGCGCCATGCAGCGATCGCGAGCAATACCGGGGCGCCGACAGCGTTGACAAAAAACGTCCAGGCGGCTGCTGCGATACCGCTTTGCGCGCCGAGCTTAGCGAGCGATATCTGTAATCCCCAGATGGCACCCATCACCATCATGTAGGCGATGGCGAGGGCGAGTCTCTGGGGGGGTGGGGCGGTGGGCGCGGACTCGGCTGGCATGACGAAGGGCTCTCCGCGTCAAGTGTGCTCTCTTATCGGGATTTCTGCTCGCATGCCGTGATAACCGCGAGAGGTACCGCACCGACGATTTTCCAGTCGTCAAACTTGGGTTAAGGTTGAAGTCGCGATTGTATTGGAGCGAATCGATGACGGACTTCCTGCGATCCTGGACCTTTCGGATATTCGCGGTAATGATGCTCGCCGCCGCTGCCGCGAGCGTGCATGCGCTCGAACCGCAGCCGCTCGTCAAACAAGGCAGTTGCCCAAGCGGCTACAGTCAGAGCGGCAATTACTGCAACCCGTCCTCGGGGGCGCGCTATGCGGTGCTCAAGACCGGGTCCTGCCCGTCAGGCTATGGCCAGAGCGGCAACTACTGCCTCGCCAGCAGCGACAATTCCAGACTCGCCGTACCCAAGGTAGGGAGTTGTCCAAGCGGCTACAGTCAGAGCGGGGACTATTGCCTCAGCTCGCGCTGAGCCGAATGGGCGGACACAGGGTCATGCTGCTCGGGCCGGTTTCCATTTTCCGTCTCTCAGCGCCGCGTAAATGCCGTCCAGCATGGCGAGCCTCTGACTCGCTGAAGAGGCCACCGCTGCGAGCGCGCGGGTCTGGAGCGCAGGCGAGTCGCAATAGCGATAGGTAATTTCGAAGCCGTGTTTCTGGTGCTCCACGTCGGCTTCCATGTGCACATAAAAAAACTCTAGCTCATCATCGCTGAAGCCCATTGAGCGCAAGGCTTTCACATACTTCGGGAACAGGGTGGGCGTCTGTCCCTCGAGTGCGAGCATGATGCCGGCTGCGCCCTCGGCGATATGGCGAAAGGCGACCAGTTCGTAGATCCAACTGCGCATGGCGCGCGTGGTGGGCAGGATCTCGCCGTTGGCCTCGGCATTGCGCACGCGCGTGGCTGATACCCCGCATGCGCGCGCGAATTTGATCATGAGTTCCGGATGCCGCTTGTCCGGTTGACCCGGCATTTCCTCGCCGACCAGATTTTCGAGCATGAGCAGCCGCGCATCGAGATCAGGCAGTCGGCAGAAGAAATGCCCGAATTGCTGGGGGATCATTTCGATGTAGTAATGGTGCTGCATGGCCCAGAAGCCAAGCTGCCCGCGGCTATAGGAGCCGGCCGCTACCGCTTCGGAGAAAGGATGAAGTCCTGAGTGCCGGACCTGTCGCGCCCGTACGAGCGCGGCGCGGAATTCATTTTTGCTCATCAGTTTGGTCATGGCAGCGGGACTCCGTTGAGTGTGCCGTATCGACCCAAATCCGGGATCAGGCCGGTCACCGGGGCAGCCCGCGCGAGCACCTGACTCGCCGGACCGCGATCGAGTCGTTTACGCGCGGTTCGCCGGGGCTGGAGGAGAGTCGATCCGGCCGAGCACCACGTCTTCATTCATATGCAGGGCTGGCAGACCTCCGGTGTGCATAAAGAGTACCCGTTCGCCGGCGCGCAGCCTTCCCTGTCGGGCAAGCCCGATCAGGCCGGCCATGGCTTTACCGGTGTAGACCGGATCGAGAAGCAGACCCTCCGTGCGAGCGAGCATCTGAACAGCCTCGACCATCTGGGCGTTGGGCAGGGAATACTTTGGCTGCCACCATCCTCCCTCGCACCGGACAGCGGTCTCCGGCACGCTGAGGTCGATACCGAGAAAATCGAGGATGGCCTGAGCCTCTTTGCGGACCAGCGGGACCTGATCAGCAGGATCACGGCTGACACCGATCCCTATCAGCGGGATATGGATCCGCTCTCCCATCATTCCGGCGAGCATCCCGCCGTGGGTTCCGGAACTGCCCGAACCGACGACGATCGCGTCGGGAGACCATCCCATGTCGAACCACTGCTGCTGCATTTCCTGCACGCATGCGACATAGCCCAGCCCGCCGATTGCATTCGAACCGCCTCCGGGAATGATGTAGCCCTTTCGGCCTGCCGCCTTGAGCTCGGCGGCGACTGCCTCCATCGCCGGACCAATCGGAGTCCCGGCCGCAACGACGGTGATCGACTCGACTCCCATCAGCAGATACAGAAAGTGGTTGCCGCTCGCCTTGTCGCTGAAGGTCCCGGGGACGCGCTCCTCGATCACGAAACGACACCGCAGGCCTTCTTTGACCGCTGCGGCAAGCGTAATACGGCAATGGTTGGATTGCGGGGCACCGCAGGTGATGAGGGTATCGGCGCCCTGTGCCAGAGCGTCTGCGGCGAGAAACTCGAGCTTGCGGGTTTTGTTGCCGCCGGGGAATAGCCCAAGCATGTCATCACGCTTGACCCACACCTCCGGACCTCGACCTCCCGGGCAGGTTTTAGCCAAGGCCTCGCTAAAGCGCGGGAGCAACTCGATCGGCGTGGCGGCGTGGGTGTAACGGCGGCGCGGGAATCGGGATAAATCCATTTCATTCCTTGTGTAGCGACCAGACCGGAGATCGGACAGGAGAGCGTTCGAAACCAGGACCGATCGCGAGCGTGAGCTCATGCTAGCGTTTGAAGATGGTCAATCCGAATTCTAACGCGACGCCGAGGACCAGAGAGGGCGACAGTGCCGGCGATCGGAGCGCCGGTGCCTCATCGTCTGGCTCGGGCGCGCTCGCCGGGGTTCGGGTCATCGATATCACCAGCGTGTTGATGGGGCCGTCGGCCACGCAGATGCTGGCTGAACTCGGCGCGGACGTGATCAAGGTCGAGCCGCCCGAGGGCGACATCGTCCGGTCGATCGGCCCCCAGGGCCGGGAGAAAGGGCTGGGCCCGGTGTTTCTAGGCGCTAACCGCGGCAAGCGCAGCATCGCGCTCGATCTCAAAAGCGAGGCGGGGCGCGAAGCCTTGATCGATCTTGTGCGTACCGCCGATGTGCTCGCCTACAACGTCAGGCCTCAGGCGATGGAACGACTTGGTTTGGGCTGGGAGGCGCTCGCCGCAGTCAATCCGCAACTGCTGTACGTCGGCATGTTCGGTTTTTCTCAGCGCGGGCCAATGGCCGCGAGCGCGGCCTTTGACGATCTGATCCAGGCGGCCAGCGCCCTGCCGGATGCCCTGGCGATGAGTGCAGGAGGCATTCCCCGATATGTGCCCTTCAATATCGCCGACAGAATGGTCGGCCTGTACGCGTTCGGCGTCATCTCGGCTGCGCTGCACGGGCGGTCGCGGACCGGTATCGGTCAACGGATCGATATTCCGATGTTCGAAACCTTCGCGGCGCAAATTTTCGGAGATCATCTCTACGGGCAGACCTTCATCCCGCCGCAGGGTGACTTCGGTTACCCGCGGCTGTTGTCCCCGGAGCGTCGTCCCTACCGCACACTTGACGGTCATGTGTGCTGCCTGATCTATACCGATACGCAGTGGCGAAACTTTCTTCGCGTGACGGGTAAGCCCGATCTGTTTGAGGAGGACCCGCGCTTTGCGAGTATCGCCACGCGTACTGCGCACATTACCGATTTGTATGCGATCGTGGCCGACGAGCTCTCGCGACGCACGACAGCTCAATGGCAGGAACTTCTGGCGTCGAGCGACATACCTGTCTTCCCCATGCATACCTTTGAGACGCTTCTGGGAGATCCGCACCTCAAGGCGATAGGCTTTTTCCGAGAGGTGGATCATCCTGCCGTAGGTCGGATCCGCGAGACTGCTGTGCCCAGCGAGTGGTCGGGGACTCCGCCAGCTCCAGCGCGGACAGTGCCACAGCTCGGCGAGCACACACGGGAGGTTCTGCGCGAGATGGGGTATGACGATGCCCGGATTGAGCAGATGATTGCCGATGGCGCGGCTCGGGTCGCCCGATGAGTCGGACGACTATTGCCAGGGGGGCTCGCGGGGGCTCGATGTCGGGGGCCGTAATGGAATATACGAGGCAGAGGCCCGCATCCGTCTGCTGAAAACAGGGAGAGCGATGCAATGAACGAGAAAAACACGGCGTCATCGCGCCGCGCGACGCTGGGCGCAATCGCGGGAGTTGCGGCGTTATCGGCTCTGCCGGGCCCTGTCTGTGCACAATCGTATCCTTCACGGCCGATTCGGCTGATCGTCGGTTTCGGGCCGGGGAGCGGCAATGACATCATCGCGCGGGAACTCGCCAAGCCGCTGGGTGAACTGCTTGGGCAGTCGGTCGTGGTGGAGAACCGCGGAGGCGGAGGAGGCTCGATAGGCACCGAGGCGGTAGCGAAAGCGGCAGCAGACGGCTATACCATCGGCCTGGGCACGAGTTCTCAACTGGTCATGAATGTCGGGCTCTACAGCAAACTGCCCTTCGATGTCGAGCGCGATCTGCGCGCGATAGGCTTGATTGCCTACACGCCACTGGCACTGGTTGCGAGCTCCAACAGTCCGGCCTCGCTCTCCGATCTGATGGCTTTTGCGCGCGCCAACCCGGGGAAACTCACCTACGGCTCCGGCGGAAAAGGCTCGATCAGTCACATCGTGGGGGAATCTTTTGCCAAGGCCGCGGGAGTACAAATCACGCACGTCCCGTACAAGGGTAACGGCCCGGCCCTGGTCGATGTCGCAAGCGGTCATATCAACCTTCTTTTCGACGGATTCGTGTCCGCGATGCCCTTGCAGCAGCAGGGTAAGGTGCGCCTGCTCGCCGTTTCCGGAGTACGGCGCAGCGCGGCGGCCCCCGAAGTCCCCACATTCGCTGAACAAGGGCTGTCCGATTACGAGGCGGCAACGTGGAACAATCTGTATGCGCCATCCGCGACCCCCGACGATGTCGTGACGCGCCTTAACGACGCGCTCAACAAAGCAGTGGCGACCCCGGGAGTGCTGAGCGTGATCGCGCGTGGAGGCGGGGAGTCGCTGGCACCGTCCTCGCCCGCGCAGGCCGAACAATATGGTCGGCAACAGCGAGGCCGCTGGGTGCCTTTCGTTCGGGGTCTGCAGATCAGCGAAAACTAAGCAAGCCCGGCCGCGAACCTGCGGAGGCTCTCGTGATCAGTGTCTCGCGCCCCATCGGCGTGGACAGCCGACCTGTCGGGTCGCTCGGGCCCCCGTCTATTTTTCGGTGCGCCGCGACAGCTTGGGGTAGGCCGCAGCATCGAAAAAACTGCCGCCTGCGACATAGACGCGCCCGGGCGACATGTCAGGCGGAGGGCCAGGCTCGGCGGTACCCTCAAAGGTGAGTTCGAGTTGTACGCCGCTCGGGTCGTACACGAACAGTTGCCAGAGCGATGTTCCAGGGACAAGAAACTCCCTCCAGGGAAGACCGGCCTGCTGAAACCGCGCCCGGAACTCGTGATACCCAGAGCAAGAAAGTGAAACATGGTCGATCGCAGCGGTGCCGAGCGTCACACGCCCCTCGGGACCGAGGGCCGGCCCCCCGGCGTACAGATGGATGATGGGTTGCCCCCCGGGAATCGGGCACGCAAGCCACGCCCCCGGATAACCGAAATCGGGCCTGAAGACCTCTTTGAGGCCCAGGAAATCGCAATAAAACGCGCAGGTCGCTTCCAGGTTGGAGGTTTTGATCGCGAGGTGAAACAGCCCGTTGATCACCATGAGGCTGGCTCCGCCAGAGCACGCTCAAGCGCCCGGTTCGCCATGACCATCACCATTTCAGCGCGATACTCGGCGCTTGCGTGGATATCGGCGTTGAGTTCCTGGGGGTCGAGTCTGATGCCTGCGAGTGCCCGAGAAGAAAAGTCCGCTCCGAGTGCGGCTTCGACCTGCATCAGTCTGAATACCTTGGGCCCGGCACCCGTTACAGCGACTCGTACCGTATCGCCAAAGTCGGCGACATACACGCCTACTACCGCATAGCGCGAAGCGGGATTGCGATACTTCATGTAGGCCCCGCGGCGGGGTACCCGAAACTCGAACGCGATGATGAGTTCGCCAGGTTTCAGCGCGGTTTCGAACATTCCAACGAAAAACGCGTCGGCGGCGATGGTTCGTTGATTGGTGACGATATGCGCATCGAGAGCGAGTACGGCGCACGGGTAGTCCGCCGCCGGGTCATTGTTGGCGACCGACCCGCCGACGGTGCCCATATTGCGAACCATGCGGTCACCTATGCCACCCGCAAGGGCAGCCAGAGAGGGTAGCGTGCGGCGAACTCGCGAGTCGGCGGCGACCTCGGCGTGCCGCGTCATGGAGCCGATCCGTACGCGCCCGTCGAGGATCTCGATTCCTTTAAGCGAATCGATCCCGCCCAGGTCGATCAGCGCGACCGGGTCCGACAGGCGAAGCTTCATGCTCGCCACCAGACTCTGTCCCCCCGCAAGGGGTCGGGCGTCGGTTTGCGCGCCGAGCAGCTCGGTGGCTTGAGCGACGGATTGCGCTCGGTGATAGGCAAATGGATACATGGATCGTCCAGGCAGTGAGGGTCAAGCTGTTCGGGAGGGTTTCTGCTGCATCGCAGCCGCCCCGGTTTTCACCGCATTGACGATATTGTGATAGCCGGTGCACCGGCACAGATTGCCGTCGAGCTGTTCTCGGATCTGTTCGGCGGAGGGATCGGGGATTCGGCGTACCAGGTCGATCGCACTCATCACCATACCCGGCGTGCAGAAGCCGCATTGCAGACCGTGCTCCAGGTGAAAGGCCTGTTGCATTGGGTGAAGGTTGCCGTCGGGTGAAAGCAGTCCCTCGATCGTAGTGACCGAGGCTCCCTCAGCCTGCATCGCCAACACGTTGCAGCTCTTCACCGCACGCCCATCGAGGTGGACCGTACAGGCTCCGCACTGGGCCGTGTCACAGCCGGTGTGGGTGCCAGTGAGTTTCAGCGATTCCCGCAGGAACTGAACCAGGAGCGTACGCTCCTCGATCTCGCGGCTAACCGCCTTGCCGTTGACTGTCATGGAGACTTGCAGGGTCATCGTGATGATTCTCTGGATGTCAGATTGAAAGCTCGCGTACTTTCACTTCGCGTTGGAATACGTCCAGGCAGCGTGCCTTGGCGCGAGTAAAGGCCTCGGAGGTAAGCGTGGCCGGCGAGCGCGGCCTTGGTGCTTCAAAGGCTACCGAATCTGCGATGCGCGTGGGTCTTCGGGTGAGCATCAGAACCTGGTCGGCGAGATATACCGCCTCGTCAAGGTCGTGCGACACCAGAATCATCGTTGTGCCGGTCGCCTGAAAAATATCCTGCAACTTGTCGCGCATGAACAGGGTCATCTCGTAGTCGAGCGCCGAAAACGGCTCATCGAGAAAGAGCACTTCCGGGTGAACCGCGAGCGAGCGCATGATGGAGACCAGCTGCTGCTGCCCGCCCGAGAGTTCGTACGGATAACGGTTCAGGTCAAAGCGGATGTCGAAGGACCGGATCAGTTCCTCAGTGCGGTCGTCACAGTCGGCCCGGCTCTTTCCAGCGATCCGCAGCGGATATTTGATGTTATCGATCGCGCGCTTCCAGGGAAAAAGAGCGTCACGATAGTTTTGGAATACATAGCCGATGACTGTCTGCGCGAGCGTTTTTCCGTCGAACAGCACCTGCCCCGCGTCCATTGGCAGCAGTCCCGCGACCATATTGATCATCGTTGATTTGCCGCAACCGTTCGGTCCGAAAATGGAAGTGATGCGGCCGCGTGGAATGTCGAGGTCAAAGTTGGTGTAGAGAGGCTGTCCCGCAAAGCTCTTGGTGAGCCCTCGGATCGTGATGTGGGTTGACTGTCCTGACAGGCCCGGCGTTGAGGCCGCCACCGCTGACGTGAGCGGGTCGATTTTCACTTGCCGCCCCAGTGGACAAAGCGGCGCTCGATCAGGATGAAGATCAGATTGAGCATGTACCCCAGAACGCCGGCGGCGAAGATGGTGGCATACATTTCCGGCATATTGAAAATCGATTGGGCGTTGATTACCCGTTGCCCGAGCCCGTCGGTCGAGCCGATGAACATTTCGGCGACGATGACGATCACCAGTGAAAAAGAGACGCCAGCCCGCATACCCACCAGCGTCTGGGGCAGCGACTCGAGCAGAGTGACGCCTACCATCACCCGGATGGGCGAGGCGCCCATGACGCGTGCAGCAGCCTGCCTGGTCTTGCGCGCATTCATGACGCCGTAAGCGGTGTTGAACAGAATCAGCAAACCGGCGCCGAAAGCAGCAACGGCAACTTTGGTGCTTTCGCCGACCCCGAGAATCACGAGAAAGAGGGGAAAAAGAGCCGACGCCGGCGTGGAGCGAAAAAAGTCGATGACGAATTCCAGCGAGCGATAAAGCTGCACCGACGAGCCCAGTGCGAGCCCCAGGGGCACGCAGACACCAACGGCGATCGCAAATGCCATCAGAGTGCGGCGTATCGTGATCAGGGTGTCGCCAACCAGCGAACCGCCGGCAAAGCCCTCCCAGATCGCGATCGCAGAAGCCTGCGGGGAGGGCAGCAGAACGGGGTCGATCCACTCGACCGCCGTGACTGCCCACCACACGAGGATGAAGCCGATCGCACCGAGCGCCGGCCTCATCGTGCTCAGGAGGCGGACTGCCAGCATGGTGTCCGCTTAGCCTCGCTGCCGGCGCACACAATCATCAGAAACTCTTCAGCATCGGACGCACGTCAACCTTGGACTTGACCAGTCCGTAGGCGGTTGCCTGATCGACGAGGTTCTGCAGATCAGAGATTTCCTGAGGCTTGAGATCCTTGACCATGTTGTAGTAGGAGAGCGGCACCGATGCAGATACAGTTGGCGAAACGTTCATGTGCGAGGCTAGCAGGTCGCGCGCCTTGGGGTCGTTGTTGCCATCGTTGAGTGCTTTGGCCCAGGCGCGCGCGAGGCGCTCGGCTACCTGAGGGCGCTCTTTCAGGAATTTCACGCTCATCACACCGCCCGCCAGCACCGCGCAGGCGTCGTCTCTGCCTAGCATGTATTTTGCGATCAGCCCGGTTTCAAGGCGCCGCGCGAGCCCCTGAGAAACCATCATGCTGGTGATTGGCTCAAGGGTATAGCCGGCATCGAACTGCCCCCCTTTGATCGCGCCGATGTGCACGCTCATCTGCTGTTCCTGCATCGAGTAGTCTTTTTCATCGAGCCCGACTGCCTTGAGAACACCCTTGGCGACAAACAGATTGCCCGGGCCGGGGGCGGAAAAAATCCGTTTGCCCTTGAGATCCGCGAGCTTGTTGATGGTTGTGTTGTTGGCTGCCACCACGTAGGACTCGACCTGATACTTTTCATTCTGGCAGTTGATCGAAAAGTACTGAAGCGTGTTGGGGCGGATTGCGTTGATGTTCACGCCCTCGAGAGAAAGCAGGTTTGATGCGGTATCCAGGTCGCCCTTGACCAGGCCCTGAACGATCAGGGGGTGGTTGGCGAGCGGGATGCCCTCGACCTCGAGATTTTCAGCTGCAAAATAGCCGCGTTCGCGTGCGATAAAGTAAGGCATCGCTGATGAAGCAATGAACAATCCCATTGTCACCTTGTCGCGAGCCTGAGCGAATGCTGTTTGCGAGGGCAGCGCTGAAGCGACGGTCAGAGCGAGTCCAAACGCAACAGCGGTGATTTTTCTGGGGTGACCGATCATGGGTAAGCCTCCGGGATAGCCTGTTATTGGGGTCAGGTAACGCTGACCGAGACAGTCGCATGCATGCTCAGCCCGGTCAAGCAATCCCACATCAATCCAAAATTCCGGCATGGTCTTTTGCCGACAGAGGCGACGGCCGACTACACTCGGGGTCCACCTGAGGCCAGGATTTGAGGAGTTTTCATGCATCCCCAGGGAATCGGCGCATCCGTTCTGCGACGCGAGGACCGTCGGTTTTTGACCGGCAAAGGTCAATACGTATCCGACCTGTCGTTTCACGATGAGCTTCACTGTATTTTTGTGAGGTCACCTCATGCGCATGCGGTGATCCGCTCGATCGATACGTCGCAGGCATTGGCCAGCCCGGGTGTGGTCGCGGTGTACACCGGGGCTGACATGGCATCCGATGCGGTCGGCCCGATGACGCCGCTGTGGCAGATTCCGAGCGCTGACGGTGGCCGAATGAACGAGCCCCCGAGGTGGGCACTGTCGCGGGGTGTGGCGCGCCATGTCGGCGAGGCCGTTGCGATGGTTGTTGCCGGCACACGCAATCAGGCGCTCGATGCCGCCGAGCTCGTTGTGGTGGACTGGGATCCTCTGCCGGTGGTCGCCGACGTCAGAGATGCCGCAGCGAGCGGGGCAGTACAGCTTCACCCTGAGGCGCCCGGCAATGTGTGCGTGCGCTTCGAACGCGGCGTCAAGGCGCCGGTAGATGAGGCCTTTGCCCGAGCCGCGCACAAAGTGGCGGTGGACATCGTCAACCACAGGATCGTCTGCGCTGCGATGGAACCGCGAGCGGTGATAGCGCAGGCCTCCGCGACGCAGGGAGCGGATGGCCATGCCGTTACGATCTGGACGGCGAGCCAGGTACCTCACCATATACGCAAGTTTGTCGCCGAGCAGCTGAACCTTCCTGAAAACGCCGTGCGCGTGATCGCACCGGATGTGGGCGGGGGGTTCGGCACCAAGGGCAAGCATTACCCCGAGGAAATCGTGCTCGCCTGGGCGGCTCGAAAGCTTGAGCGTCCGCTCAAGTGGGTATCGACCCGGAGCGAAGCCTTCGTCAGCGACTACCACGCAAGGGACCATGTCACGCACGCCGAACTCGCGCTCGACCGCGATGGCCGATTCCTCGCGGTGCGCGTTTCCACCCTCGCTGCGGTAGGGGCCTATGTTTCGACGGTCGGGGCGGCGGTGCCGACGACCGTCTACACGGCGGTGTTGTCGGGGCCTTACCGCATTCCGGCGATCCATGCCGAAGTTCGTGCGATGTTCACCAATACCGTGCCGACCGATGCCTATCGCGGTGCGGGTCGCCCCGAGGCGTGCTTCGTTTTGGAGCGCCTGGTCGAGGAAGCCGCGCGTCGCCTGGGTTTTGACCGCATGGAACTACGCCGTAAAAACTTCATCCCTGCGGCGGCGATGCCCTATTCGACCCCGGTGGGGCCGGTGTATGACACCGGCGATTTTGTGAAGCTGTTCGATCGTGTACTGGTACTCGCCGACTATGCCGGCTTCGAAAAACGCCGCGAGGAGGCAGCCGCTCGGGGAATGATTCGCGGATTTGGAGTGTGCTATTTCGTGGAGAGTTCGGGCGTCGCTCCGTCGAAATACGCGGGAATGTTCGGCGCGCGCGCCGGTTTTTTCGATTCGGCCGATATCCGTGTGGGCTGCGATGGCAGCCTTCTGGTCATGTGCGGCACGCACAGCCATGGCCAGGCGCACGCGACCACCTTCCCGCAGGTGCTGGCCGAAAAGATAGGTGTTCCGCTTTCCATGATCGAGCTGGTCGAGGGCGACACAGGCAGGGTCCCCTACGGGACTGGAACGTTCGGTTCGCGCTCGATGGTGATCGCGGGTTCGGCGATTTACATGGCAGCCGACAAGCTGCTCGCCAAGGCCAGGCAGGTTGCTGCCCACATGCTCGAGGCGTCTGCCGACGATGTTGAGCACAGGGTAGTCGACGGCGCGGGTGAGTTTCGCGTGGCAGGAACCGACGCAGTGGTGACCTGGGCGCAGGTTGCCCAGGCTGTGACCTACGCGCATAGCCTGCCTCCGGGCATGGAGCCGGTACTGCATGTGAATGCATTTTTTGATCCGCCCAACCTGACCTGGTCCAACGGCGCGCAGGCTTGCGAGGTGGAAATTGACCCGGCAACCGGTGTGACGCGCCTGCTGTCCTACATCGTCGTCGACGACATAGGCACGGTGATTAACCCCATGGTAGTCGAAGGGCAGGTGCACGGCGCGATTGCGCAGGGTATCGGCCAGGCGATGTTTGAATCGGCGGTATACGACCGGGAGACCGGACAGCTCTACACCGGGTCGTTCATGGACTACACCATGCCCCGTGCAGATGTCCTGCCTGCGTTTGTGTCCGAGACCGATGAGTCGCAACCGTGCACTCACAATCCGCTCGGCGCAAAAGGCTGCGGGGAGTCGGGTACCATCGGCGCGCCCGCCGCCATCACCAGCGCCATGCTCGATGCCCTGGGCCCGCTCGGCGTCACCGGGCTGGAGATGCCCTTCACCGCTGAGAAGGTCTGGCGGGCAATTCGCGCTGCAACGCCGGCCAAGGCGGCGTGAGCGTGGCGGACGCGCACGACGCGACTCGCGAGCAGGTCGCTGAGCGCCTCGCGCAGATCTGTTCATGGGCGGTCTCGCTCAGCACCGAGATGCTCCCCGAGCGAGTCCTGTCGCAGGCGGTATTGATACTCGGCGATAACCTCGCTGCGATGATTTCTGCCGGTGAGGAACCGGAGTTGCGCGGCTATCACCAACAACTGATAAGCGAGTCGCGCCAGGGCGAGGCCACATTGTTCCGGCGCGGCGCACCCCGAGTCGGCATGGCCGAGGCGGCGGTAGGTAACGGGCTCGCCAGCACCTGGAACGAGCTTGATGACGGGTACACGCGTACCGCCGTGCATCCGGGGGCGCTCAGCCAGCCGCTGATCTTGGCCGCAGCCGAAGCCCACCGGCTGTCACTCGCTCAGATGCTTCGGGCGGTTGTGGGCGCTTACGAAATCGGGACGCGCTTCGCGCGCGCGTGGCACGGGACACTACCCCGTCTGCATCCGCATGGCGTATGGAATACGGTTTGTGCAACGGCCGGACTTGCGCTCTTGCGCAACTATGATTCGGCGTGTCTTCATCGAGCGCTTACCGCGGCCGCGAGTATGGCTTCGCCGGGGCCCTACAGCCACCCGATCGACGGAGCGCTGGTGCGCAACGCCTGGCCTGCCGCAGGGTCCTGGCTCGGCATCTTCGCTTGTGACCTTGCGAAACTGGGCGTTGCCGGCACCCCTGGCGGCCCCTACGATGTCTTCAGCCGAGGGCTCGCGGCCGAAGCAAGGCCTGATGAGCTGGTGGTCGGCTTGGGGGTCGAATGGACCACTTGTGACGGTTACCACAAGCTTTACGGAGCCTGTCACCACTCCCACGCGGCGATGGAAGCGATCGAGTCAATTCTCGCTGCCCGGCCTGAACTGCGCGGCGGGGCGAGGATTCGAGAGGTGGTCGTCGAAGGCTCGGCGATGGCCATGAATTTTGACAACGCAGCCCCTGAGACGACGCTGGGCGCAAAGTTCTCAATCCCGCATGCGGTCGCGGCGACGCTTGTTCACGGTGCCGACGATCCCAACAATTTTTTTGATGTGAGTCTGCGCGACCCGGCGATCCTCGCACTTCGCCAACGCGTCCGGCTCTCGCTCCTGCCCGAGGTCAAACCCTGGCCGCTCGACCGTCCGGCGAAGGTCACCCTCGAACTCCAAAGCGGTGAGCGGCTGAGCGAATTTTGCGAAGCCGCGCTGGGCAGTCCCGCACGCCCGCTTGAGCCCGCCAGGGTTCTGCAAAAAATCGAGGATCTCGCTGCGGCCGATGCGCCTGGGCTTGCTGCCTCGATCACCCGCCTTCGCGCGGCAATCGCGGAGCAGGCGGGGCGTGCGCCGGCCTTGTCGCAGCCCGTGGATCGTTGGGTCCGCGATCTGTTTGCACTAGGTTAATTGCTGTCGCGTGGATGCTGGTTCATGGAGGGCGATTGCCGAGCGGTCTTCTTCAGGTGCTCCGCAACGTGATGAGGTGGTTGCCCTGCGTCAGGTCCCCGCGTTGAGGAGGTCGGGCCAATGATGACGCCAGGCATAGGCAGACTCCCACTGGTGTGCCAGGGCTCCGAGCAGGGCGTCGTCTCCCCATCTCGCGACACATTGCATGCCGTTTGGCAGACCCGAGCGGGAGCGTCCGCACGGCAAAGCCACTGCCGGCAAGCCGGCTACGTTGACGAAGGCGGTAAAGACCGCGTGGCCGCGCGGGCCTACCGGTCTGCCATCGATTCTGGCGGGAAACATCTGTTCGACCGGCCAGGGCCAGGCGGCGGTCGCCGGCGTGAGCATCACATCGTACTGGTCAAACAGTTCGCCCAAGGCGCGGCTCAGTGCGGCGGCCGTTTCAAAAAGTCCGAATAACGCCGCCCCTGTATGCGCCCGCCCGCCGCTCACCGCCTGGCGCGAAAGTTCGGTGAGTAACGCGGGGTCGGCTTGCCGAGT